>JBNKNP010000240.1:0-1618 GCA_050293905.1 Desulfobacteraceae bacterium | reverse complement strand
CTGAGCTTTGAACAAACATGTTCACCACCGAGGCAATAATGATGCCGATAAGGCCCATCATCATGAATCCGCCAAGGGATGTCAGGTCTTTTTTAGTGGTCATGCCGTAAATGCTGCAGGCAAGGAAGGTTACTGCACAGATGGCAAAGGTGGAAACTATGGAAGCCTGGGTATAGACAAGAAAAATAATTGACAAGGTGATGCCGTTAAGAATGGAATAAATGGCAAATAATGCCGTTGCCGTGGATGCCTGGATTTTTTGAATCCTCGCACTGAGAAAAAAGACAAATCCAAGTTCTGCAAAAATCAGAATCATCATCAGGCCGGGTGTTTTGTAGAACAGGTTCATCATCCGCGGATCATGGGAGACATAATAAGCAGTCAGCCCTGTAAGACCAAGTCCGAGAGCCATCCAGTTATAAACGCTTCTGATAAAAGCATTGGTTTTAACCAGAACGGCGTTTTGTGACAAAGAAGAATACATGTTCATTTTATCCTCTCATTTTTTATTGATTTAAAATCAGGTTTATCTCTTTTGATCTGTAATATAACACGGAAGGGCAGGATTTCAAGATTACAATTTGATTAACTCCTTATTTGATGCTGTTTTATCGCACTCTTTAAAAAGTTTACATAATATATATTATCAGACCTTGCCTGAATATTACCGGTATTTAGGAACATTTTGCCCAATGAATTCAATTCCGGTTAAAATATTTTATTGTTAAAAAAAGTGCTATGTTTTATATATATAAACTTTGTTCTATTAGAATAGTAAACAGGTTAAATTAAGCCAAATGACCGATAAAAAGACGTCACATATTTACACGGTTTCCCGGTTAACCCGGCAGATAAAATCTTTACTTGAAGAAACATTTCCGTTTGTCTGGATCACCGGTGAAATTTCAAATTATTCTGTCCCGTCCTCCGGCCATTCTTACTTTACATTAAAAGATGACACAGCCGTAATCTCTGCTGTGATGTTCAGGAATCAAAAACGAAATTTAAAATTCTCTCCTGAAAATGGAATGAAAATCTATGGGCTGGCACGAATCGGTCTTTATGAACCCAGAGGATCTTACCAGCTTATTTTTGAACATATTGAACCTGAAGGTGCAGGATCTGCCCAGATCGCTTTTGAACAATTAAAGGAAAAACTTCAAAAAAAAGGTTTTTTTGATGAAAGCCGTAAAAAAGAGATCCCATTCTTACCTGAACTTGTCAGTGTCATAACGTCATCAACCGGTGCTGCAGTTCAGGATATCATAAATATTTGCCAGCGACGCTTTCCCAACTGCTGCCTTCAAATCGTTCCTGTCAAGGTCCAGGGAAAAGATGCGGTTCACGAGATCTGCCGGGCATTCTCCTATATCAATGAACAGAATAAAGCCGATATTATCATTCTTGCCCGGGGCGGCGGATCTCTTGAGGATCTGGCGGCATTTAACAGTGAACCGGTTGCCCAGGCCATTTTTGATTCTGACATACCTGTTATCACAGGGGTCGGTCATGAAACAGACTTTACAATTGCCGATTTTGTATCTGATTTAAGAGCACCCACTCCTTCTGCTGCCGCAGAACTTGCATTTCCGGAAAAGAAAAATCTTGTATATACGGT
>JBNKNP010000239.1:0-8412 GCA_050293905.1 Desulfobacteraceae bacterium | reverse complement strand
CCTGGATGGCAGCAGCCCATTCCAGATGGTCATTGAGCCGGGCGGCAATAAATCCGGGCAGCTGGGAATCGGATGCTGAATACACCTTGTCAATGGCAATGGCTGAATCGTGCAGGAGTTTGTGTGGAGCCTCAACGTCCTTTAGCAGGGGAGCAAGGGATGGGACCAGCTTTTCGGCGGCAAGACGTTTTTCACCATACAGCCATTTGCCGAACCCGCATTTGGTATGATCGGTTTCAATGGTTAATTTATGAATATCGTCATCCGTTAAAAGCCTATTGACTTCACCGATCCAGTTGAGATGATCAACTTCTTTCTGGGCAAGCTCACCGTCAAGTGCTTTTCCGTCTATGACCTCCGAGGCATTTTTAACAATGCCGCCCACACCGGTAAAGCACAGTCCGCCCAGAATGATCAGCAGAACGATAACAATACCAAACCCGATTGAAATCTGTTTTCCCACTGTCAAATCCCTAAAGTTCATCTTTCCTCCTTTGCGCCCAGAAAATGTGGTTTTCTACTATTAAATTCTCTCGAATCTGATTTAATTTTACTGTTTTGGAATATCCTGTCCGGATGACGATTTTAAGGCCGGAACCCTTTTGCCGGTAACCGCGATATCCATGAATTACAAAAATACCAGCAGTATGGAATAAATACAACCTTAGTTTGACTTTTTTTTACAGGCTCACCAATTTCAGATCCTGCCCGAACATACCGATTTTTTTGCCTTTGATGATAACCATACCCCGGATGCCGTCTATGGTTTTTCCCCAGTCCAGGGCTGCCTGGATGTCGTTAGATTTTTTTATCCGGTTGCCAAGGGCGGTGGCTGCAGCGTCGGCAAGGGAGCAGGAATTGGAAAAGACCATGGCGGCATCTGCGGTTCCAAAACTTTTTGAATGGCCAAGGGTGCCGGACGAGGTGCAGATACCATAGGCTTGCTCCTGTTTTTTTATCTCAATGCCGCAGGTCATGGAAAAGGGCGATTTTCCGGCATAAATGGTGAACCTTGTTTTTGTATCAGATTTAACAAAGATATCACCCCCGTTTTCAACCAGAACCTGGCCCGTCTTTTCCAGCAGCCGTATCCCGGTATACTGGGCAATGGTTCCGGCAACAGCAGCCATGGGGCCGACCCTGGCCAGCTGTCCTGCCAGTATCATTTCCCGGATGATTTCAGGGGCTGTGTCCGGCAGGGGCAAAGGGGTAAGAGACCGGGCAAACTTAGGATTTAAACAGATATAATTCTCTATGGTATTACGGCAGTCCAGGACGGTTTTAACGGCGGTTTCGGAAAGGTCAGTTCCGGCCTGGATGTTCAGATTGGTTTCTTTAACAGTGATCTCAAAGGCTGTCAGACCTTCTTTTTGATGATGGTGCCGATATGTCCGGTTCTCAAACATTTTCAATGGTTTCAGGCCGCAGTCTTTCCGGGGCCTGCCGGATAAAATAGGAGTCTGTCATACCGGAGATATAGTCTCTGACAATTTCAGGATGGGTATGGCTGTCCCGGTAGTTGTCGGACATGCCGGTGAGAAAATCGGTAAAAATCACGGAGCCGGGGTTCTGTTTTTCAAGATCGTTCATATAGGTGTCAAACAAAAAACTGAAAATATCTTCAATGGATGACAGGTGGCGTTTGATCACGGGATTTTTATAAATATAGCGGTAATTAAAGGCTTTGAGTTTTTTCAAGGCAGCGGAGATATCTTCGGAAAAACCGATAAAGGGGTTGCCCAGACTGGTCCTGATCAGGTCGGTGACCAGGTTGAAAACAATGGTGCCGTTGGTCTGACCCAGGAGTTTTTTGCAGTCTTCAGGGATTTTTCCCCTGTCCACCAGCTTGAGCCGGATGGCATCTTCAAGATCCCGGCCGATATAGCTGATGGTGTCTGCCAACCTGACTACGCAGCCTTCCATGGTCATGGGAATCTCGTCGCCGGCCTGTTTTTCGCGCATGGCCTCAAGCATGCGGTCAAATTCATCAAAGGTCCGGTCCTTTTTGGGAGACAATTGTTTTGAATGGACCTCGCCGTTATGGCAGGCAATGGCATCCATGGTCTGCAGGCTTAAATTCCAGCCCAGGCCCTTTTTTTCAATCTTGTCTAAAAACTGGATGCTCTGCAGGTTATGATGAAAAAAGCCCGCCCCGTTCTGTTGGGTAAGGTTTGATAAGAACCGTTCACCGTCATGTCCGAAAGGGGCGTGACCGATATCATGGCCCAGACTTGCAGCTTCGATGAGATCTTCGTTTAATCCAAGGTAACGCCCAATGGTCCGGGCCACTCTGGAGACCAGCTGGACATGGATCACCCGGTGGGTGAGATGGTCATTGTTGATCAGGGAGAAAACTTGTGTTTTATCAATATACCGGGTAAAGGCCATGGAGTTGAGAATCCGGTCCGAATCTGCTGAAAACGCCTGCCGGTATTCATTGTCTGAAAATTTTTCCTTCCGCCTTCTCAGGGCGGATTGACTGAAACAGGCCAGGGCAAAAAGATTCTTCTCTTCTCTTTGATTCAGAAGATCTTTTAATTCCCTGGCTTTTTTGAACGGTTCTGTCAATCGGTTCCTTACAATTATGTCCCTTACAATGCCTTTAAAATATTCTCAACCACCTGGTCAAAGGCCTTGGTAAATTCGCTGGCCTGGTCTTCAAGCATTACAGGTACACCTTTGTCTCCGGAAGCCACTACCCGCAGATCAAACGGGATGGACCCTAAAAAACCCAGTCCCTGTGCCAGGGCGGTTTTTTCACCGCCGCCGGAACTGAACAGATCTATGGACTCTTTGCAGTGGGGACATTTAAATCCTGACATGTTTTCAACAATGCCCAGGGTTTTCAGGCGGACGGTTTTGCAAAACGAGATGGATTTTCGAATATCGCTTAATGCCACTTCCTGGGGCGTGGTAATAATCACTCCCTGTGCTTCGGGAATGGTCTGAACCACTGTCAGGGGCTCGTCACCGGTTCCCGGGGGGGCGTCAATGATCAGAAAATCAAGCTCGCCCCAGTCCACGGTGCTCACAAACTGGCGGATCATCCCGTTTTTAGCAGGCCCCCGCCAGATAATGGCCTGGTCTTTATCCTGCATCAATGCCTGGACGGAAACTACCTTTAAGTTCTCGTTAACCTGTTTGGGCAGCAGCAGATTTTCTTTGGAAATATCCAGAAGTTCCGTCAGCCCGAGCATCTGGGCAATGGAAGGACCATGGACATCCACATCCATGAGACCGGTCTTGTATCCTTTTTTGGAAAGGCTGGCAGCAAGGTTGGCAGATACGCTGCTTTTTCCCACACCGCCTTTGCCGCTTAATATGAATATTTTATGTTTAATTTTTGATAAAGAGTTTTTTATGGCCTGGTCTTCTTTTTTTATTTTGGCAGCCACGTCCGGGTTCCCTTGTGACGGGCAGCCCTGGCCTTTTTTTGCATCGTCAACACTTTCGTGAATCATGGGGCTTTATCTCCTTTTGAGATTGAGTAATATGTTAAATCACTATAATTATCGTCATTATCCCGGTTCTGTCAACATGAAGGCAGATGCTTTTATTTCCGGATTGGCAACAAATTTTGTGATAATCAAAGTCATCTTCCGGCTGGTTTTATCCATCATCTCTATTTTTGTGTAAAGTTTTCCGAAATCCCGGGAAAGACAGTCGCCCAAGATTATCCCATACAGGCGTCGTCCCTGGTTATCGATCCTGGTTATCCGGTGGATATTCCGGTTGCCGTCAAAATGGAGATACTGGTGCTGCCTGTCATGCCGGTGCTGCAGCACCACAGTACTCAAGGATGGATCATCAGGCAGATAATACGCATCATCAAAGGATCTTACCGGGAGACGGCCCAGCAGAACAGAGACAATGTCGCTGACGCTCACCGGAAGATTCAGATATTTTTTTAAATCCGGATCCTTGGAATAGATGATATGGCTTTCGTGTCCGCCGGTATGGGAATAAAACGCAAGGGATTGACCTGTGGCAATCATTGTTTCCACTGGAAGGCCGGACAACAGCAGAGTCATCCGGAGTCTGTCCGGAAATGCCGCTGCCCAGATGACCCGGTATTTTTGTGTGGTTTCTTTGACTTTTATTATTATCCAGCCGGTTCCTTTGCTGGTTTCAATCTGTGAATTAAATTCCCGTACCGCTGTGCCGAGGACTATGGCTTTCTTGTCCATGGCAGGATCAGTAACCGGCCGGAGTGGGGAACATCCGGATAAAAATACACATGCTGCCAATAAAAAAGGGACAAAACAGGTCAATAATCCGGATAAAATACTTGGGGAAAAAACATGAAAACAAGAGGGGTTATTCATTTGTCTGATTTTGATTTGTCCGGTTCAGAATATCAGTTATCTTTTTTTGTATCTCGGGTATTTTCTTCTTGTCTTCTTCATCCTTGACATTGGCCAGGGCTTTTTTATACGCCTTCAGAGCCAGGTCGTGCTGGCCGTTTTTCTCATATGCATCTGCCAGGTGGTCGGTAATGATGGTTTCATACTCAGTCAGTTCTGCTGCTTTTAGCAAGTAGAATACCGCTTTTTCATAGTTTCCCATCTTGTAATAGATCCAGCCCAGGGAGTCAGTGATATATCCGTCATCCGGTCTGATTTCGTTTGCTTTTTTAACCAGGGCAAGTGCCTGGGGAAGTTTAATACCCATGTCTGCATAGGAATACCCCAGATAATTCAATGCACTGGCATCGTCCGGATCAATTTCAATGATTTTCTCCATGGTTGAAAGGGATTTTTCTCTGAAACCCGCCTTGTCCTGGAGCGCTCCCAGACGAAAAAGCAGGGTTGTATTCTCAGGCGAGAGTTCAAGCCCTTTTTCAAGCAGGGCCATTCCCTTGTCGTATTCTTTTTCATATTCATGGAACGAGGCAAGGTAGGAGATCATGTCAATATCTTTGGGCATGGTTTTCAGCCGTTCTTCAAGGAAACGGATCGCTTCCCGGTTTTTGTCCATTTCCTTGTAAATCAGGGCAATGCTCAGACCTGCCTTTTTATACTGGGGATGATCCGGTGAGATCTTTTTATATAATTCTATGGCCTTTTTGAAATTTTGCGCATTCTGATGGGTAATGGCCGTAAAAAAGGTCAGGGTTGAATTCTCAGGATTGGCTTTCAATAATTGGGAAAAAACAATGACAGCATCTTTTTCATTGCCAGTGTCAATGTATTCATCATAGGCGGTCATCAGCAGATTTGAGTTGTCGTCAATATCCTGTCCTAAAGTCATAAACAGCTTTTGGGCCTGCTTTATGTTCCCGGACTTGTACCGGTTAAGTGCCTGCCCCAGCAAGGCCCTGTTGTTTTCCGGCTCCATCTGGAGTATCTGGTTGAATAATTGTTCTATTTTTTTGTATTTGTCTTTTCTATTGAGGGCATCATACACCTTGACCAGTTGAAACCTGGGTTCAAGCAGCTCAGGTTCAAGCTCAATGGTTTTTAAAAAAGCAGGTTCAGCCGGTTTATATCGTTTGTTTAACAAATGAATTTCACCAAGATAATACCAGGCAACATAATAATCCGGAAATTTTTCAACCATTTTTTTGAACAGATCCAGGGCCTTTTTGTCATCTTTTTTTTCCATATAGATACGACCGAGACGGAGAAATGTTTCCTTATTTTCCGGATCTAATTTTAAAATTCTTTCCAGGAGATCCACCATTTCCTGCTCATCCATATCATCGCTTTTTAATTGGGCAAACAACAGCAGGCTGTCAACATCATCGGGATTTCTTTTCACCAGTTTTTCAGCCAGGTCAAGGGCTCTGGCCTTGTCCTTCAACCCCAGGTAAATCCGGATCAGGTCCCGGGTTAAAACATAGGAATCCGGATCCAGTTTTCTGGCATTTTCCAATGAAACAATGGCTTTTACCAGGGCACCGGCTTTGAGATGAAACCTGGATTCAAGATAATAATAATTGGCTGAAAGATGACCATCCTGGCCGTCTTTATTCATCTGACTCAACCGCGATTCTTGCGGTGTCGGCGGTGAAGACTGTTTGCTGCAGCCTGATAGGAAAAAAATACTGGTAAAAATGAATACAAAGGAAATAAGACAATTTTTGGACATCAGCATCACCTTATGATCGCATATACTTAATGTTTGAAAATTACTGGCTGTGATCGTACATGTCGAAATCCGGCATGTCTTTTTTGAAATAGGCTTTCATTTTTTTCAGGATATTATTTTCAATCTGCCGGACCCTTTCCCGTGAAATGGAATACAGTTCTCCGATTTCCTGTAGGGTTTGCGGGCTGTCAGAAAAAATACGGTTGTCAAAAATAACCAGTTCTCTTTCATTTAATGAGGTTTTGAATTCATCGACCTTTGTATGGAGGATATCTTCAATCTCCTTTTTTGCAACCTGGTCTTCTGAAGAATCAGATTCAACATTAATAAATTCAATCCTTTCCGTATTGGAGTCATTTTTCAGTGGTTCATCAAGGCTCAGATCCCAGTTGGCCAGCCGCTGGTCCATATCCACCACTTCTTTTTCAGAAACCCCGAGTCTTTCGGACAAAAGTTTGGGCTTGGGGTCAAAGCCCTGCTCAATAAGCCGTGCTTTTTCTTTTTTTAACCGGAAAAACAATTTTCTCTGGCCCTGGGTTGTTCCTATCTTGACCATGCGCCAGTTATCCATGATGAATTTTAATATATAGGCTTTTATCCAGAACGAAGCATAGTAGGAGAACTTGACATTTTTATACGGATTGAATTTTTTAACTGCCTGGACCAGGCCGATATTTCCTTCCTGAATCAGATCCAGCAGGTTCTGCATCCATATTCTTTGAAATTCCAGGGCAATTTTTACCACCAGCCTCAGATTCGAAGTGGTCATTATATAAGCGGCTTCCCGGTCATCTTCTTCCTGTATCCGTTTTCCCAGAATGATCTCTTCCTCCCGCGTCAACAGCCTGTGCCGGCTTATTTCATTCAAATAGCTCTGAATGGGGTCGGATTTGACAAGCGCCTTTGATTTTGACGGTTTTGTTTTAGAAGCAGGCACCAGAAAATCACTCTTTGTCAGCCGTTTTTCAGTTTGATTGTCCTGCGTGTTCTTTTTAACCATTAATTTACCTTGAGCAGAAATTATAAAAAATTAAGTATACCATTATCATAACAATGATAAAAGCAATATGTTTGCTCATAAAAAAATAACAGACCACTTTTTTATGGACAATTTGCCCAGGATTTGTTAAAAGTCTTCCGTGTTTGCGCCCGTAGCTCAGCTGGATAGAGCAACGGACTTCTAATCCGTAGGCCGCGTGTTCGAATCGCGCCGGGCGTACCACAAATATCAAGGGTTTTCAGGTTTTATCTGAAAACCATTTTTGTTTGGTCCTGCACTTTTTTTCAAATCACCTTTTTGACTTGATTTAATGTGGATTCAAGTTTGTTCAATACCGGGATTATGACGACTATACCGCGTACTCATCACCTTACACTCCATTCTCAAAAAATATCACTTGCTGATTGACCGAAACAATCCCACGCGGTATGTAATTTATCCGGATAACAGGAGGAATTTATTTTGGCACTGACAAAAACTGAAATCTATGGGCTGCCCCTTCGAATAATTTAGATGAAGAATTACAAATGAAAATCAAATACAACTCTCCAATAATTTTGACCTATGCCATACTGTCCATATGTGTTTTAGTGTTTACCGGCAATGCCGTCATTACAAAATATTTTTCTTCACCTGCGCACCTGTCTTTTTCAAATCCATATTTTTATCTCCGGCTGGTTTCATACATCGCGGGTCATGGCAATTGGAGCCATCTCATCGGGAACATGATGATCATTCTTCTTGTTGGTCCTTTGCTTGAAGAAAAACATGGTTCAGGAAAGCTCCTGGAAATGATTTCAGTTACCGCAGTATCCACTGCATTATTGAATGCTTTTCTTTTCTCAAACTCCCTGATTGGGGGCAGCGGAATTGCTTTCATGCTGATTTTATTGAGCTCATTTTCAAATATTAAATCCAGAGAGATTCCCCTGACATTTATCATAATTACAGTTCTTTATGTCGGCAGTGAAGTCGTCTCGATTTTAAAAGTTGACCAGATCTCACAGTTCAGTCACCTTGCCGGAGGTTTTGTTGGAGCAGCTTATGGATTCTTACGTAGTGGAAGGAAATGATTGGCCTGTTTGAAATTATACACAGCCCGGTATCGGTACTCCGGCCCGGACAGGCTTGATATCACTGTAAAAGGTAAAGATCCAACAGGTCGTTTTTTGCGCCAACCTGGAAAATGGACATGGGCTCAAAGGTCGGAACAATACCCTGGGCCCAGACGTGCGCGGTATGGTACCGTGTGGCGCGTCACCTGGATGGCTGGCGCTGATGGACGAGGCTGCGGCCGTGACGCTGGTGAACCCCTTCACCGG
>JBNKNP010000238.1:0-3351 GCA_050293905.1 Desulfobacteraceae bacterium | reverse complement strand
TTTCAAGGCTGTCCGTTTCCTGAAAGGATCGTGGATCAGCCGCGGCAGGTTCGTGTGAAGCCTTTTCCGGGTCCGGACGGATCACCCGGCCGGCCGGGCCGGTACCGGTCACCTGGTTGATATCAATTCCCATCTCCCGGGCCAGCCGCCGGACTGCAGGCGCTGCAATGGCTTTTTTAGCAGGTTTATCTGTTTTCATGGGCCGGTCTTTTTCCATTGACCCAGTCCCGGGCCCGGAAGCAGCCGGATCAGATTCCCCAGCCGCCGGGGAGGCTTTTTCAGGCTCGGCCTTAGGCTTCTGGATAGATTCTTTGGCCTGGCCGCTGCCCTGCTCTTCTATTACAACCAGAACCGTTCCCACGGTGATGATGTCTCCGGGATTTCCGTTGAGCTGAACAATGGTGCCTGACCGCGGGCTTGGAATGGTAACGGTTGCCTTGTCTGTCTCCATATCACAGAGCGGATCATCTTCATTCACATGATCTCCGGGATTCAGATGCCATTTCAGCAGTTCACCTTCATGGATCCCTTCTCCCAGATCCGGGAGTTTGAATTCAAACATATGCCCTCCTATTCCCTTAGCGTTTCAACCATTGCCCGTTTAATCCGTTTTACTGAAGGCAGATACATCAGTTCCCGGGCAAACAGCGGCACAGTGATATCATACATGGTGACCCTTTTTACCGGGGCTTCCAGATAGTAGAGCGCCTCATCATTGAGAACCGCAATGATTTCCGAAGCCGGGCCAAGTGTTTTCTGAGCTTCCTGAACAATAACGCATCTGCCGGTTTTTTTCACGGATTCAACAATGGTTTGGGTATCCATGGGGGCGATGGTCAAAAGATCTATGATTTCAGAATGTATCCCTTTTTCTTCTTTCATCTGCTCGGCCGCCATAAGGGTATCGCGCATCATGGCACCCCAGGAAATAAGCGTGATATCCTCTCCTTTTTCCACCACCCGGGCCTGGCCGAGGGTCAGGCTCTCGGGTGCTTCGGACATATCCTGCTTAAAGGAGCGGTAAGAGCGTTTGGGCTCCATAAAAACCACGGGATCAGGGTCATTGATTGCCGCTTCAAGCAGCAGCCCGGCATTGGCCGGTGTGGACGGAATGACCACTTTAACCCCGGCGGTATGGGCATAATAGGCCTCTTTGCTTTCAGAATGATGTTCCAGGGCCCGGACCCCGCCGCCGTAAGGCATCCGCACTACCAGGGGCACGGTAAACATTCCCCTGGACCGGTTCCGCATCCTGGCAGCATTGCCTTCAAGCTGGTGCATCATTAAATAGGAAAAACCGGAAAACTGCATTTCCACTACTGGTTTTAATCCGGCAATGGCCATGCCGATGGCGCTTCCTAAAATAACGGATTCCGCAAGGGTTGAATCAATCACCCGCTGCCGTCCGTATTTTTCAAACAGTCCGTCAGTCACACGGAAAACACCGCCGTTTACCCCGACATCCTCTCCCATGATCACAACGGAATCATCTTTTTCCATGACCCGGTGCAGGGTCTGATTCAAAGACTGTACCATATTTAACTTAGCCATTTTCTTCATCCTCTTTCAAATTTTTTAGAAACTGAGACCGCTGGGCGTCGAGCACGGGAAAGGTATTGCCGAAAACATAATCAAACGGGGCATCTGGTTTTAAACCCGACATGGCTTCAAATTCTTTCACCGCCTGATCAATCTGCTCTTTTATTTCAAGCTCAAGCGCTGCCTGCTTTTTCTTATTCCAGATTTTTTTCCGGGTCAGATAGGTCTGGAACCGGGTCAGCGGATCTCTTTGTTTCCATTTTTCAACTTCTTCATCCTCCCGGTACCGGGTGGGATCATCAGCCGTGGTGTGCATGAGCATTCTGAAGGTAAACGCCTCCACCAGGGACGGGCCCTGGTCGTTTCTTGCCCGATCAACTGCATCCTTCACGGCCGAATATACAGCCAAAGGATCGTTTCCGTCCACCTGGATACCGGGCATGCCGTAGGCAATGGCTTTCTGGGCAATGGTGGCTGACGCGCTCTGGAATTTTCTGGGAGTTGAAATGGCATATTGATTATTCTGGCATAAAAAGATCACAGGCGCTTTGAGCACCCCTGCCAGATTCATGGCTTCATGAAAATCCCCCTCGGAAGTGGCGCCGTCACCGAAAATCGTCAGGGCCACGGTATCTTTTTCGCCTTTCAGCCGGGAAGCGTATGCCAGCCCCACGGCATGGGGGAGCTGGGACGCAAGGATAATGGCAATGGGAAGGGTGCGCGGATTGTCAGGATTATAAGCACCCTCTTCATACCCGTTATACAAGAGCAGCATATTTGTCAGTGAGTCTCCCCGCATCAGCCTTGCCCCCAGTTCCCGGTAAGCGCCTGCAAACCAGTCCGTAGGTTTTATGGCCAGCATGGGTGCACAGAACGCCGCTTCCTGGCCGGTACAGGCCGGCAGGGTGCCAAGCCGCCCCTGGCGCTGGAGATTCAGCATGCGGGCGTCTGCCATCCGGGAAAGCGTCATGGCCCTGTGAAGGTTTAAAAGATCCTGATTCTCTAAATCCGGTTCCAGTTTTTTATCCACTTTTCCGTTTTCATCCAGAATCTGGAGATAATCAACCTGGAATTTTTCTATTGTTTTAAGAGGCATAATACAGACTCCTTTTTTGCCGGTATGGCCGCTTTTTTGAAATGATAGGGCTTATTTTATTTTTTGATGCCGAACATTTAACTTATACCATAAGCACCAAAACAATTTTTGTAAACATGACGACTGTCAGGCAGAAATGATACCTGACTTGGAATAATAAGGCTCACGGATCGTGTATAATCTGAGCCGGATTCATTGTATATCTTTTTAAGAAGTCAAGGCCTTTATCAACCGGGCCTTCGGTCATACCTAACAGCCTATCCCCGGTCTGTGTCAAGCGTGTTGGGTGGTTTTGCTTTTTTCTTCAACCGCTTCTGCATGCAGTTTTATTCCAAGAGCTCTCATAACTTTAAGAATTGTGTCGAAGGCTGGGCTTCGTTCACCAGATAGAGCTTTATAAAGACTTTCTCTGGACAGGCCGGCATCACGAGCAACTTGAGACATTCCCTTGGCACGAGCAATGTCACCAAGCGCTTTTGCAATAAAAGCAGCATCTCCATTTGCCTCTTCCAGGCAAGCTTCAAGATAGGCAGCCATTTCCTCTGGTGTTCTAAGATGCTCAGCAACATCGTACCGGGTTGTGATTGTTTTGGTCATGGTACATTTCCCTATAGATTTTTCGCCAGGCTCAAGGCAGTTTTTATATCTTTGGATTGAGTTCGCTTGTCACCACCGGCCAGCAATATAATTATAGTTCTGCCTTGTTTTTTGTAATA
>JBNKNP010000237.1:0-14059 GCA_050293905.1 Desulfobacteraceae bacterium | reverse complement strand
TACGGAATGATTTGAAACAGATCACTCTGTCTGGGTTTAAAGATGTCAAAAGCCGTGAGCAGGCTCTGGGTATTCTGCTTGAAGAATTTAATTTCACCATAATGAACAAATTCGCTGAAAATCAGCATGTTGATATGGGATATACAGACACTGTCCAGATCAGGGACATCGTCAAGCTCAAGCTGATATTCCCGGGCGTTTAAATCAACATCATCCCTGAAGACCATTGGCCGCGAATGCTCGGGGAACCGGCAGAACCGCGCATTAACCCCTGAAAAGTCACCCTGTTCGATATGGGTGGCGGTGAAAGAAATGGCAAAAAGTTTACTATAGGCAAAAGAAGAACCAGACAGATCAGTCTGCTGAAAACTGCTGTTGGAAACACTTGCCCCCACAAAAGAGGCACCTTTCATTTCAGCCTGATCAAAGGTACTGTGATGAACAATGGCATGGTGAAAGCTGCAGTTTTTAAATATGGCTGAACGCGCATCCACATCTACAAAAACCGCATGATCAAAACAGACAGAATCAAATGTCGTGTTCTGCATATTGACCTTGTAAAACAGGCAGTGCCTGAAAAAGGCATTGAAGAAAACAGCATCTGACAGGTTTGCATTTATAATGGATGAATTGCTGCAGAACAAGGGGATTTTCGTGCAGACAACCGAAGACAGGTCAATTGTGTTCAGTGTTTCATTCATCAAATTGACAGGGGCATTCTGGCTGCCTTTTTTCAGGGCCTGGATATTTTTTTCCAAATCTGAAGAAAAGAAAATCGTCTTAAGAAACCCTTCTTTGGATGGCTTTGGTTCATTTTGGGCGGCTTTAATCAGGGGAGTGATCTTATTTTCAACACTTTGCCTTTCTTTGATCAGCAATTGTTTTGTTTTTTTTATAAATTCCGTCAGAGCGTTGCGGTCGTTCCCTTGTGCCTTTTCAATGGTGCTTTTTAAGATCCGTACCACCCGTTCCGGTCTTTTTTTAATCATACCGAAAACAGCGGCAAGGTTAATTTCCATGTGTGATTTAAAATAAAGCCGGCTGTTTAAGGCAATATCCTGGAGAAAGAAAAAAGAAATTTTACCCAGGGTCGATATTTCCTTGTAAATATGCCCCATTAAACGGGGTGTTTTTTTTTCAACCAGTTCAATCACTTCAATTAGCGGGAGCTTTCCGGATACAAGAAGCGCTTTAAATGCATGGAATGCCTCTGATTCATCCCGTTTATCCAGAAGACCGAGCAATGGACAGAAAATTTCAGGATAGGTTCCCAGGGTGGAGTTTTCAATGATTTTATAAATGGTCATCCGGACTTGAATGTCTGTTTCGGTATCGAGCATCTTCAGCAAGATATTTGAAGGGATTTTAGGAAGTATCATGGCCAGGGCTTTGAGTCCTTTTGCCCTGACGGCCGGAGATGATGAGTTGATTTTGTGTGATATGATGCGGTCGGGATCTCTTAATTGCGGGGCAAGGTTATATAAAAAAGGGTCTGTATCCTGCCCGGTGTCAAAAAGGTTTGAAAAAAATTTAATGACGCTCTCCCTGTCATCAATTGACAAAATGATCTGTTTAAATAGTTTGCCGTGTTTCAGCCGTACCTCCGGGGCGGCCTGAAGATATTCCCGGATTAAATCCAGGCGCTGGGAATCGGGCAGGGTACCAATGAGTTTTTCCATGGAGTGCCCGGAGATTCGTCTCATATAAACCGCTTTGAAGGCAAAATAAGCTCCTTTGCCTTCTAAACTGAGTAACAGTTTGAAATAATAATTTTTCTCTTTGGAAGAAAGCGCGGGATCAATTCTGTTGAAGATTCTGCTGCATACACCGGCAGAGGCTTTCATGCCTTTTCTGTATTGAACCGGGTCAGATGCATGCTTTAAAAAAGAGTGGATCCTTGCGTGAAGGATTTTTAAGGCACTGCGAGCCTGGGATCTTATCGAAAAATGCGGAGATTCAAGGCCCTTTAAAATCGGAACAATGGCATCCCCGGGATCGAGAATCTCTGACTGCTTTATAAAATTTACCTGCTCTTGCTCAGCGAATGAATCCCAGAAGGCCTCAAAGTTGCTGATATCCAATTGATCCGGCAAGTTGTTCATATTTTATCAAACATGTCCTGTTTGGGTTGCGGAAACAATTATCAAAACACGTCATGGAGAATTTAATTGTCAGTATACCATAAGGGATCTGTTAATAGAATCGTCTTGGCATAAATTAAATCTGTTTTAATCATTCTTATGCCTTTACAATGGGACACATGTTCGATTATATAACCAGATAAATCTGCGCAAATCAAAATTGTTCAAGGACATGATTTTATGACCCTTCAAAAAGAGAATCGATTTTCATCCCGGAATATTTGCAAAATCCTTGTGGCTGCTCAGTTGATTTCAAATGAACAGGCCTTGGAAATTTTAAAAAAAGAAAATCGCGTCAGACAGATTCTGTTAAAACAAAAAAACATTAAAACCAAAAAAAATCAATCCACAGGACATCCGGGTGAGGCTGTTTCATTTATTGATGTGATTTTATATTTAAAAGTTGAGCAGAAAAAAGACCCGGCCAAACCTGTTGATGAGGACTTGATTTTCAGGGCAATGGCAAGCGCCTGGAACGTACCATATAAAAAAATTGATCCGCTTAAACTTGAGCTCAACCTGGTGACTGGAACCATTTCAAAGTCCTTTGCAGCCAAACACCTGTTGCTGCCTTTGACGGTGGAGGAAGGCAAACTGATTGTTGCCACCCCGGACCCGTTTAATTATGAAGCCATTAAAGATGTTGAAATGGTATCCAAATTAAAGGTCAAGCCCGTGGTCAGTTCAAAGTCTGATATCAAAAAACTGATCAATGAATTTTTCGGATTCCGTCATTCCATATCTGCAGCCGAAGACCTTTTTTCAACTAAAGGGGTGGACCTGGGCAATATGGAACAGTTTGTCAGCTTGAAAGCCACGGATGAGCTGCCATCCACGGACCAGCATATTGTCAACGCCGTGAACCATTTATTTTCCTACGCCTTTGATCAAAAAGCCAGTGATATTCATATTGAACCCAAACGGGATGTCTGTCTTGTCAGATTGAGGCTGGACGGGGTTCTCCACACCGTATACAAATTGCCCAAAAAGCTTCACAATGCCGTGATAAGCCGGATAAAAACCTTGTCCCGGCTGGATATGGCTGAAAAACGCCGCCCCCAGGACGGCCGGATCAAAATGGGAAAAGAGAAAACAGAGGTAGAGATTCGTGTGTCCACGATCCCTGTGGCCTTTGGTGAAAAAGCAGTGTTGAGAATCATGGACCCGGATGTATTGTTTCAGGATCTGGAACTGCTGGGATTTTTCAAAGATGATTTTGAAAGATTTAAAAAGTTGATCACCATGCCGTTCGGAATTGTCCTGGTCACCGGCCCGACCGGATCCGGAAAATCCACCACCCTTTATTCCAGTCTGCGGATGCTTTCATCCCCGGAAGTCAATATCACAACCATAGAAGATCCCATAGAAATGATCCACGAGGAGTTCAACCAGATTGCTGTCCAGCCGGCCATTAATGTCACCTTTGGTTCGGTATTGCGAAATATCCTGCGCCAGGACCCGGATATTGTCATGGTCGGAGAGATTCGGGACCTTGAGACTGCCCAGGCCGCAGTCCAGGCCGCCCTGACCGGCCATTTGGTGCTTTCCACCCTGCATACCAATGACGCAGTGTCCACCGTATTCAGACTGCTGGACTTAGGAATTCCGCCGTATCTGATTCATTCAGCCTTGAACGGCATTGTGGCCCAGCGGCTGGTTCGAAAAATCTGCCCCCACTGTGCCCAGGATTTTAAGATGCCGGTGCAGGAACTGGCCGAGCTTGGGTTGAACGTTGACGTCCGGAGCGATACGGTGAACCTTAAACATGGCAAAGGCTGTCAGAAGTGCCGGAAAACTGGGTATAAGGGACGATCCGGGATATATGAAATCATGCCTTACTCAGAAAGTCTCAAACAACTGACCGCTTCCGATACCGGCCTGGAGGCGATGAGGAAAAAAGCCATGGAAGAGGGCCTTGTTCTTTTGCGCCAGAACGGCATTAAAAAAATGCTCAACGGAACCACCACCTATCAGGAGGTGCTGCGTGTTACCTGGGATCTTCTTTAATTCACCATGTCGTCCGGATGAATGGCATAAGTAGATGACATGATCATCACGGTGGCTGTAATATCTTCTGTCTGCAGTACGATTAATTTCCCGGACTTAAGATCCTCCAGAGGGATGGTCTTCTTTTTTCCAGGCTTCCATCCACTGTAATCCTTGGTTTCATTCTTGCGCATGACCGTATAGATCTGGCCGGGTTTTACATCTTTTCTGCCCATGTCAATAAAAGCGATCCGGTAATCATTTATCATCTGCGTATTGTCTTCAGAACAGATCAGCCGTGCATCAATGGGGGAAGGGTGTTCCTCAACCGTTAACACTTCATCGCGGTCATAATATTCCATGATCAGATCACCATTCTCAATATCCCGGAAGGTGTCTGTGACAACTGCAGAAACATAATCCGACTTGTCCTCCGCTACTTTTATTTCCCCTTTGATCAGATGTTTTACACCTTTAAAAGTCCGGTCATGGATTTTTTCTTTGATCGGGGTTGCAGTATAAACATGATAACGCTTACCCGGTATCAGTGCGCCTTTTTCTGTGGGTTTAATATAGACAATATCATCCGTGGAGATCATCAGGTTGCCGTCTTTCTCCCTGATAATGGAACCAAGGGCTGGCTGGGCTTTTTTTCTGATAAAGCCGACACGGTCTATTTGAGCAAAAGAAAATGAGGGAACAATTTTTTCCGGCTTTTTTTCTTTTTTATATTTTTTAACCGGCACAATGATGGGTTTAAGTTTTGCTTCTTCCTTGAAAAAGATACGGATCTTTTGACCGGGATAGATGCGGTGGGGGTTTTTAATCTCATCATTTATTTCCCACAGTCCGGGCCAGTCCCATTGGGAATTATAAAATTTATTGGACAGATCCCACAGCGTGTCCCCTTTTTGGATGATATAAAAAAAACCCGAATCTTCCCCGGGTATGAATTCGACTTCATTTTTTGCCAAGGCAGGTGAACTGAAAGCGATCCCTGAAATAATTGTTATTATTACTATTATAATACAGTTAAGGGTGGTTCGATTTCGCATAATCCCTCCAGGATGACACGCGGTTAATCTTGAATTCTTGACTTTATTTAAACGCCTGTTCTATAAAATGTCAAGAATTGTTGCGATTTTGATCAGGATTGAACCCCCTTGAAACCCGATTAACCGTCAAACAGGACACCCAATGAAACCGATCGCCAACCTATTGTTTGAAGCTCGAATTTTAAAAGATATCACCCGGTCAGGGTATGCATTTTTAGGATCAGGAAAGGAAAGTATTGCTGAACACAGTTTTATGACCGCCTTTATCTGTTTTGCCATGGCCAAATTGGATGTGACGCTGAATCTTGAAAGGCTGGTGACCATGGCCCTTGTTCATGACCTTGCTGAAACCAGAACCGGAGATTTAAACTATGTTGAAAAAAAATATTCAATTCCGGATGAGCCTAAAGCTATTTCTCATTTGATTAAGCATATTTCTTTTGGTAAAGATATAAAAAAATTAGTCGAAGAGTTTAATCAGGGAGAAACAAGAGAGGCAAGACTGGCCAATGATGCCGATCAGATTTCCTTTATCCTTGAGTTGAAAAAAATATCTGATCTGGGCGCCAAGGGGCCTGAAAAATGGATACCCGTGGTCATGGGCAGACTGAAAACCGATGTGGGCTGCCAGATGGCACAAAGCATTTTGGAAACCTCCTGGGATGAATGGTGGATGAATGAGTACTCAGAATGATACCCATGACGGCGCTGACCGGGTAAGCCATGGTTGATTTTATTTCCCTTCTTTATATTTGCAGGGATCCGCAGCCCTGGGTACGAGAGCAATTTTCCAAATCAAACGGCTTTATACTCAGGGAATGCACAGCCCGGGATCTGGCAGGCATTGTTCAAACGCCCCCTGCATATGATCTGATCCTTATCAGTTTTGAAATTCAAACTGAACTGCTCAAAAAGGTGCTGACCAGCCTGGGAAAGGCCGGCTTCCAGCACAGACCGGCTGTTTTTTTATGGATGGAGCAATATCCTGAACCGGACCTGAGACGGTCTTTCAACGCTCTGGGTGCGGATGACTTTCTGGTAACACCGGTTGCAGCAGATGAGGTAAAAGATAAATATAAAGTTTATCAACAGGTCAAGCATCTTCAGCAGAAACTTGATGTTCAGGAGATGAAACTTGAACAGACCTTTGGATATCTGGATCAGTTTAAAACAGAACTGGCAAAAGCCAAGACCACCCTTTTTGAAGAGCGTGAAACCTTGAATAATGCTCTGAAACAGGTCAATCAGCTCTCAAAGGAGCGCAGCCGGTTAAAAAAAGAGAAGCAGGTGCTTAAGGCATCCTTGTCAGCCAATATAAATGGGTTTTCCGATATTCTTTTTGATTTGATTGAAAACCGCGTTGAAAAAAACCGGGGCCACGCGGAACGGGTCTCCCACATTGCCTATTTTATAGCCAGACAGAATAATTTTGATGAAAAAAAGTTGGAGGATCTGAGAAAAGCTGCTATGTTACATGAGGTCGGGCTGCTTTTGGTACCAGAAGCCTTGCTGAATAAACCTTACGAACAATTATCAGCATATGAAAAAGATCTGTTTTTGCAGGTTCCGGTCAAAGGGGCTCAATTCCTGTTAAATTGTTCCGAATTTGACGGGTGTGCGGAGATTATCCGGTCCATGAATGAAAATTCCGATGGAACCGGCTGGCCCCAGGGACTGAAAAGGCGGTATATTCCTGTGTTATCAAGAATTTTAGCAGGAGCAGACGTGTTTGATACGTTAAAGGATCAGGAAGATGTCACCAGTCTTGAAATCCTTCTGGAAAAGCTCGAACAATATGCCGGCAGCCGCCTGGATCCGAATATTGTTTCCTGGCTGGGAAAATATGCCGTTCTTCATATGGGCTCTGACGCGTACAGGGTAAAAGGGGTGGGAATTCACCAGCTTGAGCCGGGAATGACACTTGGAACTGCATTATTCACCCGCACCGGCACAAAACTTTTTTCCGTAAACACTTTACTTACCAAGGATGCTATTGATAAGATCAAAACCTATAACAAGGAGTATCCCGTGGACGAAACTGTTTATATAAGGGCATAGAAAATGGATTTAGCTTCAATTATCGGTGTTGTTTCAGGGGTAGGGTTTATCCTGGGTACCATCCTGCTCGGCGGCAGTATCATGATGTTTGTTAATATCCCTTCCATCCTCATTGTTGTGGGCGGAACCCTTGCTTCAACCATGGTGGGCTATCCGCTTTCCGATTTTCTGTCTGTTTTTAAAGTGGGTATGAAGATTTTCATATTCAAGCTTCAACCGGCTGAAGAAATTATTTCCAACCTTGTGGAAATCTCCAATAAAGCAAGGAAAGGCGGGCTGCTTTCCATTGAAGGAGATATTCAAACCACGTCGGATCCATACCTTGCCCAGGCGCTTCAGATGACGGTTGACGGGGTGAAAACAGCCGATATAGCAGCGATTATGCAAAAAAAGATGGCTTTGACTAAAAAAGGGCTGGATGTGGGATCGGATATGTTTTCAAGCATGGGATCATACGCCCCTGCATTCGGCATGATCGGAACCCTGATCGGTCTGGTTCAGATGCTTGCCAACCTTGATGATCCGTCATCCATTGGCCCCAAAATGGCAGTGGCCATGATTACCACCTTTTACGGTGCCATCATGGCCAATTTGTTTTTTATCCCCATGTCAGATAAACTGGCCGGCAGAAATGAAGAAGAAATGACCAATATGAACATTATTTTTGAAGGCATTATTTCCATCAGGGAAGGTGAACATCCCAAATTGATGGAAGATAAACTCAATATTTATCTTGGGGATAAAAGCGGCGGGGACAAGAAAGAATAAAAATAGAGAACAGGAAACGGCAGAATAAAAAATGGCAGAAGACGGTTCTTTAGAAGCAGAAAATGAGATAGCCCTTTCGGCTCCGCCGGAAGAAAAAAAAGCAGAAGGCGGCGGTGCCCCTGAATGGATGTGCACATTTTCCGATCTTGTCACGCTTTTAATGTGCTTTTTTGTTCTGCTGTTTGCCATGAGTACCACCCAGCAGGAAACGTACAAAGAAATGGTTCAGTCTTTAAGAAGTGCCTTAGGTGCCCAGTCGGTTCCTGAATCCGGCACAAGAGAAGGCCTGACCATGCATGCCGTACCCTCTGAAGAACCCACCCCGGATCAGCAGATAGATGAACTGGGCGGGATGATTGAAAAAGAAATGGAAGAGATTGTCAGTGAAGTCAGAGAGCTTGTATTATTCAATAAGCTGGGCGGAGAAGTCAGCGTGACAAAAACTGAAGACGGTGTTGTCATCACCCTTTCGGATCTGTTATTGTTTGCCAAAGGCGGCACCCGTCTGTCTGAAAAAGGACGAGATATATTAAAAAAAGTGGCTGTGGTGCTCTCGAAACTTGCCTATCATGTAAAAATAAAAGGGCATACGGACAACGAGCCGATTTCGTCCAGCCAGTATCCTTCCAACTGGGAGCTTTCCAGTGCCCGGGCATCCACTGTGACCCGGCTTCTGGTGGATAACGGGGTTCCTCCCAGGTATATTTCCGCTGAAGGGTATGCACAATATCATCCCGTGGCCACCAATGATACTGCCAGGGGAAGAGCATTGAACCGGAGGGTGGAAATCGTATATGAACGAGACAGTATAGCCCGGCAGTTTGCTGATATGGGCACAGGAAAATAGGACGAGCCGCAGGAAAGATATTGATGGGCAGCATAAAGACAAAAACAGCAGAATATGACAGTATAGACGTAACATCCCGGTTGATGAATATCGTCCTTGAAATGCCTCTGGACCAGCAATTGGATCTTCTTGAAAGCCTTGATTCAAACGGGTATGACGGCACAAGAAAACATCAGCGGACCTATCTGAAAAATCCCTGGGTGGTGGAAGTCGATCATGAGGATCAATCCCTGATAGATCAGTGTTTTATAAAGGATATCGGCCGCTGCGGCATGTTCATTGAACTTAACCTGCCGGACCAGTCCGACCTGTCAAACCGGTTGTTTGACGTGGGTGAGAAAATTACCATGAGATTCAAAATGCCGGCCAGCCAAAAAATGTTCAAGATACTGGGACAAATTGTCCGTTTTCAATCCAATGGTATCGGGGTGAAGTTTCTGCGACAACTGTCCGGTGCCAATGGAACAGATTAAAAAAGCACCGCAAAAAGCCTGAAGCTTTTATTCTTTTTTTGAAACATCCCGACCAAACGATTGATCCAGTTTTTCTTTTTCACACCGGACGATTTCTTTCAAGTCCTTATCCGGAATGTTTTTTTTCATGCCCGGACAGGCATTGGCCATGGCATCCCAGTTTTCCGGATTTTTAATAATGGTTTTTAAAAAAGGCCATGCCCTGCACATGTACGGTTTGACCGGATGGATGGTGCACTGTTTTTGGGAATCAAAAAAGATGCAGTATCCGTCTTTTCCCCGCGTTAAAACAAATTTTGATCCGGATGGATCGCAATAGGTCTGTTTGAAATTTTCAGGATCAAATCCGATATATTCTGAAATTTTTTTTATATCATCATCAGAAACATAGGTCCCGCCAAACCCTTCACAGCAGTCGCCGCATAATTTGCATTCAAAAATATCATCAGCTGTTTTAAATTCAGCATCCATACCGTTTCTCCATTGCTTTCTGCATGGTCAGCGGATCAATATACTGCAGATCTCCTCCCATGGGAATCCCGGATGCAATCCGGGTGATACTGATCCCTGTGCGGATCAGTTTTTCAAGGATATAGGCGGCTGTGGCCTCTCCTTCCACATTGGTTTTTGTTGCCAGGATAATCTCTTTTGTCTTATTGTCCCTGGCCCGTTTGAATAATTCATCCAGCCGGATATCGGCGGGTCCGATACCGTCAAGGGGGGACAACGCCCCTCCCAGAATATGATAGGTGCCAAAAAAGGCATTTGATTTTTCAATGGCAGCCATGTCGGTGGGGTTTTCAACCACGCAGATAATGGACGGATCTCTGGATGGATCAGAACAGATTCTGCAATGCTCTTTTTCGCTTAAAGCAAAACAGGTGGCACACAGCCTGACCTTTTTTTTCAAATCAACAATGTCCGCAGCCAGGGCGGCAGCCTCTTGGTTCGGGGCATGAAGAATATGCAGAGCCAGGCGTTCGGCTGTTTTTTTGCCGATGCCCGGAAGCTTTGACAGGCTGTGAATTAAATTTAAAATCGGTTCTGGATAATACTTCATATTGTTTTACATTCCCGGAATATTCAATCCCCCGGTGAGCTTGCCCATTTCCGAAGAGATCATTTCCTGGGCTTTGTTCAACGCATCATTAACGGCTGCCAGTACAAGATCCTGCAGCATTTCAATGTCTTCAGGGTCAACAACTTCCTTTTCAAGAACAATGGATTCTATCTTCTGGCCGCCATTTGCCACGACTTTAACCATACCGCCGCCGGCAGAGGCCTCAACTGTTTTTTTTGCCAGTTCCGCCTGGGTTTTCATCATTTTTTTCTGCAGCTGCTGGGCTTGTTTCATCATTTTGTTAATATTTTGCATGATGGATCACTCCTGTTTCAATAATTTATTATTTCACCATTAAATATTTTCTGTGCTTCAACCACAAGAGGGTGATTGAAAGCCAGCTGTTTGGCTTTTATTTCATTTTTTTTTTTATTGTTTTTTGACCGGATGTCATTTTGCGAAACAACTTGGATGGTCAATTTTTTTTGTAAAAAATCCTGACACGTGGCCTGGAGTTCTTTTTTTTTGTTTTCAATCCGTGTGGTGTCAAAAGACGATACATTTTCAAGCTGAACAATGATCCGGTCCGGTTCCTTTTCAATGACCCGGCCTCTGGATAGAATCGCAAACATGAACGGAAGCGTGGGTTCAATTGTGTTTAAAAATCCCTGCCAGTTTTTTTCAATCTCAGGACCGTCCTGCCTGGGAGAAGGCTGCACCGGGGTTTCAAATGCCGGTTTTTGCACAGGCTCGTTAACTTCTAATGGGGGGGGGGATATCGGTGCCATTGGTGCCGGTTTTTCTGAAACATCAGAAACCTTATGAGGCTGATATCCGGGGCCGTCATCCCGGCGCACCTGGTGGGTTGTGCCGGAATCTGCCAGGATTTGCTTTGCCAGATCATCCAGTTTTGAAATGACGTGATCAATTTGATCACCCGGATGCATTTGAATCAATTTTAACAGGATCATTTCAATGGCCGTCCGGGTATGAGATGAATACCTGACCAGGGATTCATCATCCAGCAGCGTCTGCAGCACGGCATTGATATGTCTGCCTGAGCGGGACGCAGCCAATTGAAATAGAGTGTCCTTTTGTGACTGGGCAAGATTGATGCTCCGGCTGTTTTGTCCGCAGAGTTTGATCACACTTAGGTTCCTGAAATAGACAATCAGATCAGAGTAAAATTGTTTTAAATCCAATCCTGAATCATTTATCTGCTCCAGGCAGTCGATTATTTTTGCACCATTGTTTTCAAAAACAGCCGTGCTGATGTCATGCAAGATCTGAATATCAAGGACGCCTAAACTTTCAAGCACCTGTTCATGGCTGATATCTGCTGTGCCGGATGAAGATAATATTCTGTCCAGAAGGCTTAAGCTGTCCCTGATTGACCCGTCGGCCTGCTGGGCAATCAGATCAAGGCTTTTATCCTCAAGCGCATACCCTTCTTTTGTGCACAACAGCTTTAAATGATCTGAAATCATACCAAGGCTGATCCTTCCCAGGTCATGGCGCTGGCAACGGGAGAGAATCGTGGCCGGTATTTTGTGAACTTCCGTGGTGGCAAAGATGAACATCACATGGTCGGGCGGTTCTTCAAGGGTCTTTAACAGCGCATTAAAGGCTGCCGTGGACAGCATGTGTACTTCATCAATAATATATATTTTGTATGCGGCCGACCCAGGCATGTAGGTGACGTTCTCTCGTAAATCCCGGACCTGGTCGACACTGTTGTTTGACGCACCGTCGATTTCAAATACGTCTGAACAATGACCATTGATAATATCCGTGCAGATTTTGCACTGATTGCAGGGAACCGGGCTGGTCCCTTTCTGACAATTCATGGCTTTGGCAAGGATTCTGGCAATGGTTGTCTTGCCTGTTCCCCTGGGCCCTGTAAGAAGGATGGCATGGGCGACACGGTCCGAGCGGATGGCATTGCTGAGGGTGGTGGTCACGTGGGACTGCCCCACAACATCATCAAATGTCTGGGGCCGATATTTAAGCGCTAATACTTGGTATGACATAGCCATCTTTTCTACACTGAATTTGAATACAAATCAATCCCTTTCGTCGTATCATGCAGGGCCAATGCAGGTAAATTCTCCGGTAAAAGGATCAAAGGATTAACTGAAATACCCGTGGCGGGCCGGTTGCCTGTCGTTCGCAGGTCGGATCAGTCTGACAAATTCTAAATTCGCTTCGCTGAACCGCAAAAACTGCGGGCAAGTATGTCCTCATACAGTTTGCAGTTCTTAACGCTACGCGTCATTAATAATTTGTAACACACTGATCCAAAAAAGCTTTCTGACAGGCAACCGGCCCGCCACTCGATGTTGCGGTTGATTTGATGTTTTTTCCAGCTTTCCCGATGATTATCTCCAATAAAATTGCTTTTGGCTTTTCAAAGCAGATACAGTATATGGTAGCTGAATAATTTCAGAAAAAGCGTTCCATCATACCATTTATGCTCTCTGGGTGTTGAAATTTGTTTGCGGCAGAATGTCTTAAAGTGCTTCTTTTGCCAGAAACTGATAACTAAAAAGTAATGGTTT
This sequence comes from Desulfobacteraceae bacterium, assembly GCA_050293905.1. Taxonomy (GTDB): domain Bacteria; phylum Desulfobacterota; class Desulfobacteria; order Desulfobacterales; family Desulfobacteraceae; genus Desulfobacula. The sequence goes on along the minus strand of JBNKNP010000237.1, from coordinate 1,113 downwards.
TGGCTTATCCCCTATACTTCTTGCGCTCCGAAACGCACCAAGCCTTCAAGATTTATTTCAAATCAAGAAACCGGCTAATTTGCAAGGTTTTTCATATCTATTTCTAAAGAAATACTTGATAGATATCATGGTATGTATTATATATGGAATATAACATGGTATATTCCCATTCTGGAGGACAAATAATGGAACAACAAACAGCTAAAGTATTTAAAAATGGACGTAGCCAAGCCGTTCGGCTACCAAAAGAATTTCGGTTCGATGTCGAAGAGGTTTTTATTAGAAAAGTAGGGGATAAAGTGATATTGTCTCCAAAGCCTGATTCATGGAGAGACTTCTTTTTATCCGGAGAAAAAGCAGACCCGGATTTCATGACTGACCGTGTAGACCTCCCGCCTCAGGAAAGGCATATTTTCGATGATTAAGTTCATGCTCGATACCGACATTTGCAGTTACATCATGAGGGAAAAACCTATTCAGGTTTTAGAACGATTTGATTCTTTTAAAATGGGGCAGTTCAGCATTTCAATAATCACCTACGCAGAATTCAAGTATGGAATTTTACGCTCTCCAAACCCTCAAAAACACAAGTCACTTGTTGAACAGTTTATTCTTCACGTAGATATTCTCCCCTGGGATCAGTCCGCAGCCGATAATTACGCAGATATCAGGCAATCGTTGGAAAGCCAGGGCCATACAATTGGCAACATGGATATGATGATTGCGGCCCATGCTAGAAGCATTGATTATACCCTTGTCACAAATAATGAAAAGCATTTCAACCGAGTTCCAAATTTGAATATTGAGAATTGGACAAATTAAACCAAAATCGGAGAGAGCTTCCTAAGCGAGCTTTATGTCTATTTATGTAGCGAGTTTTTTTGTTGCCAGTTTTACCCTGCCTGATCCAGCAGGATCCCGCCCCTGTTTTTTAAAAATAATACCCCGCCGCCCTTCTTCCCGCCGATCATATATCTGAGGAGGTATCAGGTCTATGAAGAAACGAACCCGACAGCGCAGGTGCTAAAAACTGCCAGGATCTATACAAGCCGGATCCCCGCCATTTAAAAAGACAAAAATTTTGCCACAAGATATTGGGGTAGCCCTTTTGGG
>JBNKNP010000236.1:0-6217 GCA_050293905.1 Desulfobacteraceae bacterium | reverse complement strand
AGCAGATCGGATTGGATCAGGTCACACAGGCCTTAAAGGATATCCACACGGCAACGGAACAGACATCATCGGGGATCGGGCAAATTGAGACTGCTGTCGGGAATTTAAATGATCTGAGCGGTAGTCTCAAAGCCATTATCGGAAGCGAATAAGCAATGGACAGTATCCGGGAAAAAGTTTTTGCCGCATTTGAAAAGGAGCACAAAGCCCTTTTGTCCGCCATCCGCAAAGGGATTCATCTCCTGAAAACAAAGGATACCGTTGCGCAAAAGGATCTGGAAACCGTCAGGCGCAGCGCCCATACATTAAAGGGGGCTGCCCGGGCGGCAGGGCTGGAATTTGTCCAGAATGCCGCCCGCTGTCTTGAAATCTGTTTTTCGGCAATGAAAACCGGAAAGAAAAAACCGAAACACGAAGTGATCCGGGACATGGACCGGCTCATCAGCATGATTGAAGCTTATGTGACGGCATTTGCCGGCGATCCCATGACTCCGGTTCCCGGTGAGGCAACCACCGTTATGAGCGCTTTGACAGATGAGTGGGGTCGGACGAAAGTGTCTTTTGACCGGCCAAAAGAAGCAAAAGCCAGCACCCCCCCGGAAAGTGCGGATGAGTCCGGCCTGTCGGCAAAAGTGCTGGCCGCTTTTAAAAATGAATACAAACCCCATCTTGAAACCATCCGCCGGGTTTTAGACACCATCTCAACGGATGCGGTACCTGCCGGGGCGGATCTCGACAATGCCTTCAGGTCCGCTCATACACTGAAAGGGGCTGCCCGGGCGGCTGATCTTCCTTTTGTCCAGGATACTGCCCATGGAATTGAAAACCGGTTTGCCGGTATCCGGGACAGTCGGACCGCACCGGAACCCGAAGTGATTCAGGAAATTAACCGCCGGGTGGATGCCGTTGAAGATTACGTGGTCTCCCTGGACCGGACACAGAAAATACCGGATGATGCTGCAGAAGGTATTGCGGGCCGGCAGATCAATGAGCGGGTGCATGTATCCGATGCTCACCTTGACGAAGGTTACATTGACACGATCCGCATAAGAGCCGAGCGCATGGATCACATTCAGCGGACTGCCGGACAGATGGCATCGGAAGGAATCCGGCAGAAGCGTGTGGCGGTTAAAATCAACCAGGTCAGACAAATGCTGGCTGAATGGTCCCGGAATACGGAAGTTAACCTGAACCGTATCAGCCGTTCCAGAACCCTGAAAGATAAGCGCGATGAAATGGCGGGATCCCGGACCCGTTTGGTATCTCAAAAGGAATTTTTACCGAAACTGCGGGCATGTGTCCGGGAACTGGATCTGGAACAGAGGGCTGCCACCCGGACATACATGAGTTTGAGCCGTCAGATTCAGGGGAATGCCCTGAAGGCAAGGATGGTTCCGGCCGAAGATGTGTTCCAGGTTTTTCGCAAAATGATGCGGGATTTATCTGCCGATGAAGGAAAACAGATTCGATTCGAGATTAAGGGGCTTGACGTTCAGGCGGATCGTCTCGTGCTTCAGGCGTTGAAGGACCCGTTGATGCATATGCTCAGAAATGCCATCAGTCACGGCATTGAGCCGTCCGCAGAAAGGGCAGAGGCAGGTAAGGATCCCGTGGGGCTTATCCGGTTTATACTGCGGGTAAGGGACGATCGATTGAACATGACCATCGAGGACGATGGAAGAGGTATTGATTATCAGGCCATTTTAAATCAGGTGGTCAAAAAAGGGCATGTTTCCGAGACCGATGCATCCGAATTGAACCGCCAGGATCTGCTTCGGTATATGTACGAGCCGGGGTTTACCACTGTAAAAATGATTACCGATCTTAAAGGCCGGGGGGTTGGAATGTCCGTCGTTAAAGGGTGCATCAACCGGCTTGGCGGAAATATCAACGTCACGGGAGAGGATGGCCAGGGGACCCGGTTTGACCTGGTGGTTCCCCTGACCATTCTGTCCCACAGAATGCTGCGGATCAGATCAGGCGGACAAACATTCGGAATTCCGGCCCACCACATTGAGCAACTGATCAAAATCAGGCTGGAGGATGTTGAATCGGTGGACGGAACCCCGGTCATCCGTTTCAATCAGTCGCCCGTGCCCTTCGGCATGCTCAAGGATTATCTGGAGATCAACGATGCGAAAAGTCCCGGACCGGGAGATACCCTTTTTGTGATGGTTGTTCATTCAGAAGGTCAGCTCATGGGCCTGGGCGTGGACAGGTTCCTTTCCCAGGAGGATGTGCTGGTCAAGACGCTGCCGCCGCCCGCCGACCGAATTCCTTTTTTTTCGGGGGGATTTATGGATGATGACGGATCCGTTTCTTTGATATTGAAACCTGAAGAACTATTGAAACGCATGACCGGCTCTGCAACACCCCGGATTTTTTCAGTAAAGGAAGAAAATACAGCCCTAAAGGCACCTGCCAGGATACTGATAGTGGATGATTCCGTGACAACCCGGACCCTGGAAAGAACCATACTGGAGTCCCAGGGGTATAAGGTGTTTGTGGCGGTTGACGGCATGGACGCTCTGGACCTGCTGCGGCACCAGATGGTTGACCTGGTTGTGACCGATATCCAGATGCCGAAAATGGACGGGTTTGATTTGATCCGGAAAATGAAACAATCAGATACCTTAAAGGACTTGCCGGTGATCATTGTCACCTCCATGGCGGATCAGCAGGACAGAGAGCGGGGGATGACCCTTGGGGCGGATGCTTATATCGTAAAGCAGAAGTTTGACCAGAAAAATCTTTTGGAAACCATCGGGCAGATACTATGAAAAAGATACGCGTCATGGTTGTGGAAGATTCGCCGACAGTAAAAGAGCTGCTGGTTCACCTGATCAATCTGGATCCGCGGCTTGAGGTGGTTGCCGCAGTGGACAGCGGTGAAAAGGCCCTGGACATCCTTGACAAGGTTCGGCCTGAAGTCATCTCCATGGATATCCGGCTGCCCGGGATGACCGGATTTGAGGCCACCCGGAAAATTATGTCCCACCGGCCGACTCCCATTGTGGTGGTATCTGCAAGCATAGAGAGCCAAGATCTGAATATTTCCATGAATGCGTTGAAGGCCGGGGCGCTTTCTGTAGTCGAAAAACCCGTAAGTGTAAGCCGGGCCGCCTATCACCGGCAGGCTGAAAAAATCTGCACCCAGCTGGCCATTATGAGTGAGGTAAAGGTGGTTTCCCAGCGGCGAATCCGGTATCCCACGCATCTTGAAAAGTCCGGGGGGGAAAAGGGAAAGCAATCACAAACCGTACGGGCGATCGCTTTTCACTGGCTTGGTATCGTCGCATCCACCGGCGGTCCCAATGCCTTAAGCGTCATTTTGGGCAGCCTGCCTGAAAATTATCCCCTGCCGGTTTTTGTTGTTCAGCATATCACCACCGGTTTTCATGACGGATTCATCAGCTGGCTGGACACGCAGACGCCTTTAACGGTGAAACGGGTGGACACTTCCCAGATTGCCCGGCCCGGGGTGGTTTACCTGGCGCCGGCTGATCACCACCTGATTGTTGAAGAGCATCGGGTGATGCCCTTTCAGGGACCGACCGTGTGCCGGCAGCGGCCTTCGGGAACCGTTTTGTTTGAATCCATGGCCGCTGCTTTTAAAGGGACTTCCATCGGTGTCATTTTGACAGGCATGGGAGAGGATGGTGCCAGGGGATTAAAGGCAGTCAGGGAAGCCGGGGGCTATACCATTGCGGAAGATGCATCAACGTCTGTAGTGTACGGCATGCCTGCGGCTGCCAAGGAAATGGGAGCAGTCTGTGAAGACCTGCCCCTGGACAGGATCGCCCCCAGAATTTTATCATTAACCATGGATATATCAAAGGGACCATGACATATGCAGGAAAATAAATATCATATCCTGATTGTTGAGGATTCGGAAACCCAGGCGGTTTTTCTGTCTGCCATTTTAGAGGAAAACGGATGGGAAACCACATGGTGCCGGACAGCGGAAAAAGCCCTTGAGGAACTGATTCGAAATACGTTTAATCTGATTATCGTCGATTTCCATCTGCCGGGAATGAACGGGGACCACTTCTGCCGCCATGTCAAGATGGACATCAACACCCGGAGCATCCCCGTGTTCATGTTTACGATTGAAGGAAGTACACAAAGCCAGAATCTGGCACTGGAAAGCGGGGCCGACTTTTTTGCGTCAAAAGAAATGGATCGGGACGTGTTGATCGCTAAAATTCATTCGATGCTGATCCCGTCCAAAGGGGAAGCGCTTTCAGACAGCGATCCTGCCTACTTCCATAAAAGCCGTATTCTTGCTGTGGATGACAGTCCGACTTTTTTAGAGTATCTTTCGGTTTCCTTAAAATCCGAAGGCATGGTCATTGATACGGCTCAGAACGGAAAAGATGCCCTAAAATTGGTCCGTGAAAACGATTACGACTGTGTTTTACTGGATCTTGTCATGCCGGAAATGGATGGTATTCACGTCTGCAGGGAACTATCCAAGCTCAAATCCATGGAAAAACGGCTGATTGTTATTATGATGCTCACGGCCCATGAAAGCAAAAAGGAGATGGTCTGCGCGCTTGAGGCGGGGGCGGATGATTTTGTGGGAAAATCAAATGATATCTCCATCATCAAATCCCGGTTATCCGCCCTGCTCCGCCGGCGGTTCATCCAGATGGACAACCAGCGGATATGGCGCAGACTCAAGGAAAATGAACTCAAGGCCGAACGCGCACGAATCGAAAAACTGGCAGCCGAAGAAAAAGCAAAAATTGCACAAAAACTGAACGACAGCGAGGAGCGTTTTAAAAGAATTTTTCAAAGCAATAGCGACGGTTTGGTCATCCTGAACCATGACGGCTGTTACCTGATGGTCAATGCAGCTGCGGAATGGTACCTGGGAAAAGATAAAACCCAGCTTATCGGAACACCGTTTCCGTACCCGTTTAAAGAAAAAGAAATTTCAAATATCGAAATTACACCTTTTGCCGGAGCAAAAAAAATTGTGGAAATCAACCGGTCAAGGATCCCATGGGGAGAGGAAGAGGCCTTTCTGCTTTCCATGCGAAACGTTACAAAACGGGAACTGCATTTGAAAAAAACCGCAGAAGATTTGAAAAGTGCAATGGATGAACTTACGGCATCCCAGTCCCAGTTGATTGAAGCTGAAAAACTGGGAGCCCTGGGAGTGCTGGCCGCCGGTATTGCCCACGAACTGAATAATCCCATGATGGGGATGCTCAATTACGCTCAGTACAGCCTCAAACATGTTCCTGAAACCAACAAGGCATTTGAAGTGCTTCGGAATATGGAACAAGAGACACGGCGCTGTATCGATATCGTAAAAAACCTGCTGACCTTTTCCAGGATGGAAAAAGCCGATCGTGAACCCTATCAGCAGATCCATTGTTCCACCATGATAGACCGGGTGATCAATCTTTTAAAATACCGGATTGAAAAAGAAGGGATACAGGTGGTTCGATCGGACAAGGAAAACGATCCGGTGGTTGAGGCACGCCCCGGCAATTTCCAGCAGGTTTTTCTTAATCTTATCGGCAATGCCATTGACGCACTCTCCGAAACCGCGGACAAGACATTGTCCATAACATCCTTTAGAAAGAACGGGAATCTTAACATTGAGATAGGAGACACCGGTCCGGGGATAGAGCCGGGGATCATGGAATCCATTTTTAATCCGTTTTTTACCACGAAACCGGTTGGAAAAGGAACCGGACTGGGGCTGTCGGTTTCCAGAAGTATCGTCGAAACCCACAACGGCACTCTGACGTGTCAAAGCCGGCCGGGAACGGGAACCACATTTACGGTATCACTCCCTGAAAAGAATACGTGAGAGGTTTTGAAATAATAGAGACATAAAGGCAGGTGAAAAATGGAGAAGCAAATTCTTGTGATTGACGACGAAGTCGCTGTGAGAAATTCTTTTGAGCTGGCTTTGGAAGACACCCGGTATGCTTTAGATACCGCAGCAACCGGCGAGGAGGGGGTTGCAAAAATTAGGGAAGGGGCATTTCAACTGATTTTTCTTGATTTAAAAATGCCCGGAATGGACGGGGTTGAAACCTTTCGACAGATCCGTAAACTGGATGATTCTGTTCCTGTTTATATCATCACGGCATTTGCAAAAGAATTTTTTGAGGGGTTAAAGATGTTGGCTGATGAGGGGAACCAATTCGAACTCATGCAAAAACCCATCGGAATGGAGGCGATTAATGAACTGACC
>JBNKNP010000235.1:0-4656 GCA_050293905.1 Desulfobacteraceae bacterium | reverse complement strand
CCCGCTTACGTTCCGCCGCTTTCAGGTTGGAATAGTGAAGTTCAAAAACCCCTTTAAATTTCCCGGTCTGGTTCACGATACCGAACAGCCGGTCGCAGGCAGACCGGCTGTTGGCAAAAACAATGATTTTCCGGTAGTGCCAGGTCGTATACAGGTCATTAAAAAGGGCCGGAATTTCAGTTTCCTCCCTTTTTATAAAAAGCAACCGGGCTTGAATATCTCTTTTAACATTGGCGGCAATATGAACTGTCCCGGCACTGAAATCAAAACAGTCAATGACGGGATTTGCATGGGCGATGGTGGCGGACATGGCGATTTTCTGGAAGGTGTGGCCGGATCTTTTTTCCAGGCGGGCAAGCAAACAGGAAAGATGACGTCCCCGGTACTGGTGAATCAGGGGATGGACTTCGTCGATGATGACGATTTTAACCCGGGCCAAAAACCCTTTAAGAGACTCATTAAAACTTCCCAGCATGACATCCAGAGATTCAGGCGTGGTAAACATGATATCCGGACAATGGCCGCCTCTGCGCTTGATATCCCCTGTACGAACCGCCAGGTTAAGTTGGAGACGTTCGGTAATAACCGTCTCAAATCTTCGTTTCAGATCATGTGCAAGGGCTTTGGTGGGAATGATATACAGGACGGCGATCTTACGACCGGAGCAGATCACCCGTTCAAGGCAGGGAGCCAGCACGGCTTCGCTCTTGCCGGAGCCTGTGGCTGCCTCAAGTACCAGATCCTGCCCCCGGAGAATTGGTTCAATCGCCTGTTCCTGGGCCTTGTGCAGATGAAGGAAAGCGCTGTAAAATGCACGAAATGTATTGGGAAGCAATAACAGCGCCGAGCTATGCCGTTGTTTTTCCGGCCGTTTTTTGCTGCTCAAGGTCAAGGTGATTTACCAGAAGTTTAAATTTCAACCGGGGTTCAATCCCGTTATATTTTAACAATACCCGGCTCATCTCACTTTTCAGGGCATTGGCTGCAGGGGGATGCCACAGGTAAGCTCCGGCATGGAGTTGGATCAGTTTTTCAATCAGATTTTCCCATTCCTTTGAAGAAAGATCATGCAGGTTGTATATATTAATATGCTTCCACGCAGTGTCATAATTCTTTTTGAAAACCGGCGCTTTTTGTGAAGACAGCTTCCCATAGTCTTCTTCCCGAAGACGGATGAAAAAATCAGGCGTAAAGGCAAAAACCGGGTAAAGCCCCTTTATTTCTCCTTTGGGATTGAAAATTCTATCCAGCAGCTGATAACTTTTGCTGCGGCTGGTCACGCGGGTCTGACAAATGGCTTCTCCTTCATCAAAGAGAACTGCCCACCCTTTAAACCCGATGTTTAAAAAAAGCTGTGCCAGTCCCTGAACCAAATCCAGATATTGATCCGGGTCTTTGCAGACCAGGGAATGCGCCTTGTAAAAAGAAACCCGGCGGTAATAAAAAGCAGGCCGAAGCCGCCACACCGGAATATCTTTTCCCATCAGGGCATTTTTCAAAACCCATGGAAACTCCCTGGGTTTAAATCCAGCATATTTTTTCAATGTTCTCTTTTCAGGAGTAACCGGGATGGTCGTCTGGGCAATGGCCGCCAAAATGGCTCTAAACCGATGGGGGATTATGTCAGGGATTACATCGGCTATAGCTTTTCCTTTATTTTCACTGGAGCTGAGCCATTGACCGGCACGCTCTTTCCAGACATTGACGAATAAAGGATCTTCATTGGCCGGAAACACCATTCCTGCCATCAGTGCCTTATACACCTGCTTAAAATTATGGAAAGGCACATTTCTGGGATCAAGATTGATGGTGCTGACCACAAACCCCTGCGTCAGGGCGCGCTGCTGCATATAATTTAAGCTGTGGGATTTGCCCTGGCCATAGGCACCGCAAATGCATTGATGAAACGATTTTCCTTTTTCAACAGCCGCTGCCCCTTTGTCAAAGAGTTGGGCAAGTTTGGCTTCACCCGATGTCAGCATCTGAACACCAAAGGAATCAAAAAGGCCTTCCCGCAGCCGTTCCATGGCCCTGCGAAGATAAAAATTATCTGCGGTGTCAATTATCCCAGGTGGGCTGCAAGTGTTCAATTTTTTCGGCCTCCATTTCCTGCCGGGTTTCCACGATCTGCCGGTCCATATCCAGGTCTTCAGGCAGCAGTCCCTGTTCCGCCATATCAAGGATACGGATCAACTGCTTGATAAAAAGACGGACTTCGCTTAGAACGCCCATCCGTTTCTGGTTCATGCATATCTTTTCAATCAGGTCATCGGTTATGGTATCAGTTGAATTCCATCGAAAGGAAATGCCATGAATGGTTCTCAAACATTTTCCCAGCTCAACCAGCTCCTCTGTTTTTAGAGGGGTCTGGTGAAGGTCCACAAGAACGCCCCTGAAATTGAGTTTCCCGGGCTGCCCGACAGACCGGACGCGGCTCCACAAAGCATCATAGGACTTAAATCCCTTTTCGGAAATCAATACATCCGGGATGATGGAAAAAAAGATATGAAGATATTCGGAAGATTCGCTGTTATCAATAAGGAGCCGGACATTTTCATAGGCAGCATTCCGTATGGATGCGCTTTGGGCCACAACCGTTTCCATCTCGTCCATCAGCAGGATCAGCCCCTGGTGTCCTGTGTAGCGCAAAAAAAGAATCAGGGAATTTAAAAACTGCTTGCTGTTGGTTTTGTTTAAAAATTCATAGATCTGAAAGGGTTTGAGCTCTTTTTTGGTCACTCTGCCGCCTTCAAACCAGTGAAGGAGCACTTCCCGGGCACTGTCCCGCATGTCTTCATCATCCTCGGATGCAGGAGAAAACCGGTTATTGACCAGTGCAATCAGGGCATTGACAAAATTAATGTCCATTCCCCGGATTTCCCTGAGTTCGCCAACAAGCTGTGTCTGGTTCTTTTCTATATCCTCTTTTTTGCCCTGCATAACTGTCTGGCTTAATTTTTCAAGCCAGTTCATCAGCATACTCCGGATACCGATTCCCGAAAAATTGCCCTTGAGCTGCTTGACAATGGTCTGGTACACCGTCTCAAACTTATGGATCGGTACCTCCCGGGTGAGCACAACAAAAGAGACAGCAAATCCCCTGTCCATGGCAATATGCTGGATCAGGGACATGAAATGGGTTTTGCCGTCACCATAATCACCGCTGATAAAACGGACCTTGGAACCGCCCTGGCTGATATAGTGGTCCAGGTCATCTCCAATAAAATCCAGCCAGTTTTTCCTGCCCACCGTAAAAAAAGGAACGTACTCCACCGGCACACTGCCCTTGCGAAGTTCCTCAATAATGGAACGCGCCTGAAAGGGCTGCAATAGATCAATCTGTTCTTGTGATATCATGGCCGATATGTCCTTGTTTTATTCCTGGGATTTTGGGTTATAAAAGGATATGCCGGTCACCTGTTTTGCCTCTCCCAGGCTGTCCATGAGCCACAGGGATTTATTGCGCCCCGGGCTCAGTCGAAGTTCATACCCGCTTGATGTCCCGCCGATACCGGCTGTAAAATAACGGTATAAATCAACCGAAAATTTGTCCAAACTGTATCCTTTAAACTTTGCCTTGTCCATATTCTGGAAAAAGGCCTTGGTCTGTAAAGAAATGACATATTCAAGGTAAAACAGCTGAATGGAAACCGTATCCCCTTGTTTTAAGGATTGTTTATCAACAACATCCGTATAAACCTGGTACATCGAATCCACAAACTGCTGCGGGTCATACGGCTGGTCATAAAGCGCGCGCTTGAGCTGCAGCACTCTGGTGACGATTCTTCTCGGATCAATGGATTTAAGCACTGTTTTGTTGATCCGGGTACACCGGCCGGAGAAATCAATTTCCCCATTGATGCCTTTGAGCGCTGTAAATTTAGGGAAATCCACCTGGATTTCAAGCTCAGCTTCCCGGCAAAGCCGTGTCAGGTCTTCAATCAGCTGAATCCTGTAAAGCTCAACTTTTTCATTGGCATATGATTTCAAGGACTTAAAAATACCGGCACATGGTTCAAGAGGGTCCTCTTCTATGATCTCTTCGCATATTTTGGTTTTCAGCAGTTCATCCAGACTGAGAAAATCATCCCGGCCCGCGCTCCGGATGCATTGCCGGATAAAATCAGCTTTTTTTTGTTTCCGGTTCAACTCGCGCTGGTAGGGTTGAACCACTGCCTTCAACTCCTCCTGAATATTTTCAAGGAATGTATTGCTTTCCGTCATTTATTGCCCTTTCGATTGTCCATCACTTGGTAAAAAAAATCCATTTGCATTCCAAATCGGAGTTATTTTACATCACTTCGTTTTTCTGTCAACATCCACTGAAATTGTAACCTAATATAAAAACCCAAATAAATACAGTGGAATTTCATGTTTATTCCCATACAGAATATCATCTTTGACCAGCCAGGCATTTTCCAAATTCATTTTATTCTGTTTCTTTGTTTTGTTCTTTCCGCCTATCTTAGACGGTTATCCATATTGAATTGACTGTAAATATAGCGATGGTGTTTATAGTTTATGTTCCCTGTAAGACGTTTATAGGTTTCAATAAAATGGTCTATCATTAGTGCGCCTGCCCCCAATCTTAGACCACGAAACGGGATTTCTTAAGTGGAAACTGCACTCCCTTGTTTCGTGATTTAGACGGCCTCC
>JBNKNP010000234.1:0-5499 GCA_050293905.1 Desulfobacteraceae bacterium | reverse complement strand
AAATCCAGCCTTAAAACGTTTCATTTTCAAACTGGTCGGAACGTATTTTTTTCATGGCATCCAATAGATGGGCCATGGCCTTTTTCCCGTGGTTTTCCATGGCAAAAACAGCCTTCTTCTGGTCTTTTGAAATAATTGCCTGGTAGATCTCAATATGATCCTGACGCATCTGGGTCTGCAAAGAGGGGATAAGATTTAACCGGTGACGGTATTTCAGGGTTAAATCACCAAAGTCCCGGCAGACCCTGAAAAGGGACCGGCTTCTGGCTGCGGTGTAAATAAGGGAATGAAATTCCAGATCAAGCCGTGTAATGATTGAATCATCCCCATTTTTAATGGCTGTCTTTGTCTGTTCAAGATTGTCATCCATGGTTTTTAATTCCTGGACCGTGATGAATTGGATGGCTTCTTTAACGGCAATCTGCTCAATTTCCATTCGCGTGGTAAACAGATCCAGAATATCATTGTCAGACAGATCCTCCACCAGATAGCCGGCCTTGGGAATAGCAATTAAAAACCGCTGCTGGACAAGCTTCTGCAAGGCTTCCCTGACCGGTGTCCTGCTGACATTAAGGGACTGGGAAACAGCCACTTCAGTAATCCGTGTGCCGGAGGGTATCTTCCCGGAAACAATGTCCTGTCTTAAAGAGTCATACACCCTGACTTTTAAAGATGTCTTTTTCATCATGTTCATCCTCCATACTTTATTAACACATATTGTATACAACATGTGTTGTCAAGTGTGTTCTTTGAAAATCCGCACATGTGATAGACAATCGGTTTTTATGAATATTTTAGTTGTGATCAATTATATTCACTGGTAAGTTAAATCCTTATAAAAATATTTTTACGCTTTTAAAATCGTGTAAAAAAAAGGGGAGGGGATGGCAGCTGAACACGTATATGAGGAGATTATTGACCGGCTCGTCCGGATGCTTAAAACACACCTGACAGAGCAGAAAGATAATGGATTTCTCAATTTCAAAGAGCCGGATGAATTGAGCAACATCCTCCAGCTCAATGCCCACAGGGACGGGGCTGAATGGTCTGAAATTTTCTCATGGATTGAAAAATACCTGGCTTATTCGGTAAAGACCAATCACAACGGGTTTGTAAACCGGATGTGGGTAGGGGCAAACCTGCCGTCTGTTTTAGGCGAAATGGTGGCAGCGGTTTCAAACACATCTTCATGCACCTATGAATCCGCCCCGGTGTCCACGTTGATGGAAAAATATATGCTCACCCAGATGCTGGACCTTGTCGGTTTTACAAACGGGGAAGCGCAGATGACCACAGGATCGAGTAATGCAAATATGCTGGCCATGATGGCGGCAAGAAATGAACGCCTGCCGTCTGTGAAAACCAAAGGCATGACCCGGCAACAGCCCCTGGCCTGCTTTGTCAGCGCAGATGCCCATTATTCCATGGAAAAGGCAGCCAATATTTTAGGGCTCGGAACAGATTCCCTTGTAAAAGTCCCTGTGAACAGTCACGGTGAAATGGATATGGCCGCTCTTGAAAAACAACTTGAAATGGCGGTGAAAAACAAAGCTGCGCCCTTTTTTGTCAGCGGCACAGCCGGTACCACTGTGCGCGGTGCCTATGATTCAATACCGGATCTGATCAGGTTAAAAGAAAAATACCGGTTCTGGCTTCACATAGACGGTGCCTGGGGCGGCGCTGTCCTGGTCAGCGATACCCTTAGAGAAACATTTATGCCCTCTGTTGAAAAGGTTGATTCCCTGACCTGGGACTTTCATAAAATGATAGGCACCTCCCTGATCTGCAATGTATTTATGATCAACAACCGGCCCCATACCCTGGGCAAGGTCTGCAGCAGCGGTGATGAAAGTTATCTGTTCCATGAGATGCCGGACACGGCCGAAGATATTAACGAGGTCCGGGATCTGGGGGCGGTTTCCCTGCAATGCGGCAGACGGGTGGACAGCCTGAAATGGTTCCTGGACTGGAAATTTTTCGGCAAAACCGAACTTGGCCGGCGGGTTGAACATTCCCTTGACCTGTGCCGATATGCCGAGTCTGTTGTAAAAAAATCCGATTTCCTGGAGTTGGTTTTTCCCCGAACCTCTTTTAATATTTGTTTCCGCTATAAAACCCATGACACGATTTCAGATAAATTAAACCTTGCCGTCAGAAACACGTTGTACCGGAACGGCACCAGCCTTGTCGGGTATGCCTATCATGAAGGCAGGCTTTTCTTGCGTCTGCTGCTTGCCGGTAAGGATCTGGTTAAAAAGGACATTGACCAATATTTTGCCGATGTAATTGAAACCGGCAAACGTCTGGAAAAAGATTTTAAATGAAAATCCGCCTCCTGCTCTTTTTCAGGTTTTTATGGGCCTGTATCTGCTTTAGGGTAAAACCCTGGAATTATTTTCAGCTCAATGCCGCTTTTTTTAACAGGGAAAAAAAGATGTTTTCAAAGCTTGATATGGACGAGCTGATTCCTGCTCCCTGGCGGCTGAATCAATATGTTTATCACCCGGACCGGTTTCCGGAATCCTATCCCGTGTTTATCAAGCCCGAATGGGGCCAGAACGCCAGGGGAATTGTCCGCGTGCACAATCCCAATGAGTATCTTGATTTCCTGGCAGCCTTAAAAAAGACTGATATTCCTTTTCTGGTTCAGGAGGCAGCCTGCGCTGCCAATGAATATGAAATATACTACCTTCGATCCAACAGCAATAAAAACGAGTATGGCTTTTTATCCGTCGTCCGGGTAAAAAACCAGTCAAATAACGGACTTCCTATCAATTCCATACACAACCCGGATACCGGGTACGAGGATATTACCGGCAGATTTTCATCCACAGATCTTGACCGAATATGGTCGGTTATAAAACAGATCGGCGACTTTAAAATGGCCCGGGTGGGAGTAAAGGCCAACAGCATTCAAGAGCTGTTGAATAAAAAGTTCAAGGTTGTGGAAATCAACCTTTTCCTTCCCATGCCCCTTGTCTTATTGTCTGATAATGTAAATGAAACCCAAAAATATAAAATAGTAAAAAAAACAATGACACTTGCTGCAAAACTGGTAAAACAGATTCCAAAGGCGCAAATCAATCATCGCATCTTTTTCCAAAAGATGACGGCACATTTCAAGGTAAAAAAATGAAAACGATAAAACAGATCCTTTACTCCTGGGTGGATAAGAATTTTCTTGGCGGATGCAGCAGTTACAATCCGTTGTCCACAAGAAAGAGCTGCCGTTCAAAAGAACAGGCCAGAAACATGTTTGCCGCCCATGGGATTCCCCACGCAAAAGGAGATATCTTTTACGGGCCGTTTAAACCGTTCCGCTTTGTGAAAAAATATGGATTCCCCGTAGTGATTAAACCCAATGTCAGCGGATTTTCACGGGGCAGCCATTTCCCCATTACAACTTACACAGAACTGATCAAGGCCATGATCATGGTTAAAATCTGGTGGCCCAGCTCCGTGATAGAGCAATACCTGGAGGGTAAAAATTACCGGATCCTGGTGGTAAAAGATGAAATCATGTCCGTTATCCGGCGCTATCCGCCATTTGTAACCGGGGACGGGCAATCCATCATCAGCGCACTCATTGACATGGAAAACAACACCCGTGCCCAGATGCAATTGTACCCAATCATTCATCCCATAGAAAAAAATCGTAAAACCGCCCGGTATTTAAAAAAAAAGAATCTGTCATTTAACTCAGTTCCCAAAAAAGGAGAAATCGTTACCCTTTGCAACCGGATTTCCCTTGCGCCGGGCGGGGTGGTTGAAACCCTTGACACCCAGAGCATGCATGAGGCAAACCAAAACCTGTGCCTGAAGATTCTTCCCCTTTTCAACGCCAATATCTTAGGCATTGATGCTATTTTTGAAAAAGGAATTAATATCCCTTACACAGACCAGAAGGTGGTTTTTCTGGAAGTGAATTCAAGACCTTATTTAAAAATGCATCATTTCCCGCGATACGGGGAAAAACAGGATTTAATCAGATTCTATGACAAATTAAACGCACTTGAAATCGATCAAAAAGATATTTTTTAACAATGGAAAGGGTCACAAAAAACCTGTATTCATTTTTAGGATTTCATTCCTTTTTAATCGGGCTTTTCTTGTTTTATATCCCGGTATACCTGTATAAAACCGGTTTTTTCCTCCCCCGGATCTCGTTATTTATCGCCCTTTCCGGATTAGGGTTCTGCGTCACCCTGTATGCCTGGGACAGGATTTCAAAAAAAGTTTCCTTACACACGCTGATCCTCTTGTCTTTTTTAAGTGAATTTGCGTTGTTAAGCGCATTTCTCATGGAAAAAAATATTGGATTTATTCTCCTGTCAGGATGCCTGAACGGCTGTTTTAACTGCAACTTCTGGATTATCCAGCGGTTTTTTTTCCTGGAGACCATCACGCCGGAAAATTCCGGGAAAAAATTCGGTAATTTCCAGATTTTTGTTCTCATCATCTTAAAAATCGCGATCTTTATCGGCGGTATTCTACTTGAACACTACGGATTCTTCCCTGTCTATATATTATCAGCCGTCATTGCCGTAACAGGAACGCTCTTTTTCCAGCAAAAAACACTCTCCCAGAATCTTGATCCAAAGCTGACATCAACTCCTGCCCTGACCATTTACTATGTGACAGCTTATACAGATACATTTCGTTCCAAACCGGTCTTTGCCCTGGACGGTGTTTTTCTTTACCTTGAAAGTTATTTCTGGGTCATATCTCTCTTCCTGATTGTCCGACAAAGTTATTGGAAACTGGGCCTGCTGGTCATTTTTCTAACCCTGGTCTTTGGTGCGATTTTCATATTAATCAAAAACAGGATAGACACCCTGCCCAAAAACAGGATGTACCAGGGCGCTGTTTGCCTTTACAGCCTTTCCTGGATATTAAGAAGCCTTGCCTCAGACAGACTTGGCCACATATCCATGCTTGTCTTTCTGGCTGTTATCACGTTCTGCACGTCTTTGTTCCGGCTTGGGTTTAATAAGCGCTTTTTCGATAATGCAAAAAAAGTCACTGCCCATGAATATATCTTAATTAAAAGTTATTATTCCCAGGCTTTTTTGGCTGTTTTCGGTCTGGCAGGCTTTTTTATGCTTAAATCAGCTCATACAGCCGGGCTGTTGTCCGCCTGTTACCTGGCAGCGGCTGCCGCCGCCTTTATCTATTCTATTTATGCAGATTCCCCCAACACTGATCATGCACAATAAATTTAAAAAAAAAGCGGTTTTTTTTCAAAACTAGGGGTTTTCACCGATTGATTTTATTAAAAACACCAGATATAAAACAAAAGAGTCGATTGCTTTTCAATCCACATAAACTGTCCGTGTAATCGACAGGGCGGAGCTCTGCCCCCCTTAAAAAAAAATCAATCGGGCTTCTTGCTTCTTTAATTATTCATAATTTAACCATGTGATTTTTTAGCATGGTCGGTCTCACATCTCACTTTCATCCATACCTTTGTCTAAGTTTGTATATTACCAGATCAGCAAG
>JBNKNP010000233.1:0-6787 GCA_050293905.1 Desulfobacteraceae bacterium | reverse complement strand
GCTCTTCCGATCTATCAAATTCCGTCCTTCGAAGATCAACTATTTTCAAAAGGCAGATGATATGAATAAAGGAAAAGATATGACGTTTAATACTGATGTTCAAAAAGACTTTTTAAAAGATGAGAACCTCAGACAGCTTATTCGTATTGATGAGCTGAAAATGAGACAATATCATTTCAAACTGGCTGAAACTCCTGATGATTTCTTTGAGGCATTAAAGCTTGTCCAGGAAGTCTACGCCCAGGAAGGGTATGTCAATACCAAAGAATCTTCAAGTCCCTGCCGGATTCTCAGAAACCATTTCTATAAAAAAACAGCAGTCTTCATAGGGAAAAAAAAGGATGAACTGGTATTTACCGTCAGTTTGTTTCCAGACACACCATATGGTCTTCCCATGGACAGTATTTATGAGGAAGAATTAAACCGGTTGAGGGACAAAGGACGGCGCATCGGAGAAGTCGGCTGCCTGGCAACCCATCCTGATCACAGGGACGGAACCCAGAATATTCTCATGCATGGAAATAAAATCATGTTCAAATATGCCATGGAAAATCTTCATCTGGATGATCTTGTCATTACGGTTCACCCCAAGCATGCCCTTATCTATAAAAAAGTATTAATGTTTGATGAACTCGGCATGGGAAAAGTTAAAACCTATTCCAAGGTGAATAACAACCCTGCCGTCGCCCTGAGATTGAACCTTTGGGAGGTCAGAGAAAAGTTCAAACATTATTATCAAAACAACCCAAAAGAAACCGATCTCCATCATTTTGTATTTATTAACCGGAATGACACACTCCAGCTTCCGGAAGACAACCGGCCAATGGAGAATAATTTTAATCACTACTATTTTCTGGCCAAAGAAGGAAACACCCGGCCTTATGAATCACTATCCATGGCCCGGTGCTAAAAGGTAGAGGTATATAGACCGTCAGGATCGGAATTCACTGATTTTAAGACGATACTTTTTAATCAGGTCATAAAAATCAGCTCTGTATTTTCCTGCATATTTTGCTGCCTGGCTGACATTTCCCTTGGTCAGGCAGAGCAATTTCCGGATATATTCTTTTTCAAAATCTTTTTTTGCCTTTTTTAACGGCTTAAGTCCGTTATTTATGGTCACCTCATCCTGCCGGTATAAAATAAGATTTTCATCAATGACTTCAGAATCGCTCATGGCGACAGCGTATTCAATAACATTTTTCAATTCCCGGACATTTCCCGGCCAGGAATATTCAAGTATTTTATTCATCCCTGCTTTGGAAATTCTGTCGGCCTTTTTCTTCATGGATTCAGCGTATTGGCGTAAAAAATAATCCACAAGATGTGGGATGCATTCAAGACGCTCTCTCAAAGGGGGGATATTGATGGGTATCACGTGAATCCGGTAATAAAGGTCCTCTCTGAAATTTCCGGCTGCTACTTCAGCAGCCAGGTCGGTGTTCGTCGCAGCAATGATTCTTGTATCCAGCTTTTTTGTCGTATTTGACCCAAGGGGATAAAATTCATTTTCCTGGAGAACCCGCAACAGCTTTACCTGCATGTCCAAAGGTATTTCTGAAATTTCATCAAAGAAAAAAGTTCCCTGGTCTGCCTGGAATAAAAACCCGTCTTTCTTTTTATTTGCGCCGGTAAATGCCCCTTTTTCATATCCAAAAAGCTCACTTTCAAAAAGCGTTCCCGGAAGGGCAGCACAATTGACCGCTACAAACGGGTGTTGTTTTCTTTCGCTGGCAAGGTGCAGGGATTTGGCAATCAATTCTTTTCCAGTTCCGCTCTCCCCGGAAATTAAAACAGTGGAATCAGTTGATGCTGCCTGTTTGACAATTTTCAACACCTTGATCATTGCCTGGCTTTTGCAAATTATATTTTCAAATCCCAGTTGATTTGCAACAATACTTCTTAAATTCTCCACTTCCCGGGACAGCCGGCTTTTTTCAAGACAGCTTTCGATCTGGAGCATCAGTTCGGCACCGTCAAAGGGCTTGGTCACATAGGTAAAGGCCCCTTTTTCCATCGCTTTTACAGCATTTTCAATCGTACCGTAAGCCGTGAGAATAATCACCTGTATCCGCGGCATCATGCGTTTGAGTTCCTCCATGAGCATAACACCGGTACCGTCGCCAAGCTTATAATCAAGAAGAGCCAGGTCAAAAACGTCATTCCGGGCGACTTTAAGGGCTTCTTTCATGCAAAGGGTCGTGGAGACATCATAGCCGTTTGCTTCCAGCCGCATTTTAAGCACCTTTACAATGGATACATCATCATCAACAATTAAAATTTTTGTCACTTTACAGCTCCTTGAACTCCTTTGTTGGAGTTTAAATCAATTTCTTTTAATTGTTTGATCTGCTGTTCGAGCTTAAGGATATCATTTTTTAATTTCTGCTGTTCTTTGTTGCAATCTTCGATTTGCTTTTTGCCCTTGTCCAGTCTCTTTTTATTTGTCAGAATTTTCTGACTGCTGGAACTTGTTTTCTGTTCAAGCGCGGCAGCTTCCTTGAGGATGGAAAGGATAAAAGCAGAATTATTTTCCAAAACCGTATTGTTTTGCTTCTTATCGATAAGATCAAAGCAGACCATGGCTTTTTCATAATTCTTGTCCGGATTTTCCGGGTGTGCATACAGCAGTCCTTTTTGAAAAATTGCCTCTTGCTTGAGCGAAAGCGGAGAAAGATCATAAGCTTTTTTATTTTCTTCAAATGCTGCTTTAAAATCTTGTTTTTCCACATGCATTTTTACTTTTTTAAGATGCTCCCGGCCTTCTTGCCCTTCCACAGTCTCTATGGATAATTTAGGATAATACTGATACTGGCAACCGGTAAAAAGCCCAATGATAATCAGGCCAGCGGTAAAATAAAAAATATTTTTGTACCTTTGGAAGATTTGCTTTCTGCCCATATTTCCCCTTTGTGCGCATTGATGATATGTTTTGAAATGGCAAGCCCCAGGCCGGTACCCCGTAACGTTTCATTGCCACTGTCAATTCTTTTGAATTTTTCAAAGATTTCTTCAAGATTTTCTTCGTCAATCCCGCAGCCATTGTCGGCCACAGAGACAACAACCCTATCCTTTTCCCGGTTCAGTTCCGCCTTGACGATAATTTCCCCCTTTTCAGGGGTATATTTCAAGGCATTGGAAATCAAATTGTTTATTACCTCTTCGATTCTTTTTTCATCCAGCAGGATTTGGGGGATATCCTCGGCCGGTAGAAATGTTAAATCAATTTCTTTATTTTGGGTTGCCGGAACAAATTTTACAAGAGATTTTTGAATTACCTGGACAATATCGGCCTTGGAGAATGCCCATTCCATTTTGAACACTTCCATTTTTGACAGATCCAGTATTTTTTCTATGGATTTTATCAGCCTGTCGCACTCGTCAATAATCAACTGCGATAATTCCTGCTGTTTTTTAGGATCTGAATTAAAGAGTGCTGTATTCAACATGCTTGACGCCTCTTTGATCGATGTAATCGGTGTGCGAAGTTCGTGCGAAAAATGACTGATAAAATCAGTTTTCAGGACTTCGAGATCCTTCAACCGGCTGCACATGACATTAAAGTGGCTGGTCAGATCTTCTATCTCTTTTGGTGCTGAAGCAATGGAAGGAATATGGTTGAAACGGCCTTTGGATATTTCACGGGTCTGTTTTTCCAAAAGAAAAATCGAACCGGTAATCGCCCGAGTATTGGTGACGGAAATAATAATTCCCAACGCTATGGCCATGATCGTTATAATGATTGTAATCTTGATCGCTTTGCCAATGATAGCGTTTGAAAGAAAAAGCTTTGATGTTTTTTCCTTGTTTTTAATCCGGACAATCTGCTTTAAATTCTCACCGATATCCTGGATTAATCGGCTTCTTTGAGATAAAAACACGGATGGGTCATCATCTGCCGGCTGTTCTTTAATCTGCCTGACCTGCTTTTCAAACAGATCCAGGTATTGCTGGAACTTCAGTTTTGCGTCTCCCACAAGGGCTTTAACTTCAGACACGACCACCACGTCATTGAGCTGTTCAATCTGTTCTTCAAAAACAAATTTAAGCTCTTTGTGTTTGTAATAATAGTCAATATCCTTTGAAACAATATATTTTTTTTCAAATTCAACCAGAGACAGAAGAGAATTTCCCAGTTTTTCGCAGAGGCCAAGACTGTTCGTATCTATATAAACGATATCCTTGGACAGACGTTCAAGCCCCTTCAGTTTGAAAATGACATTGGCTCCTAAAAACACAACAAACCCGATCACAATCATATTCCCGATGACAAGGCGCTTAAATATGGTGAGTTTCATTGAATTTCCAAATAAAAAAAAACATCTCAGATTTTTTCAAAACTGATGATATCGAACCGATTCCGGCACCCCCTTTTAAAATTCTCCCCGGATATTTGTCAAGGGAAAACAATCGTTTCCTGCAAAGCCTGTCCATGCCCTGGTTATAAACGGATGCCATTAATAAATACATTCCGTCTGTTATTGTCATTTCCACCAACGGGACTGCCGATTTTGACTTTATTTTCCCCCAGTATTTCTATGGTAGTCCACTGCTGCCAGCTTTCAAGTGAATACCAGACCCCGATTTTTTTTCCTGCATCATTCAAAATAACAGCCCCGTATTCAAAAGGCGTCCATACGTGCCTTTTAGCATGCAGCCATATCCAGTTATGCAGTTTTTCAGGCGTTAAATCAATGGGCTCCCATAAATCCGAAACCAGGGTTATTCCTTTTGACAGCCCGATTACAGCCTTTGGAAAGGTTTCAACGCCATAGTAGTAATAATTATAAGCCGGGTCAACTTTTTCATTTTCAAATGCAGCTTTTACGCCCCTATTCTTTTGAAAATGACCATAATTATTTGAACTTGAAACACACCCTGCCATCACCAGCGCAGCTGTAATTAAAACTGCCAGAAATGATTGTCGAACATATTTTTTTTTCATTGAGACCTCCTGAATAGCAACGAATTATAGAATTCATCTGCAGATTAAAAATCCATACCCATAAATTAAGGCAGAATGCTGCTTTTTCAATTATAAATAACGCCAGCCCTTGATATTCTTTTTTCATACCTGTAAAAAACAAAACATAATTCATTAACCATCTGTCTGCCGGGGAAAAAACCATGAACAGCAAGATAAGCAAAGAGACCATCGAAAGAACCATTGATTTTCACGGCCACAACTGTCCGGGCCTTACCATTGGCATACGGGCGGCTGAACTGGCCCTTGAGACCCTGAATTTCGAGAATAACACAGACTGGGTCTGTGTCACTGAAACAGACATGTGCGGCGTGGATGCCATCCAGTTTATTACCGGGTGCACCTTTGGCAAAGGCAACCTGATCCATAAGGATTTCGGTAAATCTGCGTTCACTTTTTATGACCGGGCCGCAAATAAAGGATTCAGAGCCCTTTTTCTGAATACATCTGCGCAACAGGACCAGACCCGGGAAGAACGAATCAAAGAACTGCTTAACGCACCGCTGAATGATCTTTTTAATGTTCAATCCATTGATCTGCCGCCGGTCCGGCCGGCGCGCATTTTAAAAAGCATTGCCTGCAGCCATTGCAATGAACTGGCCATGGAATCCCGCATCCGGCTGTTTGACGGAGAAAAATTGTGCTTTCCCTGCTTTGAAAAAGTGGAACAAAAAAGTTAAACCCTATCCATTGCTCCATGCCGCAGGCCGGTCAATGATTACAGCAGGGCATTCACCCGCTTAACCGCACAGAAATCCCCGCACATGGTGCAGACATCTTCCTGGGAAGGCTCGGACGATTTTCTGTATTCCCGGGCCTTTTCAGGATCCAGGGCACAGTCAAACTGCCCGGTCCAGTCCAGTGTTCCCCGGGCTTTACTCATCTTGTGATCAATGGTATCCGCCCCTTTTACCCCCTTGGCAAGGTCCCCGGCATGGGCGGCAATTTTCGAAGCCATAATGCCTTCTTTTACATCCTCTGCCGACGGCAGACGCAAATGTTCGGCCGGGGTGACATAACACAGAAAATCCGCCCCGTGCATGGCAGCCAACGCCCCGCCGATGGCAGAAGTGATATGATCATATCCCGGCGCAATATCCGTAACCAAAGGCCCCAGCACGTAAAACGGGGCATTGTGGCACAGCTTTTTTTGAAGTTTCATATTCATTTCAACTTCGTGGAGCGGCACATGGCCCGGTCCTTCAATCATGACCTGGACATTTTTCTGCCAGGCCCGCTTTGTCAGTTCCCCCAGTGTGATCAATTCTTCAATCTGGGGGGCGTCCGTGGAATCCTTGATAGCCCCGGGCCGTAACCCGTCGCCTAAGCTGATACAGACATCGTGGGCTTCGCAGATATCCAGGAGCCGGTCAAAATGCTCGTAAAACGGATTCTCGTTCCCGGTTTTTTCCATCCATTCAAACAAAATGGCGCCGCCCCGGCTGACAATGCCGCAAAGCCGCGGATTGGTTCGCAGACTGGTCACACATTTCCGGGTCAGACCCGCATGGATGGTGATAAAATCAATCCCGTTATCCGCATGGATTTCAACGGTTTCAAACCAGTCTTCAATGGTGATTTCTTCCGTGGGCTTCCCGGTACGGGTCAGGGTATCGTAAATGGGGACGCTGCCGATCATGACAGGGATCTCTTTGACCAGCCGTTTCCGGAACGCCTGGGTATCGCCGGAGACACTCAGGTCCATGATGGCATCAGCCTTATATTTCAGGGCCATTTGAGCCTTGTTCATTTCAGCGTCAAAAGAGCAGACATCTTTGGACACCCCCAGGTTGACGTTGATCT
>JBNKNP010000232.1:0-6022 GCA_050293905.1 Desulfobacteraceae bacterium | reverse complement strand
TCCCGGCCAGAAGTCATTATCATCACCGGGGAGGGAGATCCTGACGGGGCCGAGCTTGCAATCCAAAATGGGGCCTGGGACTATATTGAAAAGGGCGGGGAAGCTGATATTATCATCTCTGATGCAGACATGCCGGTCATGAACGGATTTGATCTGATGTCCCGTGTCAGAGAGAAAAAATCAGATGCCATATTTATCATGATGTCCGGCATATCAGCCTATGAAGACAGGTCCCGCAGGGAAGGGGCCAGTGCTTTTTTAGCCAAGCCATTTGAAATCAAGGATCTGTTCAATATTGTCAGGCATTTTATTGTTGAAGAACATCAGGCGTGATCTTCTTTTTTAATGATGAACGCCACATTGTCAGACAGCTCATCGGGATCAATGTCCAGTGGGCGGAATATTTTTTTTTCCAGATCTATGGATTTTTTCCACATCAGGTTCAGCCTTTTTTGAAATTCTTTAATATCAGCATACCGCACTTTTATATATTCAAGCCGTTTGTTTAAAGAGACCACCTGATCGTGAAGCACCCGTTTGTCCGAATAGTTAACAATTTCTTCCACGGTCACCGGTGCCCGGGTTTCATAGATATCCAGAAGAACATGCTGCCGGATGATGTCACCCACTTCCGGATATCCCATTTGGGTCAGCATTTCGCCCCCTGTTTCCGAATGGATTTCATTTGTGGTAAAACTTCTGGTCTTGGTGATATCATGGAGCAGGGCCGCTGACGTCACCAGTTCGGCATTCAGATCCGGGAAATGTTTTTTAAGGGCCTCGCATAAAAATAAGGACACATTGGATACCATGATGGAATGATCGATAATATGATCCATCATTTCCATTTCTCTGATCAGCTTGAAACATTCTTTTGTTGTGGGTATCTTCATTTATCGGCCGTTCTATTAATAATCCAGGAACAATTTAAATAAAATTCTATTGAACTTATACCCCTTACTGGTATGATAGAAAAGGATTATTTTTTTAATAAAAAGACAGATAACCCATGATAGAAAAAATCATATCAGGTGGACAGACCGGCGCTGACAGGGCTGCTTTGGATGTTGCGATGAAATTGAATATTGATCATGGCGGCTGGATACCAAAAGGCCGGAAAACAGAAGACGGTCCTCTGCCGGATCGATATCAGTTAAAAGAAATGCCAACCGATGATTACCGGGATAGAACCCGGCAGAACATCATGGATTCCCATGGCACGGTAATTATATCAAGATCCGGACTCACAGGCGGGTCTCTGCTGACCCAGAGCTATGCCAAGGTGCTGGGAAAACCGCTGTGTGTGATCAACCTCTCCCTGACGCCAGACTATGAAGCTTCGGTTATTCTCAAATCATTCATTCTGGAAAACCGGATTCTTATCTTAAATGTGGCAGGACCCAGATTGAGCCATCAGCCCTGGATATACCAGGATGTGAAAACCGTTCTGGAGGTCGCGCTTTATCAGCTCTATCTGGACTCTGACCGGGAAAAACTGATTTCCCCCCATGTTCCCAGGCCCCCTGTGCCCCAGGATTCACCCGGTACCATCCAAGAAGCAGTGAATTTGCTCAGTGATGAACTGGAACTGAAGACCAGGACATTTATTGCTAATTTTAGCGATAACCACATTTATCTGCTTTATTTTGCCTTCCAGGACTATGTCCGGCAGCGGCTTGGGCTGGATGCGGGCAATCCGGCCTTGATCGAACAATGTTCAAGGCAGATGATCACCGGTCATCCCTGCTCAAAAGCAGATGCAGGAATGGTGATCATCAAAGCGCTTAAAAAACATCTTGAATCCGATCATATTCTCAGGGTGGTCAAGTGATCCCCATCCGTGATACCCAGCCGTCCAACTATCAGCCGGTGGTGACCTATTCTTTAATGGGCGTAAATCTTCTGGTGTTTTTATTGGAACTTCAGACCGGGTTTGATAATAAATCATTATTTTACCTGTTTGGTCTGGTTCCGGCAAAATATACGGTCCGGGAATTTTCAAGTCATTTTACATCGGCCAATCAGGTTATTTCAATTTTTACCTATATGTTTCTTCATGGCGGATTCATGCACTTTGTCGGGAATATGTGGACCCTGTATATTTTTGGTGATAATGTTGAAGAACATTTCGGATCGTTGCGCTTTTTAGGGTTTTATCTGGTCTGCGGTCTTATTTCCGGGTTATTTCATTGTCTGCTGAATCCGTTTTCCATGGTACCCACTATTGGCGCCAGCGGTGCCATTGCCGGCGTAATGGGGGCTTATTTCCTGCTCTTTCCTAAATCACGGATTTTAACCTTGATCCCGATTATCATTATTCCCTGGTTTGTTGAAATTCCCGCTTTTATATTTTTAGGCATCTGGTTTGTGTTGCAGTTTTTGAACGCAGCCGGGAGCGGGGCAGGGGCCGGCATTGCCTGGTGGGCCCATATCGGCGGGTTCCTGGCCGGAATGATTTTGGTTTGGATGAACAGAAAATTGCCGGTATCCACTGCCGGACAGAAGATCAGCCGGTACACGGAAAGAAAAAAGACACCAAAACTTCAGATGGTTGTGGCATCCGGCAGTCCGGACAGTCCGGATCTTTTTGGCCGGATTGATGTGACAGCTGCAGAAGCAGCCATGGGTGCAAAAAAACTGATTACCATTCCCTGGGGGTTTTATAAACCGCTGTATCAGGTCAGCATACCCCCCGGGGTAAGGCAGGGAACCCGGCTGCGGCTTGCCGGAATGGGGAAGGCAGATTCCTATGGCATAAAAGGGGATATGTACCTGACAGTGAATGTGAAACATGCGGCATAAAAAAATAATATACAGCCTTGTTCTTTTCATCCTTGGGATCATGATCGTCTTGTTGACGGTCTTTATCAATCTGCCCGGCATTGTCACGGGCCGGGTTCAGGCTGTTCTGACGGGTTTGCTCAATTCCGATGCCCTTGGTTTCCAAATTGAACGGATCGGTTTTACCCACCTGCATATGTCGGATATCCGGCTGGCCAGCGGGCTGTCCATTGATTCACTGGATGTCCAATACAGGCTCAAAGGACTGTCCGATGTTGAGTTGAAAACGATAAAATTTTCCGGTGTGACCATCAGGGCGCGGCTGGATGACCATAACCGGGTCAGTATCCAGGGCCTTAACCTGCCGGACCTTTCAACAAAAAAGGACTCTGCTTCCTCCCGGGGCATGCCCACCTCTTTTTTGCCGGAAAAATTAAGTTTGCAGCACTGCAACCTGATTGTGACTGCTTTTGACAAACAGTTTTTTATCCCGCTGGAACTTCTGGCAACATTTTCAAAAGCAGACCACAGTATCGCGGTTCAAACCAGCATATATCCTTTGGGGCAGCAGATCAGAACCCATCTTCAGTATGACGTAAGCCAGGGGATTCAATTGATACGAATTGACGGGCAGGCCGTCAACCCGGCAGTACTCACGTCCTATTTTCCAAGTACTCAATCCTTTTTTAATTTCTCAAAACCCCTTGATTTCAGGATTGAAAGCCGGGCTCCGACCAGAACGTGGCAGTTGACCCTGTCGAGGATCGCTCTGGGAAGTCCTTTTGATCTGTCCCTGGAGAAGATGGCAGCGACTGTGGAGATCCCAGACCTGAAATCGGGTTCAAAATCAGGCAAACAAATTAAGGTTAAGGCAAAGTTTGATCTGTCTCACCCCAGGGTGTCCGCCCTGGCCATGACAGCAGATGCAGCCATTGAATTGGAGCAGGACAACCGGTTTTCCGTCCGGATGGAGAATGCAAAAACAGATCAGATCCTGTTTGATGATACTGCCGGAAAAATCAAGGTTCAATCTCCCAAGCTGGTGATCAGCCTAAAAGGTACTCCGGAAAAAAGTGACGGGAACATCCTGCTTGAATCCGGGGCCGGCAGTATCCGGGCTCAAAAACAAGCCCTGGTTTTTTCCAGGTCATCGGTCCGGTCAGATATCAGCCTTGATTTTTCAAAGCCCGAAAAAATAATAGAGGCCGCCTTTACATCAACTGTCAAAAGGATTCAGGCATCATCTGACCAGGGAAAGTTTATATTCCCTGAATGCGGCCTTTCCGGAAAGATGGTCTATGATGCAGAACATCTGCCTGCCGGACAGTTAAGATTGCAGGCTTCCAATGGAACACTGGTTTCTGAACCATATAAGATAAAAGCTTCCGGAATCAAGCTGGATATTCCGTATGTCTTTTCCGGCAACCCCGGCAAAACAGCCGGATCCTATGTGATTCCTGTGATCGCTTATCAGGATCAATACCGGTTCGGCACCCAGGGCCGTATTGTCCAGACCGGGAAAAAAGCATTCCAAATCAAGGGCAAGGCTGATTTTATCAACCTGCCCAAGATTACTGCCGGGTACCGCTCCTCCCTCGGTTTTGAAAACGGATTAAAAGTCGATCTTGATTTTTCTATTCCCTCCTTTGAATTGACAGATGCTGACCTTAACAAATTCAAAGGAGCTGCAAAGGAAAATCTTGTGTTTCAGGCTATGCTGGGTGCCAATGGGAAAATTCAGATCCTGGGCAACAAAATGGATACCCGTCTTGAACTGGCGGTCAATGACGGACAAATGCAGTTGCCGGACAGTAAGATCAGCGTGAACGGTATTCAAAGCACGGTGATTCTGCTGGATCCGGTTTCACCCAGAAGCCTGCCCGGCCAGGAGTTGATTGCCGATACCATTGAGATCAACAAAATAAAAATCAAAAATGCCAAAATGAGATTCAGTCTTGAAAGCCTGGATTCTTTCCTGGTGGAGAATTTGCAGTTTAACTGGTGCAACGGCCTGGTCTCTTCGGAAGCCATGCGACTGAAAAAAAAGAGCAGTCAATACCGGCTGACCCTTTACTGCGACCGGCTGGATCTGACTGAGCTGCTCAATCAACTGGGGGATTTTGATGCAGCCGGAACCGGGACACTCAGCGGCCGGATTCCGGTGGTCTATTCCGACGGGAATATTTCATTTGATAATGGATTTTTATTTTCAATCAAAGATACCGGCGGTAAGGTTGCCATTGAAAATACATCAACATTTTTAGCCGGAGTTCCCATGGACAGCCCGCAGTTCTCCCAACTTGACCTGGCCCGGGAAGCTTTGAAGGATTTTAAATACAACTGGGCTAAAATCAATCTGGATACATTTGAGGATAATTTGTCCCTGCGTCTGATCATGGATGGCAAGCCATCAAAAATTCTGCCCTTCAGATTTCAAAAGGAACTGGGGGGATTTGTCCGGGTGGATGCATCAAGTCCTGGATCCGAATTTGAAGGGATCACCCTGGATATAAATTTAAATCTTCCCTTTAAGGATCTTATGAAATTTGGTAATAAAATAAAATCACTCTTACCTAAGTAAAGGAGCATGTATGACGAAAAAGGCAATTTTCATCGCATTATTCCTTGGATTTTTTGTTTTTACCGCATGCCAGACCCAGCACGAGATTGAGGTCAAGCCCATTGAAACCGTTCATAAAATAGAACCCATCCATATCACCATTGATGTGAATGTCAGGGTTGAAAAAGCCCTGGATGACTTTTTTGATGACATTGAAGCGGCTGAAGACACGACTAAAAAATAGGAGGAAATATGAATATGCGTCAACTTTATAAACCAAGCATCTTAATTATTATCGGCCTGGTTCTGGCCGTCTCTTCACATGTCTGGGCCCGCAGTCTGAATGATATCAAGCAGAGCATGATCGATCGCGCACCCACCATCAAACAGCTGAAATCCCAGGGCATTGTGGGTGAAAATAACAGCGGGTATCTGGAATTTGTCGGAAGTGCAAAACCACAGGCCGATGTTGTGGCCCAGGAAAACACAGACAGGAAAGCCATTTATTCCTATTTTGCAAGACAGCAGAACACCACGCTTGCTGTGGTTGAAAGCGTCCAGGCAAAACGCAAAGCCAAACAGGCCGATCCGGGAGAGTATGTCCAGAATCCGGACGGGTCCTGGGCAAAAAGATAGATTCAGCAGGGCAGGCAGCCCACCCGTTCCGCTCTGCCTGCCCTG
>JBNKNP010000231.1:0-6326 GCA_050293905.1 Desulfobacteraceae bacterium | reverse complement strand
CTTTTCTGTCACGAAGATTTTCATCAAACCGGCTGGGCAGATCCACCGGGCATATTTTAGAACATTCACCGCATGCCGTGCATTTTTCCAGGTCGATAAACCGCGGTTCTTCTTTTAATGTAACCGTGAAATTGCCTTCCTCTCCTGAAACATCCTCCACCTGCGTCATGGTCATTAATTCAATATTGAGATGACGACCGGCTTCCACCAGTTTAGGCGAAATAATACACATGGAGCAGTCATTGGTGGGAAAGGTTTTATCCAGCTGGGCCATTGTTCCGCCGATGGCGGTGTTTTTATCCACCAGGTATACCAGGTACCCTGAATCCGCAAGGTCCAACGATGCCTGAATACCTGCAATACCGGCACCGACAACCATCACTGACCCTTTACCGTTTTTGGCCATTTTGGAACCTCCTTTTTATAACCCCACTTCAGCCAGATCCGGCCCAAGATAGGTTCGTTCTGTGTCAGCGAGTACACCCATGGACAGACAGAGTATCGTCCATAAGTGGACCACATGCCAGTTACCGCCAAATTTCTCGCCAATATCTTCAACCTGACCATGGCAATTGTGGCAGGGCGCAATAATATACGTCGCACCGGTTGCTTTAAGCTGGTTGAATTTCGTCTTGCCGAATGCCCGCCGTTCATCGGGAAATCCCGCCTGAAGCGCGCCGCCGCCACCGCCGCAGCAGAAATTATTGCCGCGGTTGGGAACGGTATCGATAAAATTTTCTTCTCCGACAACGGCTTTCACCACAAACCTTAAATCGTTGACGATTTTATCCGACCCGCTTTTCCTGGCGATATTACACGGATCCTGAATTGTGAATTTCGCACCGATGTCCTTGTTCCAGTCGGAACTGACTTTCAGTTTGCCTTCCCTGATCCACTGGGCATAGAGTTCAATAATCGTGATTAATTTAAATTTGTGAGGAATCTTGAATCTGCGCAATCCTTCCAGGATTGCAAAGTATGAGTGCCCTCACTCGGTATTGACCACTATGGGACTTTTTAAATTATTGTCCACATGAAGGACAAACTCCTCTATAATGTATTTCCATCCTTCAAGATCCGCCATGAACATGCAGTAGTTCTCTCCTCCCCACATGACCGACGGATAGGTCCAGTCCGCCCCCACGGTATGAAGGATTTTCCACAACGGCCCCAGCTCTTCGGGCTCGGTGACCGGTTCTCTTGAGTTCTGGTTGAGAACCATGGTGGCCCCGACCCTGTCCACGGTGACTTCAAGATCTTCAAATCCGGGATGATCCTCCCTGATCTCTTCTGCCACATCCTCCACCGTGAAGGTGAAATCATCCTTCTGGGCTCCCATGGCACTGCCGGTCCGGATATGCTGGTCACATGACCCGAGGATTCCCCTGGGCCGCTTTTTTCTGGGCACGCTGGCCCGCAGATTAAATACCAGGGCAGGGATATTAATTTTCATGGGGCAGGCGTACACGCAGCGGGCACACATGCTGCACACCCATTTCCACTCAGATTTCAACACTGCCTCGTCCATCCCCAGATTTACCATCCGTATGAGCTTTCGAGGATCCATATCCATCAGCTCGGAAGCAGGACACCCTCCGGTGCATGTCCCGCAGGTCAGACACAAATCAAAATTTGCATCCGGTACCTTTGACAGAACATCCTCTTTAAATTCGATATCCAGCTTATCGATCTTAATCGCCTCTGCCATTTTAAATACCCCCTCCTATCTTAATTGGGCTGCGTTCAGATACGGTACAAGGTTATCCAGTCCGCCAATGGTAATGATATGAACTCCCTGGCAGATATCTTTCAAACTGTTGACTGTATCGGAAAAAAGTTCCATGCTTGCCTTTTGTTTGTCTTCTGCGTTCATCAGCTTCTGGATCACCCATTCCGGAATAAGCCCGGATTTAAAATGCCGGTTTAAAAATTTGCCCATACCTGCTGTTCTTAAAATCATCACCTCAGCCACGACGGGCACCTTGAAAGGTTCAACCTGTTTCATGAACCTGTCAAACTGGTCCACATCAAATATGGGTGTGGTTAAAAAATAAGCCGTACCCACATTCATCATGTCTTCCATTTCTTCCATGCCTTTTTTAGGCATACTCTTTCCCCACGGGGTCTGGACACCGACTCCCAATGTAAAATCAATGGAATCATCCAGCTCGTTTCCCTCTATGGTCTTTCCTTGTCTTAAATGATCCATGACTGAAGCAAGTTTTCCAGAATCGACATGAAAAAACATGGATTCCTGGAGTGTATCCCCGGCAATCCGGTAATCTTCAGTAAAGACCAAAAGATTCTCAACACCGGTTTCATGGGCCTGTATCAGATCTTTTTGAAGCTGATACCGGTTTTTGTCTCTGGTGGTGGTCTGATAGATAGGATTTAAATCGTTCTGTTTTAAAAGGCTGCAGCTTTTTATCGTATCCGTGACCAGACCTTCAAAACCAATCTGTGCAACAGACATACTCCCAAGGCTCTCCAGCAGAGTTTCAGGCTCTTCATCTCCTAAGGGGATCTGCACCTCGGACGTCACAACAAATTTTTGTTTTGCAAAAGATTCCTTCAAATTCATGATCTGCCTCCTTTTTATTTTAATCCGAGCAATTGAGCCACTTCCGCTTTAAGCTGGGACAGGGGCAATGGTTTTGAAAGACAAACATCAGCGCCGTTTTCTTTCATACGGGCGAATTTATCATCATCCAGATATGCAGATAAAACGATAATTTTAATATCTTTCGTGTTTAAGTCGGCTTTGATTTTTTTACAGACTTCATAGCCTTTGATATCCGGCATCATAATATCTAAAATCAAGAGGTCCGGATGGAAATGATTGACCTGAAGACCGGCCTCAAATCCGTCTGAAGCGGAAAGAACTTCATAATCGAAATTATCTTCCTCCAACGCCTGTACAATCGATTCAACAATAATCATATCGTCGTCCACCACCAGGATTTTTTTTCTGCTGCTTTCTTCCTTTTCTTCCGGAATCGGTATTCCCTGGGTTCTCATAAAGGATTCAAGATCGGATTTTTTTATCCTGCGATGTCCGCCAACTGTACGATAGGCATTGATATGCCCGGCTTCCACCCAGTTAATGATGGTTTTTGACGAAACATTGCAGTATTTGCTTGCCGTAAATACAGTCAACGTGTCTTCCATGGCACCTCCTTTGACGAGCGATTTTTATTTTTAGTTATTATAGTTATTTTATAAAATATGGCCTGTCAAGATTTTTTTTAAAACCTGAAATAACTGAAATAACTAAAATAACCCACCCCGTGGCCAGACAATGGTTTCAGGATGCATCCCTTTAATACAAGAGCGCGGTTAAATATTTCGCAGAGCCCCAGCCCACGAAATTCCACAAGAGTTTTCCCAGGCTGTTTCAATGCTCTTTTTTTTCTTGCTTTCGCTTCCTTCCGCCTGATACAGATACAACCTGTGTTACCCGTACCAGGTAAAATGGTAATATTTTGAATTGAGGTGCTGTATTCATGATAAAAATTGATGCCCGTCGCCGGCTGTTCTTTGTTCTGGCCATAGTGCTTGCCTTTGGGTTCCTGGGTGGAAGCATAATAAATTATTCGATCACCAAGAACTCGATCCATAGTGAGATATTGCAAAACGACCTGCCGCTGACCATGAACAATATATACTCCGATGTTACCTCGAAGCTGACCCGCCCGCTCCTGGTCTCGTCCAGCATGTCGGCAGATACCTTTCTCAAGGACTGGGTCATGGAGGGGGAACAGGACCAGGAAAGAATGAGAAAATATTTGCTTGAAATCAAAGAAAAGTATCATTTTTTTTCAACATTCTTCATTTCATCACATACCTTGCGCTATTATCATTTCAAAGGTATTCATAAAATCATCAGCCCTGACGACAGTCACGATGTCTGGTATTATCGATTTATTGATTCCGGAAGGGATTATGATCTTGACGTGGATAATGATGAGGCCGGCAACAACATTCTCACTGTTTTTATTAATTATCGGGTGGAGGATGAAAATGGACGTCTCCTCGGTGTCGCCGGGGTGGGGTTGAAGATGGAGAGCGTCGCCCGGTTGGTAAAGGAATATAAAGAACGATACGGACGAAACGTATACCTGACAAACAAGGCGGGGTTGATCCAGGTGCATCAGGATGCATCACTGATTGAAAAGGTAAAAATTGCTGATATCAAGGGGTTGAAAGACATCTCCCAAAGGATACTTGCGGTAACGGCCCAGCCTGAAAATTTTGAATACCTCAAAGACGGAGATAAAATCCTGCTGAATGTCAGGTATATTGACAGCCTGAAATGGCTGCTCTTTGTTGAACAGAATGAGACAGACTCCCTGCACACTGCGCGGATGAACCTATTCTGGACGATTGCCCTCGGAATAGTGACGTCCATCACCATCTTTTTCATTACCCTGATCACCATCAACCGATACCAGCGCCGGCTTGAAATCCTTGCGGTTTCAGATGAGTTGACAAGTGCGGCAAACAGGAGAAAACTTGAAGAGGAATTTGTCCGGTTCGCCAGCAGGTTTGACCGTATTGGTCAGCCTTTCAGCGTTATTCTCATGGATCTCGATAAATTCAAGGCAGTGAACGATACATTGGGACATATACAGGGGGATGAAGTGTTACGGACGATTTCCCGCCTTTTGCAGCAGGCCATCCGTCCCACTGAGGTTTTCGGCCGCTGGGGCGGTGATGAATTCGTTATATTGACCGAGAGTCACCTTCAGGACGCACTGCTCCTGGCTGAGCGGGTACGCTCCGTTGTTGAGCAGATCAGCTGGTCCGGAGGAGGGCTCAAGCCCGGAGCAGCTGATCCGCGGGAAGCTGTTACGCTCTCTATCGGAGTTGCCCAGTATCAGGAAAAAGAAGGCTTCTCAGGTTTAGTGGCACGTGCTGATCAGGCTCTCTACCATAGCAAGCAGGAGGGTGGAAACCTGGTCATGCAATCCGGCGACCATAAAAAAACAATTTGAAGCCAGGCAGTTTCGGGAAATTGCCGGCATCGTCTTTCAGTTGATCAGACAGCACCTGCGTTCTTAAGCCATGTAATAATCAGATCGTAGCGATTTTTTTTAATATAGAGCTCCGGGCTGCTGTTCATTGAACGCCCTTTTTTTGCAAGATCCAATGCGGTTTGTCCAATATCGTTTTTGATATTAACATCCACGCGTTTTTTGATGAGCAGGATGACGCTTTCATAGTCCGCCTCTCCTACAGCCATCATAAGCGCAGTAAACCCTTTGATATTTTTTCTGTTTAAGTCTGCACCTGATTTTATCAATTCTTCTACGACACGATTCTTACCCTTTGCTGCGGCCCTCATAAGCGCAGTCGTTTTTGACCCGCTTACCGCATTAATATCTGCACCTTTTTCTAATAAAATTTTCACATTTTCAACTTTTCCATTCCCGGCTGATAGTATCAAAGCCGTCTCACCCCAGCGATCTTTTGATTCAATGTCAGCGCCTTTATCGATAATAGAGGCAATTTTGTCAGGATTATCCAATACTGCCAATCTTAATAATTCTGAGTTTAGATCAGCCGCCATTGCATGATTTTCAGACATTTTAAAGAATACATAGCTTGAGGTTTCTCGAAACTGGTTTATGTGACTATATAAACTGAGATGAAGCTGATCGCCATCAATCTGACCATTGAAATCGACGGTCCCCTGGGTCGAAGCCGTGGAGAATGACAGGGTATTTCCTTTGATCATGACTTTGCCGACAGATACATTAGCGTGCTCTTTGGAAAACCACTTCCAGATCTGTTCCGGTTTGCCCAATGAAGTGGTCTCGATCACGGTGCCGTCCGAATAAAATCTAAGGTATTTCCAGGCATTGCCCGATGTAGTTGTGGCTGCCTTAACACTTCTGTATACGCCGTTATATTGAAGCCTGGAATCAGCAAAACTATTTGATGATGATACAAACCAAGCAACAACAAACAAGAAAACCATTGCCGTAAATTTTTTTCTCTTCATAATGAATCCTTTTTTTGTTTGTGACCAACGCAAAAATAACCGGCTTGCCCGGTTCATTTGGCTTGTTGGTGTCTTCTGGTTGTCTCTATGCTTTGTCCTCGTTTTTCTGTTCCAACTGCTTAATCATCCGATCAAAATCGCTTTCAAAAAGGCGATCCTGAATAATGCGGTATTTTTCAAATTCGCTTTCAGCATGGGCTTTGGCAATCTCTGCTGTGACTTTTCCTGCGTCTTGCAAGATTTCCCTGTCTGTCGCTTCAATAAACCTATTGAGGCGCTTCTCCCAGTCCTGCATCGTCATCGGGATTTGTCGCAGCGCCAT
>JBNKNP010000230.1:0-1647 GCA_050293905.1 Desulfobacteraceae bacterium | reverse complement strand
CGCCTGCCATGCAGGTCAAACTTTTAAGAGTCCTTCAGGAAAAAGAGCTGCTTCGTGTGGGGGGCAATAAGCCGGTTCCGGTAAATGTACGTGTCGTATCCGCCACTGCTAAAAATCTTCAAAATGAAGTCAAAGCCGGGACATTCCGGAAAGATATGTATTACCGGATTAATGTCGTCCATATCAAACTGCCGAGTTTAAAAGAACGGCCGGAAGATATCCCGCTTCTTGCCTACCATATTTTAAATCGGGTCAGCCGACAGAACGGCTATCCAATGAAACAGATATCCCATAAGGCCATGTCACTTTTAAAGCAGTATACATTTCCCGGAAACGTAAGAGAACTTGAGAATATACTGGAACGAGCTGCAGCAATATCCAACGAAGATATAATTCGAGCCTGTGATCTACCGCCTGATTTGACTGAATTGGAGCTGCATGCTTATCAGCGGCCTGAAGAACAAATGATGACGCTTGAAGAACTTGAAAAGGATTATATCGCCCACCTTTTAAAATCTGGGACATTAACCCGTGTCAGAATCGCAGGGATTCTGGGAATAGATCGGGCGTCCTTGTGGCGGAAGATAAAAAAATACGGTCTTAACTGAAATGTTTATATTTGCAACAGCCATGTTGCATATTTCACCAATTTATTCCCGCCTCCTTTCTTTTCTTTCCTAAGGCCTGACCCCCAACAGCAACGTTTCATTTTTCAACATTTCGTTTCCTTGTCTACCTGTATGCGTTTCTGTATAAAAATTTAGTAAAATCAATTGGTTGTGCAGATGTTCACCTGTGGCATAATTCTTGGAATGTAAGGAATGGAAAAGGAATGAAAATGAAAAGCAACGTATTGATTATTTTTGAAAATGAAAAGGTATATCCCGGAGCACTGATTTATGCCAGAGAATATGCTTTGAGAACGGATACCAAGGTTACCTTTTTGATGCTGGTATCCATGTCGTTTTCCATCCCGGAAACCATCCGTGTGAAACGCAACGAACTTCAAAAAATTGAGCTTCGGGTCGGAAAACTGCTTGCCGAACTGACAGAAAGTTTTATTCAAAAAGGTCTTGAAGTCAGTTCAGCTTTAAAAATCGGCGATCCATCGCAAGAGTTGCTCAAATTTCTGGCAGATCACTCGTCGTTCCAGTCCATTATCTGGGGAAGCGGTCAGGATTTCATTTCAAGCAGTAAAATTAAAGGAAAACACTGGCTGCAAAATCTGGCCGGAAATCTTGAATGTCCGTTGCTGACGCTTAGCCGCAGGACAGGCAAAGATTCAGGCAGACAAGGTCGGTAAATTTATAAACAGATAAATTGTGGAGAGGATATGGAACAGTTAACACCGGATATGATTTGGGTTCTTATTATGATTGGTTTAGCGATCTTTTTATTCGTGGTGGAATGGGTCAGAGTCGATGTTGTAGCGATCATGATGATGGTCTGTCTTCCGCTTTTAGGTCTTGTTTCACCAAAGGAGGCTTTTGTCGGATTGAGTTCGAATGCAGTTGTATCAATTATTGCCGTCATCATTATCGGAGCAGGCCTTGATAAAACCGGAATGATCAACAACCTGGTAACCCCTGTACTGGCCATTGCAGGAAAAAGTTCATCCAGGATTATCGTTGCAATTTCGTTCACTGT
>JBNKNP010000229.1:0-3276 GCA_050293905.1 Desulfobacteraceae bacterium | reverse complement strand
CGCCTGATCCATTTTCTGACTGCGGAAAATGCCGGTGATGCACCTGTATTTTACACCGCTTCGACTCTGCCGGCCGGGCTTGAAACTGATGGTCGCAAATGGCGGATAAAGGTCAGCAATAAAATTTTAGATACAAATAATCTTAAAATGATTGGCGCAGGCGCTGTTGTCGGCGACATTCCAAAAGGTCTGAAAATAAGTGTTCCAAAGGCGCCTGAAGGCAAAACCTATGTTGCCGCTTTTCTGCAATTGCTCCCGTTTGCTGTTATTATTTCCCTGCTCGGATTCATGGAAGCCATTGCCATTGCCAAATCCATGGCCGCAAAAACCGGGCAGAAGCTTGATCCGAATCAGGAACTGATCGGACAGGGCCTTGGTAATATTATTGGTGCGTTCGGACAAAGTTATGCCGTTTCAGGGTCATTTTCACGGTCTGCCGTCAACCTTCAGGCCAATGCGGTCAGCGGCGTTTCTTCAGTGGTCACAAGCATCATGGTTGCCTTGACACTTCTTTTCTTTACGCCCCTGCTTTATCATTTGCCCCAGGCGGTTCTGGCAGCGGTTATCATGATGGCGGTGATTGGCCTTGTCAATGCATCCGGGTTTATCCATGCATGGAAAGCTAAACGGTCTGAAGGGATTATTTCAGTTGTTTCCTTTGTCTGTACGCTCTATTTTGCCCCCCATCTTGAAGAAGGCATCATGGTCGGTGTCGCCCTGACATTCGGGCTTTTTATTTACAAGCATCTGCGTCCGAGGGTGGCTCTTTTGTCCAAAGCAAGGGACAACACGCTAAGAGATGCGCTTAGAGCAGGCTTAAGGGAATGCGATCATATTGCCGTTGTCAGGTTTGACGGTTCCCTGATTTTTACCAATGCCAGTTATCTTGAGGATAAAGTGTTGGAATATATCGCTGAAAAGCCTGAGTTAAGGCATGTATTGATTGCCTCAAAGGGAATTAATGATATTGACGCATCAGGTGAAGATGCCATTTCAATACTCATTGATACGGTCAGGAGCAGCGGGCGTAAAATATCCTTTTGCGGGGTGAAAGAAGAAGTTCTGGCAGTTATGGAAAGGACTCACCTGATTGACAAGCTTGGAAGAGAAAATATCTATCCGGACTCAAGGGCTGCTCTGGAATCCATTTACCGGCAGATTCATTCCAAAGGAGATTGCAGCGATTGTCCATTGAAAAGTTTTATGCCGGTTGAACTCCAAAGCTCAAATTAATATCCACCCGTAAAAAAAAAGGCCTTTCCAGATTAATTTTCCGGAAAGGCCTTTATGTTATAAAATAATAGGTTCGTATTTCAGGGTCTTATTCTGATTGATGGATACAGGCCTTCATTTTCACCGGACTGGTAAGGTTGCAGCGTATTAAATGAAATTTGCTGCCCTTTCTGGGCGTGCCCGATTAAATCCTCATCATAGTTGCAATATGCGCCATTGGCTTCAAGAATATGTTCAATCCTGTGGCTGAAGGCGTCAATAAAGACGTCTCCCTTACCCTGGAATGTCATGTCTCCCAATTTAAAGGAGCCGTTTATCGTATTTATTTTTTCAATGGAAATAGAGTGGGTTTTCAAATCTTTTTCACATGTAATATACCCCCATATGATGTGATTGTCCGGAATCTGCAGGGGATCTGTAATATCGATAATAGTATGGGGCATCACCACACACCCTTTTCCAATCATCAGTTTTGCGTCTTTTTTTCCAAAAAGAAAAGAATTGAATCCGACAAATGTTTTTTGTTCTATCTCGGCATGGATAATCTTGCCGCCATGAGCCGTAACATTCATTCCAATCAGGCTGGAATTGATAATATATGTATTTTCCTGGGCATTGGAACCGTCGCCCATGCGGGCATTGTCCAGGTATGCCCGCTGGGAAATCAACACGTTTTCTCCGATTCTGGTGTCTCCCTTAATCACCGCATACCGGTTAACAGCGGAACTGTCCGGTGCCTCGACCGGATGTTCAATATCAACAAGTTTGAACAAATGCTCATATTCCGGTTCTTTGTCCTTAACAAAATGATAAATCAGGCCCCGGGGCTGACAAGACTCATTTACCCCGATATATTTGTCTATCACTTCTTTTTTGTGCTTGAATTTGAAGCAGAACTCATTGTTTTCAATATGGATTACCCCGGGATCGATTTTTGCATGGAAAAATTCCTCAGCCTGGATATAGGAGAATTCCCCTATGATGCAAGAATGAAGATTCATCAGGTCAACTGTGCAAAAAGGTCCTAGAAAGCAGCCTTCCATGGTGGAACCGTGGATGTTGGCATAATGGGAAGAGATGGTGTTCCGGATGGTGAATTCTTCGGGTGTTTCAAGGTTGTGGGAATTGTTGTGAACAAGGGTTTTATATAAGAGACTTGCATGAATCACAATGGTTTCGTCTTCAATCATCGGCAAAGGATTATTCTCCGGGTCAACAATATCTCCTTTGCGTTTGAGTTCGTCCCCCCGGACATCACTTTTGTAAATAATGGACTGCTTGACAAAACATTTTCCCAGAAAATAACTGCCGGCCATGCTGGCATGTTTAAAATTAAAATCAATGGGGTGATGGGAAGTAATGCCGTAAAAACAATAGAACTTGGACAATTTGTCATATTCAATGGCATTGTCCACAAACTCACCCGCGTCAAAATTAAATTCACGAAGATTGGCATGGACCCTGCTGATAATCTGTTCGTTTAAAAGTCTGAGTTTCTCCATTTTTATATCCTTTATATTTAACAACAAAAATTCTTTTTTTGTATAAATTTAAATAGTCATATCATAACCATATTTGCGGAACAACTTTATTTGTCCGGATGAATTGATAAAATTCATGGGGCCGGTATTTGATTTTATTTGATTTAAGAGAGTTTGAATGATAAAAAATGAGGCTATGATGGACGCTTTTAAACCGGGCATCAATAACCTTTTGACGGATGCTCTTGACTTTATGTATCTGATCAATGAAATCCCCCAGGGTATTCTGATTCTGGATATGGACCGAAGGGTTGTCGCATTGAACCGGACCTTTGAAGCCTTGTCCGGATTTTCAAGCTCACAGGCGCGCGGAATTCACTGCCGAAATATTTTAAGAAGTGCGGCCTGCATTAATAATTGCCCTGTCCTTGAATCGAACCGGGACGGTCGTTCTGTTTCCTGTGTCAGCGATATGATCAATCTGGACAGGCAGCTTTTTTCCATTCGTCTCACAACAGCACCTGTCAGGGCCATGGATGGAAAAGTCACCGGATTTATTGAA
>JBNKNP010000228.1:0-7421 GCA_050293905.1 Desulfobacteraceae bacterium | reverse complement strand
ATATTGAGCAGGTGGCTGAAAAAACGCCTGAGCGGCTCATCAAGGTTTTTGTTGATCCCCTGATAGGGATACAAGGATACCAGGTCAGGCAGGTTGCATTCGGACTGGGCCTGCCGCCAGAGGCCATGAAGCCGTTTTCCGGTCTGCTGACCAGCCTGTACCGCTGTTTTATTGAAAATGATGCCTCGCTGGTGGAAATCAACCCCTTGATCCTTACATCGGATCAAAAGGTCATCGCCCTTGATGCCAAGGTGGATTTTGATTCAAACGCCCTTTTCCGGCACAAAGATTTATCAGCACTCAGGGACCTGGATGAAGAAGATCCCATGGAAATAGAAGCCTCAAAATACAGCCTGAATTATATCAACCTGGACGGCAATGTCGGCAATATCGTCAACGGCGCCGGACTTGCCATGGCCACCATGGATATCATTAAAAACGCCGGTGCCACGCCGGCAAACTTC
The DNA here is from genome assembly GCA_050293905.1 of Desulfobacteraceae bacterium. GTDB lineage: Bacteria > Desulfobacterota > Desulfobacteria > Desulfobacterales > Desulfobacteraceae > Desulfobacula. The sequence continues at coordinate 6,957 of JBNKNP010000228.1, read as the reverse complement.
ATGGATGTGGGCGGCGGCGCAAGTTCTGAACAGGTTGAAAACGCATTTAGAATTATCCTGGCCGATGAAAAAGTCAAAGCAGTGCTGATCAATATTTTCGGCGGAATATTGCGATGCGACGTTTTTGCCAAAGGTGTTGTTGACGCGGCAAAAAAAACAGGAATCAACGTCCCTGTGGTGGTCCGCATGGAAGGCACCAATGTGGAAACCGGTAAAAATATATTAGAGGATGCCGGTCTGAATTTAACCAGTGCTGCTGACCTGTCTGACGCAGCCCAAAAAATTGCCGCAGCAGTCAATTAAAGGAGACCTACGAACCGTGAGTATATTTGTAGATAAAAACACCAGGGTCCTTGTACAGGGAATAACCGGAAAGGAAGGCAGTTTTCATGCAAGACAATGTCTGGCATACGGCACTCAGGTTGTTGCCGGGGTCACACCGGGCAAAGGTGGACAGACAATGGATGATGTACCGGTTTTCAATACGGTTGAAGCGGCTGTTAAAGAAACCGGATCCAATGCATCATTAATCCTAGTTCCCCCGCCCTTCGGTGCAGATGCTGTCATGGAAGCGGCTGATGCCGGTGTGGATCTGATTGTCTGCATTACAGAAGGTATCCCCATTCTTGACATGGTAAAGGTCAAGCATTTTCTTTCTAAAAAAGACTGCCGGCTCATCGGCCCCAACTGCCCCGGGATTATCACACCAGAGGAATGTAAAATCGGCATCATGCCGGGTGTGATCCATAAAAAAGGCAGTGTGGGCGTGATTTCACGTTCCGGCACATTGACCTATGAAGTGGTTGATCAGCTCACAAAGGCCGGTTTAGGTCAGTCGACCTGTATCGGTATCGGCGGGGATCCTGTGAACGGAACAAATTTTATAGACGTGCTTGAGGCCTTTCAAAATGATGATGAAACCAAAAGCATTGTTATGGTGGGAGAAATCGGCGGCAGCGCCGAAGAAGAAGCTGCCGTCTATATTAAAGAAAACCTGACCAAACCTGTGGTGGGCTTTATTGCCGGGCTTACCGCACCGCCTGGCAGGAGAATGGGTCATGCTGGAGCGATTATCTCCGGTTCATCCGGAACAGGCGCAGCAAAGATAAAAGCTTTTAAGGACAACGGCATCCATGTCTGCGAAAACCTGGGCCGGATCGGTCAGGTTTGCAAAGAGGTCTTTTAGGGAGAGAGAAATGGCCAAATTTATAGAAAGACGAATGCACAACAGATTCGATTATGTTACACCCGATGTTAAATACAAAAAAGAAGCGGAGGATAAATACAACCCTGCTTTTTTAATCAATTACAGTGAAAGCGGTATGTTCTTAAGAACAAACGAACGTATGAACATCGGCCAGCAGATCACGGTCAGGATGAAAGAAACCAGAGAAAACACAACCGGACCTGAAAAATATGATACTTACAATGGGACTATTCGATGGGTAGAAGATTTTCAAACCAAGCCTGATAATATATATTACATGTATGGTATTGAATATAATCAGCCTGTCAGCTTTTTTTAATCCAACTGGACAAGATAAAATGCATACCTGTTCAAAAAGGGCATGTTTATTCTTGGTTTTTATCATCCTCTCCTGTTCAACATCTTTTTCTGAGACGCTTAATGTCGGGGCAAGTTTTGCGCCACCTTATTATACCGTTCAGGACAGACAGGTCACAGGAATTTTCGGTGAGCTGATGTCGCAGGTTCTTTCCGAAGCGGGGTTTGACATCATCTGGATGCCCTACCCCACTAAAAGAGTCTATATAAACCTGATCAACGGAGAACTTGATATCTATCTTGGCCCGCTTAAACCGGAGTTCAAAGACTTTACAAATTCGGTGCTTCACAGCAGGTTCAGTCCTGTCAGTATAGAACTGCACAGCTTTTATTTCGGTGAAAAACCCGAAATAACCCGGCGCGAAGCATTATCCGGCAAAAACATCCTGCTCATAAGAGGATACACATACGGCGGCCTGATAAATTTCATTCGCAATCCTGAAAACAACGTCCATTTTACGGAAATTAATTCTTTTGACCAGGCAGTCGCCATGCTGAAATCCAAAAGAGCGGATTATCATCTCGATTATTGGAAAACCGGAGAAATCTATCTTAAAAACAATCCTGAACCTGATTTAAAGTATTCTGCTCTATCTCATGTGGCTTTATATTTTATCATTTCAAAACACACACCAAATGCAGAAACCATTCTCACCCGTATCGAAAACGCTTTCCGGAAAATTCATAAGAATAAATGATCATGCTGCCGTACCGCTGTCAAGAACGACACTCCTTCGGGCAGGACAGCTACGGGCATTTAACAATATCCTCAACCATGTTTCCGGAACCGGCATTGGCGTAAATACTGCCGGTCTCCAACTGAGAGGAAGAACTTGCAAAAATATCCATTTTGCTGCCGGCGGGCAGTGAAAAGCTAGAACTGGTTACGATGCTGGACGGTACCACTTTAATTTGAAACGTTGTGTTCGTGTCATTCTGGAAAGTAATTCGAGCGCCGGGTTTCAAATAAGAAACACTCCCTCCAAATGATGACTTTGACAAAAGATATAATACATGGCCGGCAGCCTGACTGCACTTTGCCGGGGCTGTCTGCAGCGAACCCGCACCAAGTGCTGATGCAGCATCGACGGACTCGTCAGTCGGATATTCTTCTGTCGGCAGTTCACCCGTCGGCAACTCACCCGTCGGCAACTCGTCTGTCGGCAACTCGTCTGTCGGCAGTTCATCTGTAGGATATTCTTCTGTAGGATATTCTTCTGTTGGCAACTCATCAGTTGGCAGTTCATCAGCAGGATATTCATCTAATGGACGCTCATCTGCCGGATATTCCTCGTCAAGAGAATCTTGTCTAAGCTCACTGTCGTAATTATTTCCCTCCTGGTCTTCTGAGGGATAGGTTTCGTCTGAAAGATAGCTTTCATCCGGTTCTGTTAACAGGTCCTCCTGCTGTTCTTCATCGTAGGATTGTGCCATTACCTTATGATTTTGCATTGGAAGCAGTATCAAACCAAAAATAAAAATGATAATTCCCATGGTTAAGATATACGAATGTTTCATTTCATTCTCCTATGTAATAACAATGTTTCTGCCACAGGTCTCTTTTAATGGCAGTGGCCGATTCCCTCACGCTGTATGTATTGTTAATCTGTGTTAAATCAGGTACAATTCCACTTTATTTATATAATTATTTTTAAAGTTGCAATCATATGTTTATTCAAACTTGTTCTACTGTTTTCAGTGCAATTTTTCAACTATTTCTTATTTGTCTGGCCGCAGGTGTTCTGGTCAGGATAAAAATTGTATCAGCCCGGCAGGTACAGGCATTATCCGCCGTAACGGTAAATGTTTTTCTTCCCTGCCTGATCCTGGCAAAAACCCTGATTCAGTTCCATCCTGACTCCTTTTCCAACTGGTGGATACTCCCCCTTGCAGGTGTCTTAATTATCGTAATCGGTCTTTTTTTCAGCAGCGTTTTTTTTAAAATGAAACAAAAAAAAAGGCCGTTGATGACCCTGGCAAGCATGCAGAATGCCATCTACATTGTTCTTCCGGTTGGCCAAGTCCTTTTTGCAGACAAATTTGACACGTTCGCCCTGTATTGTTTTCTGCTGGTTCTGGGTGCGACCCCTGTCATGTGGAGCCTGGGAAAGGTCATGATTTCAGGGGAGAAAGAAAGCCGGATACGGTTTACAGATTTTATCACCCCTCCGTTTTCAGCCATGCTTGCTGCCATTATCCTGATTTTCACAAATCTTTCTTCATTTGTCCCCGGCTCCATGATTGCGGCCATGGACCTTCTTGGCCAGGCAACTGTTCCTGTTGCCGTTTTCATTCTGGGAGCCACCATTGGAACGCTGTCATTTAACAACATTCCTTCTATAAAGGACATTATCATTGTAAGTACTGTAAAATATGTACTGCTCCCTGTGACAATGTCCGCCATACTTTATTTTGGAAAATTTTATGTTTCCATGCCGCTATTGTGCAGTATGCTGGTGATCCAGGCAGCAGCGCCGCCTGCCACCAATCTGATTATAATTGCAAAGCACTATGGCGGAGACACTGAATCCTTCACCAGCATGATGGTGATCCAGTATCTGATCTGCATTGCTGCCATGCCGATATGGATTGCTGTCTGGCAGATGATTTCAGGCCCCATATGAATACCCGTTCTTTTCAGGGCTGAAACGCCTTGGGTTATTCGCAGTTTTCATCAATCATATCATTGCAATTGTTGTCCCGGTTGTCACCGCAGATTTCCACCGCTGCAGGATTAATTAAATCATTTTTATCATCATAGTCGCCGAATATGGCTGTCAATTGAGACTCTGGGTAATAAAATTGGGGCTGGGTCCGGGCATATACGCTTTTCCCGTTTGAAAAACCATCTCCATCCTCATCTCGATACCACCTTTTTTTTGTATAATCTTTCCTGAAAATTCTGTAATCATTTCGATCAATATTTCCATCACGATCAAAATCCACCTGGCTGACAACATGAGTATTTGAATCGTCATGCGTATAGGTGTCTGCAATCAGCCAAATACCCAACCACTCTTCATCAATATTCGGATCAATTTGAAATTCATCTAAATCCGACAGCCGCAATGTGACATCATCTACTTGAACCAGGCCGGCAACACCGTCTGTCTCATCAAGGGTACCATTATTGTATCTTCCAAACAGAATTTTATCGCCAGACTGCCCGCCGCTGAATTTCTTGCGTATTTCATATGGACCATATTTCCAAAGTTTTTTCAGATCATCAGCAGTTGCCATCCGCCATTTGCCGTAAAGCCAGTAATATTCGTTCCAAATACATGATGAACCGCCAATGCCATAGGAATAGCGGCAAATGTCATTATGGGTGTTAAAAACATCAATTATTGATAGTGTATTGAGAAGATGTGAGCCAATCGGAACTCCGGCGTAGAAAGGCATATTCGTACTTTTCTGCCAATATTGATCATTAGTGGTGTCATAAATCACGCCATTCCCTATATCCACCAGGAATGCCGACGCCGGATTAACGATTCCAAGAAAGCCCGCAATCATGACTGCGGTTATGATTTTTTTCATCTGCTTCTCCTTAAATTAAAAAGTTAAGAAATTCGGGTTTGGAAAAAAATAGTTTTTCAAAACAACTATATGTTTTTAGTTTTCAATAACGCTCACCCACAACCTTAAAATTTTTCGAAAAAGCATCTAATTCCGCGTCCCGCGACCAGAGAGAAAGCTCAGTTTGCAGCACGGAGATTGGGTGGGTAAGGTGTGTTTTTTCAAAATCTTCGGCACTGGCTTCCGACAGGCCGATGTAGCGGATTTTACCTGCCTTGACCAGTTCGGCCATCGTGCCGATTGTTTCTTCAACAGGGACTTCAGGGTCGGGTCGATGTTGGTAATAAATATCGATATAATCGGTGTTCAGGCGTTTCAAAGAAGCGTCGCAGCAGGCTTTAATGTATTCCGGTGAACCGCTGATCCCAAGCCAGGCACCATCATGTCCGCGTTTAACAATTTTCATTTTTCCTCCATGATTTCATTTTGGGAAGCAGCATTCCGACTGTTTGCAAATAACGGTTATATTCATCTCCATATAATGCGATCAGATCCTGCTCCTCAAACCTGACCCCTATTAAGGTGTAAAGGGTCATTCCCAGAGAAAGCAGGAGATGTCCTAATGTCATTTCAGGTGTGGCCCAAAAAGCGATTAACGTTCCCAAATACATTGGGTGACGAATATATTTGTAAAGTGACGGCATCGAGAACTCCATCGGCGTATATTGTTTTTCGTCAAGGTGAAGATAGATCTGACGCAGTCCTATAAACTCAAAATGATCGTTAATCAGCAGCGAATAGATGAGAAGAACGCAACCGATTGTGAAAATAATATAAATTATTACTTTTAGAATCAAGCTGTTTATTGACCATATTGGTATTGTGATCGGTTGCCAGAAAACAAAAATAACGGTCAGAATAAAATTTGATAACAGTACATAGAAACTGCGTTCAAGATAAGCAGGTATGACCTTTGTCCATTTTTTTTTGAATGGTTTTCGTGCCATAACGCTATGTTGAATGCCAAACAACATCAATAATAAAGTGTTTATCGCAAATGAAAAGACAAGTGGATTAACCTGCCCCGAATCGACGGTCTTTGGCACATAAAGATTTAAAAGAAATCCGGTTGCATACATAAAGAATCCCCAAAACCAGAGCAGACCAACTATACCCGGGGCGAAATAAACAAGGCTTTTAAATAAATTTTTTTGATTTTTCATGATGAAAATAATATCTCAGTTTGTTGGTGGTTTCTATTTTAATCAATTACCGTCATTTTCCATTTTTGCCCGGATACCGACCATATCATCACCGGGGCTTAAGCCTGTCCGGTGTTTGATAAAAATGCCTTAATCTGCCTCGACAATTCCGGGGTTCTCAGATATCCATAGGATTTGTGTGAATTTGGCTCTTTGTTTTCACCGACATAGTCGTTCTTAACCATATCATCCTGAACACGCACCCCGATTCTATTTTCGCTGTAATCATCTCTCAGATGGGGATCTAATGCAACAGGATCTGATTTGTCTGCATAATTTACCCAACTGCCAGTGACCAAAGTGGGTGTTCTAACTTCTGCCGCCTGGGGCCGTCCCTCTGCCTTTCGTTCTTCTATTATTTTATGCTTGACATGGGGCAGGCCAAGAGGCGAGCCAATAGTGACAAAATGCTTTATCGGTATTTCGGGACCTGTATGCCCTATGACCCTGAGGACGTCATAAGCAATGATCGACCCCATGGAATGGGCAATAAGCATAATTTCATCATTTTTATACAATTCCAAAACATCAACCAGTTCCTTTCGTAATACTTGTTTCGCACTTATCAGATTCCCGTTTTTGTCTTTAACAGGTCGTCCCTGGTAGTAATAA
>JBNKNP010000227.1:0-15774 GCA_050293905.1 Desulfobacteraceae bacterium | reverse complement strand
ACGACAAAAAATGCCTTCTGTTTATTTCGGCGATATACAGATAAACACGACAAGGAATGTTGAGCAGAATAATATTTTGCCGGGGATTGAGCGCTTTTCGGTGCTTAATCCCCGGCGACAGTTGATATAAAAATCTGAGGATGGGTCTGGTTTTTAGTTTCGAAATCCCAATTCCAGTGTAAAAAACTGCGGGTTCAAGTCAGCCAGGGGTTCTCTGAGTTTGGCCAGTTCCGCTTCCGGCCCATGGACCTCCAGTTGAGTGATATCTGCTATTTTCAGGGCTTCTCCCAGCAGGGTGCCGACATTGTCAAGATGCGTCAACAGGCCGGCAGCGTCTTTATAGCCTTCACGGCAATGTGCCTGATCTCCGTTAAAAGTAAAACCATAATAAAGGCAGGCAGATTCTGTTTTGGTTTTTTCAACAAATTGCTCTCCCAATTTTTTAAATTCCGCCATTTTGCCGCTTTTAACTTTGAAATAGGGTACGATGGTACAACATGTGTCCTGAGTCGCCATGATTTCCTCCTTCGTTATTGAATAGGCTTAAAATTTAACAGCTGCACGATAATTTTGTTGTAAATCAATTTAGTTGAAATATCAAATAGATTATCCAAATAAATCCAGCAGCGTTTGAAAGATCTGAGTACAGTTTTTTTTCTGACTTTAGACAGCAGGGTGGATATCAAATTCTCTTGTTTTATACAGCAGGGCCTTGTAGCTGATTTTCAGCAGCCGGGCAGCATGGGATTTATTCCATCCGACCTGATTCAGGGTAAATCGGATCAATTCTTTTTCCACCCTGCTGGAAGCCTGTTTTTTTATTTTTTTCAAGGACAGGTCCTCAAATAATTTTTCAGAACTGGTGGAAATATCGATGAACTGTGAAATAATCCGAAGGCGGTTTTCCATCACATGCAGGTCAAGCCGGGCAGGATAGGCCTGGGGTTTTTTATTGCCGGCCAGTGTGCCGTCGTGAATGTCCTCATTTTTAAGGAGTCCAATGTTTCTGTTTAAATTGCAGGCTGCAGCATAACCTTCCTCCGGCTCTCTGGGCAGTTCATCGAACACGTTTTCCCATGAATTTAATACCATCTGTTTTTTTATGGTGTTCTTCAGCTGCCGCACATTTCCAGGCCAAGGGTATTCACAGAGTCTGGTCATGGTTTTTGAATCTGGCGGTTCACCCTTGAAACCCGGGTTAGCTGCCTGATTCATTTTGTAAAAATAATGAACCAGATAGGGAATATCTTCTCTTCTTTCCCGTAACGGCGGTATCTCAATGTTGATGGTATTCAATCGGTAAAACAGATCTTCCCTGAATGTTTTTTTTGCAATACGGGATTCCAGATCAGTGTTGGTTGCAGCAATGACCCAGACATCTGTTTTACGGTCATGATCCGAACCCAGGGGGGAAAATTCTCCACTTTGGAGGACATGGAGCATTTTTGATTGCAAAGATACCGGCATGTCTCCGATTTCATCCAGAAACAGAACGCCTTTGTCTGCTGTTTGAAATTTTCCGGAACGATTTTTGTCCGCACCGGTAAACGCTCCTTTTTCATACCCGTATAATTCGCTTTCAAGAAGGGTTTCCGGCAGTGCTGCGCAATTTATTTTCACGAAGTTATTGTGAGATCTTGGCGATGCCGCATATAAATTTTTAGCAATCACTTCCTTTCCCACCCCGGTTTCTCCTGTGATCAGGACGTTTATGCATGACTTGGCAACGTTTTGGATGAGTTCTTTTATTTGAATGATGGGTTTACTGACACCGGTCAACGGAACAGACATGATTCGACCCTTTCATACGCTTTGTTGCGATCGGTTTTTATTGGTTCATAATCGTATACCTATTGCATATTAAACCCGTTAATAGGTGTCAATACGGGAAAACCCCTAGTTTTACATGTTTTTTTAATTTATTTTTTAAAAGCAGGAATACTATGAAAATATTTTCATAATTATCTGTAATCAAACGTTCATCCTAAGGAATTTATATTGACACGTAAATATGGTTTTGAGATAGTAAACAGTATGCTGGTCGAGAGGATTTTATCCTGGGCAGACGTCTTTATTGAAAGGGAGAACAGGCAATTAAAACAGAACATACCCCGGAAAAATGATGCTCAGTATCATCATTCCCTGACGCTGAAAAGACAATGGAGATATCCCTACCATGGGCCAGGCGGAAACCAATCTGAAAAAAGAAATTAACAAATTTAAAATCCTCTATGAACTTGCCACGGCCATGACCAGCGATCAGGGGTTGAGTGCAAATCTTAATCTCGTAGTTGTTAAAAGCCGCAGCCTGCTGAATACAGACACATCCTTTCTGGCACTTCGCAATGAGACCCTTAAAGAGGTGTACGTATACTGCCAGTCCGGACTCCGGACAGAGGAGCTGAAAATGCTCCGTCTGCCATTTGGCAGAGGGCTTGGCGGAACCATCGCCGAGACCCGGAAAGGTCTGATTATCAAAGACTATAAAAATGACGCTGCTTTTCCTGCACACCCTGCGGGAATTGATGAAAAACTGGTTTCAGGTCTGGCAGTCCCCCTCCTGATCGGTGACAGAAATTTTGGTGTTTTATATGCGTTCAACAGAAAAACCACTGAATTTTCAGAAAATGATCTGGAGACATTGAATCTGGTCGGCAATATTGCTGCCGTTGAGATCGGGCGTTCCTGGCTGGATGAGAAGCACAGGACGGCTGAGGAAAAATATCGGATATTGATGGATGCGATTCCAGACCCGGTTATTGTTTTTGACCAGAAAGGTCATGTTGTCTATCTCAATCCGGCTTTTTCTGATAAATTTGGCTGGGAACTTGAAGAGATCTTTGGAAAACCTCTGGATTTTATCCCGGATGAAAACCGGGAGGAGAGTTTAAAAGCGCTGGAAAGAATGCGACGGGGAGATACGGCCATTACCTTGAACACCCGGCGGATAACCCGGGACGGCAAAATATTGGAAATCCGGGGAAGTATATCCCAGATTAAAGATCGGTCCGGTCAGATTGAAGGAAGCATTGTTCTTTTAAGGGATGTTACGGATATTAAAGACAAAGAAAAAATATTGCGTGAAACCAATGAACGGTTAAGTCTATCCGTAAAAGAGCAGGAGCGTCGCACAAGGGAATTGGGGACACTCAATACCATGAATGAATTGCTCCAGGCCTGCTACACAGAAAAGGACACCTATCCTGTGATCGCCAGTATCTGCAAAAAGCTTTTTCCCCGGGCATCCGGATTTTTAGGCATAAAGGATGAAGCCAATGATTGTTTTCAGGTCACGGTTTCCTGGGGAGATGATTCCGTGGCGGTGAAGGACTTTACAACCGAGGCCTGCTGGGCGCTGCGGCGGGGCCGGCTTCATTCGGTTGAAAACATCACCTCTGACCTTTTGTGTTCTCATCCTGTCAGCAGTGAATGCCGGTGCTACTTGTGCCTGCCCATTACTACGGCATCAGGGATAATCGGGATGCTGCATGTCTGTTTCGGTGATCCGTCATCTGATTTGTCCGAAGAAAGTTTAAAGCAGTACTGGCCCTCCAGAAAAATGCTCGTGAGAACCATGGTGGAACATTATTCATTGTCCCTTGGGAATCTTAAACTGCGCCAAACCCTGAAAAATCAGTCCATCCGTGATCCGCTCACAGGACTTTTCAACCGCCGGTACCTGGATGAATCCTTGAAGCGGGAGATGTCCCGGGCCAGGCGCCACGGTATCACCACGGGGATCATTATGATAGACGTGGATCATTTTAAAATATTAAATGATAAACACGGCCATGAGACCGGGGATGTTGTCCTCAAGGGATTGGCGTCATTCCTTCTGCGATATACCCGTGAAGAAGATATTCTGTGCCGCTACGGAGGAGAAGAATTCGTTCTGATCATGCCCGATGCCAGCATGCAGAATACCCGGAAACGGGCTGAGCAGATATGCGAAAGTATCCGAAAGCTCCTTCGAATCCGGCATGAGAATAATGTTCACAGCATTACCATTTCTCTAGGGGTTTCAACTTTTCCGGAACATGGAAATACCATGGAAATTGCCTTGAATGCTGCGGACACCGCATTGTATCAGGCCAAGGAACAGGGCCGCGATCAAGTTGTTATTGCCCACAAGACATTTTAATGGGAATTGTTGTTATATGTCCGGCAGCGACGGCCTGCTTTTTTCAGCAAAGGTTTCCAGGATCTGCTGCTGCCATTTTTCTCCATAGCCGTCCGCTTCAGGGATCTGCTGCTGTTTTTGGGTATGCGCAAAATTAACACGGATAAAATCACGGAATCTTTTTGCTGTAATTTTCCGGATAGGCTGTTCCAGCCGGTTGAACATTTCATCATCCATTTCATTGAAATCAAAGAAAACGGCCAGGTTATTGATCAGGCTCTGCTTTGTGGCTGCTGGCGGCGGATGTTTTAGCATATCCTCCAGCAGCTGATTCACAAGATCCACAATGCCCAGCCGGATAGTTCGTTTTATCATATTCAACTGCCGGGCTGTCCAGAAAATCCGGTTCCTGTCCATGCTCAGTTCACACCGGTCTTTGCCGGTCAGGTTGATCCGGCCGATGATATTTTTCCGGGCACCTTCGGGCAGAAGAGAATTTGTCTGGGTAATAAAAATGCCGTCCTGGAAAATTGAGACGCCGCCGCTGGCAGGTTCAAGCCCGTAAAGACAGTGGAGGTTCTGCTTGGCTTTGAGGAATAAATACCCTTCAGCATCCTGAAATTCCAGGATGGTTAGAAAATCGCGGCCGCTTCCTTTGTCTGTCTGATAGGCCAGCTTTTCATGGCCGAGTGTGGTTTGCCGGCCTTCATGATCCAGCAGCGTGACAGGAATAGACAGATACCGGACATTGGTTTTAAGATAGCAGATGTAGTCCATGTTACGGCTGTAGTTGTTTTTTGACGGCCGGAGATGAAGGGGAACCCGGGTGCCTTCCGGGCAGTCTTTTGGGATAAATCTGACATCAAAATAATCCTGAAGATTGGTAATGGTAATCACAAGTCCCGGGGAGTCATTTTTCCGGGTCTGGATGATGATCTTGTCTGATACAAGGAAGCTGGATAAAAATCCTATGCCGAATTTACTGATAAAGTTAAAGTCCACGCGGTTTTTATTCATTGTTTTCAGATCACCGGACTGGTAAAAAGAAATTCCGATTTTTAGAAAATATTTTTCAATCCACTGACGGTCCATGCCGATACCGTTATCCTGAAATCGGATTACCCTGTTTTTATCATCAAATTCAATGGAAATCTCCGGTGCATGATCCTCATTGAATAACTTTTTAAGATTGCACGCATCCACTGCATTCTGAACCAGTTCTCTTAAAAAAACACGATGGTCCGAATAGAGCCGGTTTCCGGTAAAAAGCCGGAGTGCAGCCATTGAATCGACTGAAAATTTCATGTCCAGCGGTTTATACCCGGACGGTGTGATTTCAAAAATGATATCAGAGAAAAGAAAGCGTGGGCTCACCTGGTTGTTGAGAGAATGGAGCAACCTTTGTATCCGGGTCTCATGATGCTTTAATGCACGGTGAACCTCAGGGTGACGGCAATGGATTCCGATCCGGATGGTTCCGGGAAGAAAGTCATGCGGTCCGGAAGACGAAACGCTGAAATATTTGCAAAACTGTTCTGTGGAAAGGTGTTCTGTACAGGGCAGAGCTCTGGCGATTTTTTGAGCAATGGCCGGCTGCCCCGGATTCAGTTCAGCGGCCAGGCCCACGGCACCGGACAATAACGCAATATTGACCGGTGTGTTTTTATATTGTATATGCTCTGTGTTGTCTGAAGGGTCAATCCCGGCTGCAGTGTTTTCAATTTCTGAAAGAATAAGCATGATAATCCTGGCCTGTTCACTATCATCGAGTCCCAGTTTTCGCCAATTGTGCGTTATCTGTTCTTCAAAAAAGGTATTCAATTTTTCATTTTCCTGATTACTGCCCGGAAGGTTCAAGACATCAGGATTTTGTGAAATGCCGGCTTCAAGCAGGCGGGCGGCAAGGGCCAGGAAAAAAATATTCCAGGGGTTCAGGCCCAGAATCTGCTGCTGTTCATCGTCCAGCAGCCAGTTGCCAAGGCAATTTGTTAAGCTATTGCTGCTTTGGAACGGTAAAATATTTTCAAGTGCAGTCTTAATGCTGTCTAGATGATGCTGCAATGGGTCTGGCAGGGTATTAAAAAGCGTATTCAATTGAAAGGCGCCTCCAATGGCTGCTGGGGTTGAGTGGGTGTTAAGGCAATGGCCATGAGGCATTACACAACAATTTTCAGCTGTCAATCTTAGGATAGGCGCTTGCTTTTTGTCAAGAAAAGTGTACAAATTGTCTGAAATCAGAGTGTATGGATTTTATGGAAATTCAGACAATAAATAAGCAGGACATTGACGATGCCGGAAAATTTAAAACCAGTGAAATTGTTGATCTGCGGGAAAGGCGGGTGCGGTAAGAGCACCATTGCGGCGCTGCTGGCTGCTGCCCTGAATAACAGGGACAGACAGGTCTTTTTAGTGGATGCGGATGAATCCAATATCGGATTGTACCGCATGCTGGGATTACAGATCCCTGAACCTCTCATGGACAGCCTGGGAGGAAAAAAAGGATTCCGGGAAAAGACAAAAACATCCGGAACCGCTTTTGGCGGCACGCCGCAAGTGTTTCCGGAATATTTAACAGTGGATGGCCTGCCCGAAGAATGTGTGGCATCTTCAAAGGGCCTGAAGGTCATGGCCGTGGGTAAAATTCACCATTTTGGCGAGGGATGTGCCTGCCCCATGGGACAATTGTTCCGCCTGCTGTTTTCCAGTATGGATTTTAAAGACCAGGATGTTGTTATTGTCGATACTGCTGCCGGGGTTGAGCATTTCGGGCGTAGTCTGGACGGTCAGGTAGATCATGTCCTGTGTGTGGTTGATCCTTCTTACGAATCCATTATGATGGCCCGGCGGGTGAACTCGCTGGCCATGGAAGCCGGGCTTCCGGTATCTGTTATTTTAAACAAGGTCACCCGGGGCATTGAAGCGGATCTGGCTGCCTCGTTTGAGGAGATGAAAATTATCGCACGTATTTTCGAGCAGAAAGCCTTGTTTTTAAATACGTTGAAAGGACAATCCCTGCTGGATATAAAGGTGCCGGAGGTGGAACAATTGTGTGATGCCATTGAAACCCTTTAAAAAAAGGAGAAAATATCGTGAGCATACTGGACACCAATATCATATTGAAACGGATGACGCTTCGAAACCGGCTGGTACTGGCGCCGATTACAACAAATTATGCAATCCCTGACGGTAGTGTCACACCGGATAATTTAACCTTTTATGCCCGGCGGTCTAAAGATATCGGGCTGGTTATTGTTGAAGCCACGGGAGTCCAGGAAAGCGGCTGTCTTGTCCCATGCAGTCTTGGCCTTTGGAATGATGCCCAGATTCCGGGCATGAAAACCCTTGTTGACACTATCCATGACAACGGTGCCAAAGCCGTGATACAACTGAACCATGCAGGTGCCAGGTGTGCTCCCCGTGATATTGAAAAACAGGGATTTTCTCCTTCAGGGGTGAGGTTCCGGCCTGATGTTGACCCTGTCGTCATGACTGAGAAGGATATGACGGCACTGGCAGGTGATTTTGCCGGAGCTGCCGTCCGGGCAAAAAGCGCTGGATTTGACGGAGTTGAGATTCATGGCGCCCATTTCTACCTGCTCAGCCAGTTTTTATCTCCGCTGACCAACCTGAGAGATGATTGTTATGGGGGAGATGCCCGCGGCCGGGCAGAATTTCCCATCCAGGTTGTCAGACGAACGCGGGAACTTGTCGGTTCGGACTATCCGATTTTTTTCCGGCTGAATGCAGTGGAAAGAATCAAGGGGGGACAGACAACAGAAGACGCGCTTTTAGCCGGAAAACTGCTGGCAGATGCAGGAGTTGATGTGCTGGACGTCAGTCTCATCTCCCAGGGAAGCTGGAAAGAGGTGGATGATAAAATAATGCTGGCAGGCGCTTCCTCCCTGCCAAAAGATAAACCGCCCGGTGCAAATGTTGATCTTGCACGGCAATTTAAGGATAAAACAAATTTGCCGGTTATCGCAGTTGGGAAATTCGGAATGGGCAATGCTGATGCTGCGGAAAAAGCGGTTGGGAATCATCAAATTGATATGATTGCTTTGGGACGGCAAATGATCTGTGATCCGGGAACTGCCGGAAAAATGCTGGGCAGATCCGATCAGGAGATCATTGGATGCGATGAATGTTTAAAATGTTATGCCACTATTGGGAAAGGGGTTCCCATGGCCTGCAAGATCAATAAAAACCTGCCCTGTTAAATCCGGTTTTCAACTAATCCGTCACCAATACCCGGGGCAGCGGGCGCACATTTTTTACCGGGTATTTAAGTTCACCGGTCAGCTGATGGAGGCGGTTGATCCGCTCCACTGCTTCCGGGTGGCTGTCAAAATAATGTGCTTGCAAAAGATTTTTCTTCTTCTTATCGGGTGTCATGGCTTTGAAAAATTCTGTTGCACCTCCCACGTGGCCGTAATAACAGTTCAGAATCTCTAACGCTTTCTGATCCGCCAGTTGTTCTCTTTTCCGGGAATATCCGGCCTGGCTTAAGTTCGCAGCCGGGGCAAACAGCTGAGTAAAGTCTGAATCCGCGCCGGTTATGAGCGCTGCAAGAGCGGTAAATACAATTCCCCGGCCCATACCCCGAAGATGATCCCTGTTTTGAAAATGCGCAAGTTCGTGTGCCAGGACAAAGCAGAGTCCGTTTTCCGACTCGATTTTGTTCAAAAGGCCGTTCAGTACGATAATCCGGCCACCGGGAAAGGCCAGGGCATTGGCGTCATTGGAAGCGATCATATGAACGCTTAAAGGGTAGGAAATATCAGCGCACCTGCATAACGCATCAACCATGCGTTGAAGTTCGATCCTTTTCGGGTCGCTGTCATCAAGGCGTTCTGCAGCTGTCGGGTTAAAAGAAGAAAAAATGACGGCTTCCATTTTCGGCGAGATATAATTCACAGCCTGGTCGATAAACAGGCCCAGTATCCAGAATGCTGAAAATAGAAACAGGGATATCCCGGAAAACAATAAAATAAATTCTCTGACCGGCCGGTCATGGGAGACATTGTCATTGTGCCCGGGCAGGGAGGGGGTATACGTTACCGGCTTATTTTTCAAAGTACACAGCGGTTCCGTAGGCCAGCACTTCCACCGAGCCCACCTGTTTTCCCCGGCCCTTGGTAATGGACGAGGTTTCAATACGCAGATTGATTATCTGGTCCGCTTTGGGACAGGATTCTTTTAATCTCAATACCGCTTCCCGCCTGGCCCGGTCAATCAAGGTTTCATAAGACTGAACACTGCCCCCGAAAAAATTGCGCAGCTTGGCAAGGATGCGCTTGAAATAATCCACTGATACGACCATGCTGCCGTTAACAAGGTGGCAGTTGTTGATGCTTCGGTGGTCATTAAACACGGTTTTATTACTGGTGGTCGGAATCTTCAGCCAGCGCTTTTCCCGTTCAAGAATGGATTGATAATGTTTCTTTTCAGCGTGACGGCCGAAAAAGTATCCCAGGGAAAGCAGGATGGCGAAAATAATGAGTTGTTCCATGATGTTACTCCACTGAAACCGCTGTGCCGTAAACGTAAATTTCTGCTGCACCCGCAGCAACCGAAGAGGTAGAAAAACGGACATTCACAACTGCATTGGCACCAAGCTGCGATGCCTGGGATTTCATCCGTTCAATGGCTTCATCCCTTGATTCGGACAGCAGTTCCGTATAGCCTTTGAGTTCGCCGCCAAAAATATTTTTGATTCCGGCCATCAGATCTCTGCCGGCATGTTTGGCCCGGACCGTACTGCCCGAGACAACACCATAAAAAGCTGTGATTGTTTTTCCAGGAATTTCTTCCGTATTGGTCAGTAACATGTTTTTCCCCTTATGGTTGTTATTTCAGTCCCAGATTGTCTAAAAAGTGCCTGCGTTTTAATTGATAGAGTTTTTTATCCTCTCTGACAAGATAAAAAAACCGCTTGTTGTGATCGTCAAAACATTCAAATAATCCCGTATAGTCTTTCATATCTGTGACATCACAGATCCTTGAAACATCGTCATTGAATTTTTCACATACGGCAACCCAGTCCTCTTCCCGGGCATTTTTTTTTATTTCTATCTTTTTGGATGTTTCATCAAATTCCGCCTGGATGGATTTCATGGCTCTTCCTCCAAACTGTCTCAAATTAATTTATCTGATTCATTGATTCGCATAATTGATTTAACTGATTGAAACAGATCTTAACAAAAGATTCCGGATAATGTAAAATAAAATTTATGATTCTAACATCCGGATAATCAGAATTAAAAGTTAACCCTGTTATCTCCCCCAAGTGGAAGTCTATGATGAGAGAAGCGCTTGAGAAAAATATCAATAAAGAAGTAATAGTGGATACCCGTTCGTCCTGGGTATATATCGGAACCCTTGAAACGGTTACGGATACCTGCATTGTCCTTACTGATGCCGATGCCCATGACAGTACGGATTCATCCACCACAAAGGAACTTTATATTTTTGAAACCCGGACAACCGGTATCAAATCCAATCGAAAAACCGTGCATATCCGCCTGGATTGCGTGATCAGTTTTTCTCTTCTGGAAGATGTAAAAGTCTTTTAAGGGTCATTGTCCCTTTTGTTTATTGAGCATGGCAATGGGTTTGGACATGTCCAGAATATGGGTGTGAAGTTTATCGATATCATCGCCGGGGATGCCCATCATTAAATCGCAGGAATCAATAGCGGATTTTATTCTGCAGCCCAGTCCCAGGAAGGTAATATTGGGTTTTTTATTTAAAAGCGGCAGGGCCGTGATGTCAGCACACCCTCCCAACGCCCCTCCGGACTGTGGCAGGTTCATTTTACCGCCTTTGTCATAATTTAGCGCATACAGCAGCCACATGACCTGTTCACTGTTTGCCGTAAATATCACCACCTGGGGTGTTTGTTTAAACTCAGCCAAGGGTGCGATCAAGGCTGCTTTCATGGCCCCTTTTTCAAGATATGTTGAGTTTAGAATCGTATCTGCAGAGGCTTCTTCCGAGCCAAAAAGACCAACCCCGTATTTTTCCAGGACACCGTCATCCAGATAGGCAGCCATGTCTTTTTCTTTTTCAAAGCCCAGTACCGAGGTGCCCAGTTTGCATCCCATCTGTTCTTTTTTAACAAGAAGAACATCCCCTCTGCCGGCCATGATCAATGCCTGGCAATAGCTTTTCAACCGGGTTTGGGAAAAAGAAACCCCTTTGGGCAATGATGCCGCATCCTGATAAAGTGTGACGCCAACCGGTTGATATTGAAGCGATAAATGATTCATCAAATCCTGTGAAATATTCTGGTACGACATTTTAACCATCCCCTTTAAAACGAAAAAAATAATGGAATCAACACGGTTGACTCATTTTCAGCCATTTAAGATCGCAGCTTTTAGATTTGGGATCAAGAATTTTTTTTATGCAGAACCTCAATAATCGGTAGTTCCCATTTTTCCACTTTCAGATTTTTGAACTCGTTGTTCCGGCCGTCATCCCTGGTCCGTTTTATCATGCCCAGCACCCTGGCATTCAATATGTCCTGTGTCCGGTCACGCCATTTTTGGGCACCTTTGTTAGACAGCCTTGCCACAGTTCGGTGTTGTGTGTTTTCAATGTCAATATGATTTGCTTTTTCTGCAAGAACAACCCTGTCTCCGGTGTTCAGGCAGGACAGATGGTGATGGATGGCATGGCGGGGGGAAAACAGACCTGCATAGGACAAAAAAAGGTCTTCCATTCCAAGGACGGACACGGTCATATTTTGGCTAAATCTTGTTATATCTGAGCATTCGGCAGTTGTGAACCGTACATAGTCATGGTGTTTAAAATGCCGGATATGGGGATTTGAAAATTCTTTGACCGAAAGCAGATAAAGGTGTCTTTTAGCCCTTGTCATGCCCACATAAAACAACCGACGCTCTTCTTCAATGTTTTGATTTTCCCATCCTCCGTCAAGAATGAAAACCGTGTCAAATTCCATTCCCTTCACACTGTGAGCCGTCCCGAGATAGACGCCGGTCCCGGTTTTCTGTTCCCGTTTTTCCTCCAGCAGCGTTTCAAGGACAAAGTTTTTTGCCTGTCTGGTTGAAATACTCATGTCATGATTTACCGCGCACCATGCATCAAGAATGTCCTGGATTTGATTCTTCCAGGTATTTTCTCTGGGGAATTGTTTTAAAATATTTTCTTTCAGTGCAGCGGGCGTCAGACTTTTTTCTTTCAACTCATCCAGATATTGGAGGAAATTCTGGATTTCCCGGATTTTGAACATGGGAAACCCGGCACTGTTTTTAATTGAATAGCTAAAAGGGATGTTTTGCATTGCCAGTGCCATGCGCACCGCAACAAGAAAAGGATAGGCAATTCCCTGCCGGGAAATCACCGCAATATGATTCAGGTTCAAATCAGGATGTTCAGCTTTTAAATATTTAATCTTTTTGGCGATATGGACAGCCTGCTCCGCCACATGGTTCACCCGAACCAGTTGAACAAGAGAACCCGCATCCATTTGCCCGGGCTTTAGCTCAAGCGCTTTTCTTTTATTGTTTATCCGGCAGGGCCAGTCTGTCTTCATCCTGTTTTTATTCAATGCAATAAATGAATTTGAAACTTGAATGATGGGATGGGAAGACCGGTAGTTTTCAACCAGGTAAATTGTTTTGGCATCATAGTCTTCCTGGAATTGTTTGATAAATTTAATATTTGCATTCCGAAAGCCGTAAATACTCTGGTCATCATCCCCCACTGCCATAATTGAAATTTTAGCTTCCTGATCCTGCTCAAGCCTGCCGGTCAGGGCGGAAATAAACCGGTACTGGACATCGTCAATGTCCTGGTATTCATCTACGAGAATATACCGGTATTGCGACAGCAGGGATTCTCTTGCTTCAAAGTGCTCCATACCGGCAATTTGCTGCTCACCGTTTAAAATATCCACTGCCTCTTCAATAATCTCATCAAAATCAATGTTGTCTTCCATGGATTTATGCAAGTGCCGGTTTCCTAAAAAGGAGCGTCCGGTCAGCCGCATGGCAAACCCATGGTAGGTCATGGCTTTCACAAACCCGGCATTTTTCCCGGCAAGAGCTCTGATCCTTTTTCGTAATTCTATCATGGCCTGATGATTAAAGCACAACACGAGAATTGATGAGGGATCAACCGATTTTGCCTTGATCAGCCAGGCACACCGGTGAACAATGGTTTTGGTTTTTCCCGAACCCGGTCCTGCCAGGACCAGGATGTTTTTATCCAGAGGTGCGGCAATAATCGCTTCCTGGGTGTGGTTTTCAAGGGACTGTACAATGGCTTTATACGCCTGGGCGGTCATGGCGGTCTGGATGATTTTTTTCTGGCCCGGAAAATGCTGTTTGACAAAGATATCATAGGAGGATGAAAAATAATCACTGACAAATCCCAGGGCGATTTTGATTTTTTCAAGTCCCAGGCGTGCATATTTTTCCATCACGTGAACCTGTACATTCTTCTGGGCATAGTGCTGGGACAAAGGCTCATAATCCCCTTTTGTATACTGACGGTTCCTGCTGTCCGGCAGCAGGGTCAGGGTCATGGCCTGGCGGAAAACCCCCAGGCCGTTCTGCAGGGTAATAATTTTCATATCGTGCATGAATAGAAGGCAGCGCTCGATCAGTGCTTTGGGATCTGCTTTATACCCGGACAGGAAAATATCAGACTGCATGGCGCTGATAATGTGGGAAAGGAAAAATTCTGAAAGGACTTCGGCCCGTCCTTCTCTTAGGTTCGGCCCAAGAGATGCAATTATCGTTTTTAGGCAGAGCAGGGCACCGTGGTGCCGCAGCTGCATCCTCTTTTTAATTTCCTGCCAGGAAAATTTAACATAGACCTGGAGTTGCTCAGCTCCTTTTCTGCCAGACAGCTTCAGGCTTTTTCCAAGATTTTCCCCTTTATCATTGGCAAGCGCCCGCAGCAGTTTTTCCACTATACCGGTATTGACCGATTCAAATCCTTTGTCTTTTAACTGCTGGGACATCCGCCTGAGATGAATGAAATCAGGCGTGTCAGGATTCATCCAGGAGTCAGGGGAGAGTTCTTCCATAAGCGCTGTCATCTGCTTTTCAATGTCGATATATGCGTTGAGTGCTTTTAATGAACTGTTTTTTCCTTTTGGCCGGACAAAGGCTGTCATGACAACCCCTTCTTTGATCAATCCGGCATCCGTCATCTGGTTTAAAAGGCTGATGACAGCCCTTGAATCCAGATACTTTTCCGGCAGGTTTTCAATGGTTCCAAGACTGGCGCAGATGGTATCCGCAGATAAAAGCGCATCTTTGTCAGCAGTTAAAAGGGTGGCAAGAATTGTTCTGAAAATGGATTTCATTAGGTTTGACAAATGAAGCGCCTGCATTTTTTTTTCAGCGTCTTCCAGGTTCCTTACAAGGGGGCGGCCTTTGAAGAAAAGTGTCTGGTTAAATGAACGTTTTAAAAAGCCTTTGCGTTCAAGCCAGCTGATACCGATTTTTGCCCTGGTATCATCGCCTGAAAGTTCAGGATGCCCGATTAACCGCATGATTTCCCCTGGAGTGATAACAATATCCGGGGTTTTGCTCCCTCGTTTTTTCAAGACAGCCAGAATTTTTTTAATATCCTTTAAAGAGAGTTTTGAATAGGCATTCAATGAAAACTGATTGTCGATATCTTCCTGCTCGTAAAGAAGAATACAGTCGGAAGGCGCCATATCCCTGCCGGCCCTGCCGGCTTCCTGGAGATAATTTTCAAGGGATCCCGGAATATCAGCATGAATCACCAGCCGGATGTCTTTTTTATCGATTCCCATACCAAAGGCGTTTGTGGCACAGATGACAGGAATCTTGCCGGAAACAAAATCATCTTGAATGTTTCTTTTGTCCGGCTCGCTCCTGCCGGCATGGAACGCCTGGGCAGCAATCCCTTTTTCATTTAAAAAATCACTGGTGTCTTCTGTCTTTTTTCTGCCGGCACAATACACAATGGCTCCGCCGCTTTTTGTGTCGGAAAGACTTTCTTTAAGGCAATTGAAAATCACATCGTATTTTTCAGCCCTTGTCACCGGCCAGACCTGAAAATTAAGATTTTCCCTTTGCACGCCACTGATAAAACAGGTCAGCTCCAGAGCAAGCTTTTCCTGAAAATGGCTGCAGATTTCCTCGATCACATCCTTTTTGGCTGTGGCCGTAAATGTGGCGATCAGGGGAGGGCGTCCGGAATATTTTGTGTATTCAATGATGAAATCGGCAACGCATAAGTAATCCGGCCTGAAATCATGGCCCCATTTGGAAAGGCAGTGTGCCTCATCAAATACCCAGCACCCCACATCCCGGGTCTTGATCAGTTCGGCCACACTGTAATTGCGAAGCTGTTCCGGAGAAATATAGAGTAACCCGATATCTCCCAACCGTACCTTTTCCATGACAGCGCCCCGCTCCGGTAAAGTGAGGCTGCCGTTAATGGCAGCTGCCGATTCCGTACCGGTCACTGTATTAAGATTGTCCACCTGGTCTTTCATCAGGGCTTTAAGCGGGGAGATCACAATGGTCAAATCACCGGTACGGTGATACCGGTGCAGGGCAGGGATCTGGTAGCAGACGGATTTTCCGCCCCCGGTGGGCAGGATGCCCAGCAAAGACGCGCCCCTCAAGGTTGAGTCAATAATC
>JBNKNP010000226.1:0-3346 GCA_050293905.1 Desulfobacteraceae bacterium | reverse complement strand
ATATGGGGTGCTGAACCGGCTGATGGATGATAATATTGTTTGCTGGGGGCTGGAAGCCCAGCTTTATGTCATTATTGTTTCGCATGCTTTAAAGGTAAGACTGATCGGTGGTCATGGGGAAGCGGAAGGAATGCGGAAAGCTGTTCTGTCCGAAGAGCAAAAAAAGGACAAATGGGCTCTGGCTGCATTCAACCGGAAACAAAGTGATCCGGAACTATATGATATGGTCATCAATATGGATCAGATCACTCCGGATGAAGTTGCCCAAACCCTTGAAACGACATTGGGATATCCCCGTTTTAAAGCCATGACGTATTCAAAAAACACATTGGCGGACAAGATATTGGCAGCTAAAGTGAAAAACGCGCTGCTCCGGTCGCTGACAGGCATCAGTGTGCAGGCCGATAATGGTACGGTGGTTGTAACAACGACCTCTGTCAAAAGAGAGAAAAATAAAAAAATTAATGCAATCAAAAAAATTGCAGACGGTATTGAAGGAATCCGATATCTTGAAGTCCATTGGAATAAAGATGTCATTACTGAAGCTGCAACAAGTTTTCGATAGATATTTTAATTAAACAGACAATAAAAAAAATTTAAAAGGAGATTATGATGTCCAAGCAGCTTGAAATTCTATTATTGGATGATGAGGCTATTGTGGGAAAACGTTTGAAACCCGCTTTGGAAAAAATCGGATACAATGTGGAAATCTTTTTTGATCCCAAAAAGGCTGTTTCGCGTATCAGTGAAAAAGAGTTTGATATCGTCGTGACCGACATATATATGGATGATATGGATGGTATGGCGGTTATGGCTTATGTACATGAAAAATCTCCACGGACCAAAGTGATCATGATCACGGGATACGCCATGATATCACTTGCCCGGGATGCTATGGAAAAAGGCGCCTTTGATTTTATTGCCAAACCCTTTAAACCGGATGACCTTCGTCAAGTGATCGCCAATGCCGCAGAAGCACTGGAAAGTGACAAGGATCTGAACATGATTGAAAATAAGGGATAATCCTTTGAAATTTTTAGGTTATCACAGTCCGAAAATACAGGGAGAAGAACTGGATATCGATGAGACAGCCCGGGCGGTTTACGGCCACATGGAAGATTTGAAAAATGCCCAGAAAACACTTTTAGACCGCCCTCTTTTCAGCGTCAGAAAACAGATTTATGTCGGGAATATTCTAATATTTTTTATGGCATTGATTATGGTTTTCATGGTTGTCATCAATAATGATCAGATCCAGAAACGGTTGAGATTCCTTGAATTTGTCAATAATTTTGCCGTTGAGATACAACAGGCCCGGCGGTATGAAAAAAACTATTTTCTTTACGGCACCAACCTGAATGATGCCATTGAGAATATCCATCTGGCTGAATCTATTTTCAAATCTGAGTCCGAACAATTCTCAGAATTGCTTGGCGGTAGCCAGACCCGCCGGGAAATACTTAGTAAAATAAGTTCCTATGAATCACTTCTCGGCAGATTGTACAAACAGGAGCAGACACTTGAACTGGAACCGGGAGCCAGGGACAGCGTATCGTTAAAAAATATCGAGCTGCAGCTCAGAGGCCGTGGAAAAGAAATCCTGACAACAGCACAAAGACTGATGGCCATAGAAAAACAAACTCTTGAAAAAACCCTGAACCGAGCCCGGTATGTTCACATGATCTCAATTGTCGGACTGTTGATTTTCCTAGCACTGAATACATATCTGCTGGTTACAAGGCTGTACCGGACATTGAACCGGTTTGCCGCCTATGCAAAACGGATCGCGAAAGGAGATTTCAGTCCCATCACCCCCCAGAGAAGATTCAGAGATGAATTTACGGATCTGGCTGTTTCCATCAACGATATGATCCGTGAAATAGATACCAGGGAGGCTGTACTTATACAGACCCACAAATTAAAGGCGGTCGGTACTCTGACCGCTGGCGTGGCCCATGAACTGAACAATCCGCTGAACAACATTATGCTGACTGTTCATATGCTGATTGAGGAACTCGATGATCTGGCCAAAGAAGAAATCCTTGAAATGCTGAACGATGTCGTTGAAGAGACAGACAGATCCAAAAAAATTATTCGCAATCTTTTGGATTTTGCAAGGGAAAGCAGTTCGACAATGGAATCGCTCAGTATTTCAAGAATTATAAATGATACGGTCCGATTGCTTGAAAATCAGATCCGGTTCTCGGGAACCAGCGTAGAAATCAAACTTGCAGAAAATCTGCCTAAAATCCAGGGGGATATTCAAAAACTGACTCAGGTCTTTGTTAATCTGATCCTCAATGCCCTGTATGCATCAGGAACAAAAGGCCGGATACAAATCATCGGCCGCATCGGAGAAAAAGGTGACACTGTTATGGTATCGGTTATCGATTACGGCTGCGGCATTCCTAAACATATTTTATCCTCAATTTTTGATCCTTTTTTTACAACAAAAGAAAAAGGAAAAGGAACAGGTCTAGGATTAAGTGTCTCCCAGGGAATCATTGCCAAGCATGGTGGGAAAATTACTGTGACGAGTGAAGAAGGAAGCGGGTCAAGCTTTACGGTTATTTTCCCGATAATCGGTTTTTCTTCCACCGAACCTGTAATTGAATAACCTGAATTAATTTACATTTGCCCGTGGGTCTTAATGTTTTTTACACTATTGTCCAAAAATGGATTTTAGATAAAAAAATGTTGTAGGAATTCTCCTTGTGGGATTATGGTTTTAGTCGCCATAACAAAAAATCAAGTTTCCACACAAAGGAGAATTCGAGAACATGGTGCGATATGCGAGCCTGTTCAGTCAACTATTAGCGTTTTTTAAAGGCTATAAAACAGAATCTGCGTATAAAGACATCTGTTGGAACGATAGAGAATGCTCTGTTTATCCAGATTTGGACAGCATTGATTACCATGCTGTTAATCAAATTTTTCCAGCTCAAATCAAAAGTTGAGTGGTCCCTCTCCAATCTGGTGGCCTTCTTAAGATGGAATTTGTTCAGCTACAAGGATCTTTAGGAATGGTTGGACAAGCCCTTTGATATAATACCAGAGGTGTCACCTTTCCGGTGCAGATGCAATTACCTTTTAAGGGTATTTGAGTATGTAGGAAATGAAAACGACAACTTTGTTTTGATTGTTGAAGCCGTATCCTTGATTGACAGGGCTTCGGAAATTAAAAATCAGGATTTGAATTTATTTTGGACAGTAGTGAGTTTTTTTATTAAAAAAACATTGTTCAAATGGGGGAATTGTGATTATAATGCCTCCCGATTAGAAAAAGGCTGTTTGAAAAGGCTGTCATTTGAGTGACCCGGTTTTCATAGTGCCTGTTATTTTATTG
>JBNKNP010000225.1:0-6009 GCA_050293905.1 Desulfobacteraceae bacterium | reverse complement strand
CGTCTATAAGCAGGCCGGGGATGGAAAATGCCATGGCAATTCTGTGGTCGTTAAAGGTTTCAATGCGTGCAGGTTTATGTTCTCCGCCAATGATTTCCATATAATCATCCCCCTGGTTTACCTGGATGCCCATTTTCATTAATTGCGAAGACACTGCATCGATCCTGTCGCATTCTTTTATCCGCAAATGGCCGATATTGGAAATCCTTGTTTTTCCCTTGGCAAAACTTGCCACAACCGCAATGGCCGGAACCGCGTCCGGTGTATCAGACATATCCACGTCCACAGCTTTTAATTCATTGCCGCAGATGCCGATACGGTTGTCTTCCCTTACCAGCTTGCATCCCATTTTTTCAAGGATGTGGATCTGATCGATATCCCCCTGCAAGGTGTTTTTATTTATGTTTTCCACATAAATCATTTGGCCGGTTACCGCACCAATGGCCCAGAAGTATCCGGCATTGGAAAGATCAGGTTCCACAACAAACCGGCCGGGGCTGTACTGCTGACAGCCGGGTACTTCATAATGGGTATCTGAAACTTTACGGGCCCGGACATTGAACATGGCCATCACATCCAGGGTCAGGTCAATATACGGTGATGACACAGGCGGGCTGTCCAGATAAATATCAAGACCCTCATCCAGCAATGCACCCATCATGAGCAAAGAAGACAGGTACTGGCTGCTTTTGGAACAATCGATTTTTATTTTTCCGCCCTTTCGTACACCGCCTTTGATCGTGACCGGAGGGGTCCCGTTTTCTTTGGTTGATGCGGCCTGGATATTCAGTTGTGTCAGGGCATCCAACAATTCATTCATGGGCCTTTCACACATGCGCGAATCGCCGGTGAGTGTATACGGGGTTTTACCTAAGGCGGCTATTCCTGCCAGAAGACGCATGGAAGTTCCTGAATTCCCAAGGTAAATTTCCTTTTCACTTTTAACGGGAAACCCGCCGAAACCGGTTACGGAGAACTGATTACCCTTGGTGTGTTCAATACCTGCTCCCATTGACTTTAACGCACCCATGGTCAGCAGAATGTCTTCGCTCTGCAAAAGGTTGTCGATGAAGGATTGTTTTTCACACAGGGCGGCACAGATCAGCATGCGGTGGGAGATGCTCTTTGATCCGGGGATCACAACAGACTGGTCTTTGATTTGTCTTTTAGTAATCGTTTTCAATTATTTATCCTCTATTTTCACCACTGGGTAAGATCCTAAAATTTTTAGCGATAATGTATATGCTTCAAGCTCTTTTATGGTTCTGGCGACAATGTCATCGGTATGGTGACCGGCAATATCAACAAAAAAATAATAACTCCAGTTCTGATGGCGGGTGGGCCGGGATTCAAGCTTGAGCATATTCAATCCTGCCCGGTCAATGGGTGCTAATGCCTTAAACAGCGCGCCGGGAACATGAGGTGTGGCAAACATGATGGAAGTTTTGTCATCACCGGTGGGCTCGGGCCGCTCTTTTCCGATCACAAGGAAGCGCGTAGTATTCCCGGCCCGGTCTTCTATTTTTGAAGCCACTGTCTGCAGTCCGTACAAATGGGCTGCCTGGCGGCTTGCAATGGCTGCAATGGTTTTGTCCTTTGATGCCATCTGGGCTGCTTTTGACGAACTGCCGGTCTCAATGACTGCTGCATTGCCGAATTTGTTTCGAATCCAGGTCCGGCACTGTGCAATGGGCTGGGGATGGGAAAGAATCGTTTTAACATCATCGGCTTCCCCGGTTAAGGACAGCAGGTCATGGGAAATAGGCTCGTAATGCTCTGCACAGATATTTAAATCAAATTCTGTAAAAAGGTCAAAGGTGTGGTTGACTGCACCTTCTGTGGAATTTTCAATGGGGACCACCCCGAAATGACTCTCATCTTTATCCACCCGCTGAAAAATTTCATAAAGATTGGGGTGCGCTATAAATTCGCCTGCGTGCTGGAAATGTGACAATGCCGCAATATGGGTGTAGCTTGCCTTGGGACCTAAAAAGGAAATGGTCATGGGTTTTTGAATTTCACGGGTTGCCGTGATGATCACATTAAAAATATATTGCAGCAATTCCTGTGTGGCAGGCCCCTGATTTTGCTCGAGCAGATTTTTAATCACCTGGATCTCTCTTGAACGATCAAGTATCCGGCTGCCGGTTTTCCGTTTTATCGCCCCCACCTGCCTGCCGATCTCAAGACGTTCATTGATCAGGCTTAATATTTGTAAATCAATGCCGTCAATTTTGTCCCTCAGCCGGGCTAAATCTCTTTCTTGTTTTTCATTCATGAATAAACAGCTTCCCAATTAAGGTTGATGTTAATAAAAAAAACCGCATCAGTCGGTTGATCTGCTGCGGTTTATTGTGCGTTTTGGGTGTTATGACGATACGCTCACCACAGGCTGTGGAAGATATTAAAAAAATACCTGTAAAAATTAAAATAAAAATTATCAGTTCTCATGCCAGCCTTATTTGCATCCATTTAATAAATACTAATGACTTATACCCAGGGTTGTGCATCTGTCAAGATTATTCTTTATTTATAATAAAGCTTTGAATCCTGTTGCCGTCCATGTCCTTAACAGTGATTTTCCATTGATCGAGAATAATTGAATCACCCGCCGAAGGTATCCGGCCGATCTGCTCCAGAAAAAATCCTGAAAACGTATCATATGTAGTGGATTCAGGGATGGAAATATCAAGTTCTTTATTCAAGTCATCAATATCAATTTTTCCAAATACCAGCCACTTATGCCCTTTTAAACGGATGATATCCGGCGTCATCCGGTCAGTTTCATCAACAATTTCACCAATAATTTCCTCAACTACATCTTCAAGCGTAACAATGCCGGAAACGCCGCCATGTTCATCCACTACAACAGCAATATGATTTTTTTTCTTTTTAAACTCCTGGAGCAGCGAATCCAGCTTTTTTGATTCCGGTATGAAATAGGGTTTTTTCATTATTTTCCGGATATCCAGGGAATTGTCAGACTCTTCCTTTGCACAGGCGCGCTGAAAACTGGCAAACAGATCCTTGACATGCAGGATGCCGATAACATGATCAATACTGTCTTCAATAATCGGGATCCTGGAGTACCCTGTTTTAAGAATTTGTTCAATATCCATGGGCTGGGAAGCGTCAAGAACAAACATATCCGCACGCGGGGTCATGATTTCCGAACAGGATGTGTCGTCGAACTCAAAAATATTTGTAATATATTCTTTTTCTTCCTCCTTGATTTCCCCTTCTTCTTCGACCACTTCTACCATGGTCATCAGTTCATCTTCTGTCACGGTATCGTGGCTGTTGTCGATCGTGCCGTGCAGCCTGGGAATAACGTTCAGAATGAAAATTAACGGAAAAAACAGTTTGGATAGCCATAGCAGCGGATAAATTACCGTCCGTGCCACCAGGATATTATTGTGATTGGCAAAGGATTTAGGGAAAATTTCGCCAAAAACAAGGATGAGCAGGGTCATGATCCCAGTGGCTATGCCAACTGCATTGGATTTAAAATAGGATATGGCCATGGAGGTGGCAATGGCTGATGCTGCAATGTTGACCAGATTATTACCAATAAGGATCGTGGTTAAAAGGGAATGGGAATCTTCTTTCATACTGAAGATTAACTGGCCGGTTTTCGACCCGTCTTTTGCAATGTGAAGCGCTTTGATCTTGCTGATGGAAAACAGCGCGGTTTCAGATGATGAAAAAAATGCAGACAAAAAAAGACAAGTAAAGAGCAAGATTAATTCAACGGTTAACAATGGTACGGTCTACCCTTATATTAATTTTTCGGTATGAACGAAGTGTTCGTTATATATATACAATAATTCTAATCGGTTTTGGTTGAGTTTGTCAAATTATATCGTTGGCATTTCACTTATTTTTGATTGTATTCAAAGCTGCCTGATCATATTTACAGCGATCCGGGCTGCTCTTTTTGCTGCACCGGGAGTTCCAAGTCGTTTTCTCACGCCTGCAAGCTGATCTTCATATTCAGGCAAACGATCGATCATGGAAAGGGCTGTCCGGCTGATCTTTTCCGGTGTTGCATTGTATTGCAAAAGTTCGGGCATAACCTCTTGATTCATGATCAGGTTAGCCAGTCCGGCATATTTGATTGTGACTAAAAATCTTGCGATACGGTAGCTGACATCGGAAACTTTGTAAACAATAATAGTCGGCACGCAGCACAGGGCGGCTTCCAGAGTCACTGTGCCTGAAGCTGCAATAATCAGATCAGATTGAATGATAAGTTTTTTTACAGGACCGGAATGGATTTCAAGATCAACCGATTGTTTGCATTCGCCCAGAGTGTTAAGCAGAAACTTTTTTGAAATGGCATCTGCCTGTGAAATGATGATCCGGCAGTCCGGATGACGGGTTTGAATTTTTTGAGCGGCATTGACAATGATACCGGCCAGGTTCTTAATTTCAGTTTTTCTGGACCCTGGCAGAAGGCCGATTACCAGCTTTTTATCCTCTTTGTTCTGAATACTTTTTTTACGCAAAAAGGGTCTGGACAGTGTTTCAGGATAATCATCCATCAGCGGGTTGCCCACATAGGTGCAGGCAATTTTTTTTTGTTTAAATATTTTTTCTTCAAAGGGGAAAATCAAGGCGGCATGATCCACATATCGCCTGATTTTTTTTAAACGGGATTTTTTCCAGGCCCAGACCTTAGGAGTAATATAATACAATACCGGAATATCATAATTTTCCTTAATATACTGGGCTGCTCTTAGATTAAATCCCGGATAATCCACAAGAATTATCAAATCAGGCAGATGGTGCGAAAGTTTATTTTTAAACCGGTCAAATGCCTGCTTGATCTTTCTCATCTGCATGAGAATTTCAGTAAAGCCCATAACGGAAAGATTTTCAATGGAATAAAACAGGTCAACGTTCTGTTCTGCAAGCGCCGGTCCGCCGATACCGGAAACATAGATTTCCGGTGCTGCCTGCCGGATATGTTGAATCAGGCGGCTGCCGTGCAAATCCCCGGATGGCTCTCCGGTCAGAATCAGGATATGTTTTAATGCTTCAGGGACAGTCATTTTATGGTGTATCCGTCATTCCGACAATCGAAATATGATACTCATCTGCCAGTTCAATCATTTTTTCACGGTCAAAGGAAATGGATTTTCCTGCTTCCAGTACCAGGACGGTGGCACCGGACTTATGCATAATTTCAATGGTCCTGTATCCCGATGCCGGCAGGTCAAATCGTAAATCCTGGTTGGGTTTACACCGTTTGACCACCACTGCGCCATTCCCCCGGGACAGCCGCCCGCCGCGCAGGATGGTTTCATCGGTTCCGTCAATGGCCTCAACCGCGAGGATGCTCCCGTTACTGATCACGACACACTGGCCGATATCCAGGCGGCCGATCTCTTTGGCAATTTTCCAGCCTTGCATGATATCCTTATGCTCTGCCTTGTCCGGCTTTCTTTTGGTCCAGACTCCTTCC
Organism: Desulfobacteraceae bacterium; assembly: GCA_050293905.1. GTDB lineage: Bacteria > Desulfobacterota > Desulfobacteria > Desulfobacterales > Desulfobacteraceae > Desulfobacula. Next base: position 542 of record JBNKNP010000225.1, on the reverse strand, counting down.
GGACTGATCAGTTCTGGCAGAAGAAAGGTGGACGGTAATACCTTGATGCCCTCTTTGAGCAAAAGATCGGCAAAGGCCGATAAAACACTGTCATCATGGGTACCGGCATGTTTGGCGATAAATGTCAGCGCCTTTAGATCCGGACGAATATCCTTGAAAATATTGATCTTTTGTATGCTGCCCAGCAGAACCACATCACTGATATCATGCTGTTTAAAATATTTGATGAGTTTGGAAACCTGGCCCAGATAGAGCCATTTTAGTTCCTGGACATCATTGATAAGACGTTTATCTGTCTCAGAATGAAATCCTGCTGCAAAAACGCGATATCCGTTTTGAGCTGCTTTTTTTGAAAACAGGACAGGGAACTGCCCCCCGCCTGCAATCAGTCCGATTTTCATTTTTTTAGCGGGTAACGCCCCTGTTGGAGTTGACAATGAATTGACTGAAATTCTTAACCTCCGGGATCTGGTCCACTTCAGCCTTGACTCTTTCAGAAGCCTGCTTGACGGTCAGACCGATCCTGAAAAATATTCGATATG
>JBNKNP010000224.1:0-20044 GCA_050293905.1 Desulfobacteraceae bacterium | reverse complement strand
TCCTCACCCCCCATGACTGAACCGGATTTTTTCATTTCTTCCAGCACCTTTCGGTCTCCGACATCAGATTTAATATGCGAGATACCAAGACTGTCAAGGCATTGGCCTAACCCTACGTTGCTCATAATTGTACTTACAACTATATCGTTTTTCAATTGATTGTTTGCTTTTGCAAATTTTGCACAGATGGCAAGCACACTGTCGCCTGTAATTTTCTGCCCGTTTTCATCCACAGCAATCAACCGGTCCGCATCACCGTCAAATGCCAGGCCGATATCTGCTTTTTCCTGCGTAACAAGAGCTGCAAGATCACTGGTATGCTGGGAACCGCATCCGTCATTTATATTGTAACCGTCCGGCTGGTTGTAGATAAAATGTGTTTCAAAGAGATCGGAATTAAACACAAGCGGTGCAACACTTGAGGCTGCACCGTTTGAACAGTCTATAATGAGTCTTAATCTTTTATCTTTTTTTTCTACCGAAAACGTGTTTAACAGAAACTGAGCATATTTTTTATGGGCGCTATCAAAAGATTTTATATTCCCAATCCCGCCTTTTATTCCATCTGTTTGATGAAGAATAAAATTTTCAATCAGCTGTTCTTCATCATCTGATAATTTTATTCCGCCGTGTTTGAAAATTTTTACCCCGTTATCCTCATACGGATTATGGGATGCGGAAAGCACAATGCCGGCACCGGCATCCTCCGTATCAGAACACAAAAAGGCAATGCCCGGTGTTGGGATCACACCTGCCACAAGAGCGGTTGCACCTGCTGACGCAACGCCTGCTGCAACAGCGGCTTCCAGCATGTCCCCGGAAATCCGGGTGTCTTTGCCGATTACGACGCAGGAATATCCGTTATCTTTTACAAATAGGCCCATTGCCCTGCCCGCTTTCATTGCAACTTCACAGGTAATCGGGTATTGATTAGCAACTCCTCTGATGCCGTCCGTACCAAAAAGTGTTCCCATAATTTTTTTCCAGATTTAAAATATAAACCCGCATGTGCTCAACCTTTGTGAATGAGGCGGGTTATAAGTTAGAGTAAAAATTTTTCAATACTATTGATTTCAATGGCCTGCAGCCAGTTCGTCCCGGTTTTTCTTTCTTTTGTATCAAGGTTTTTAATGGTTTTTATATAATTCTTATTTGATCTGTTGATTTTTGATTCAATCCTTTTGATAAATTTTTCACCATCCTGATTTATGGTTTCAGTCTTCAGCATTTTTTCAATCGTGTTTGAAACCTGTTCAAATGTTTCCATGGCTTTGTCATGGATAAGAATTGAGCTGACGGTTTTATCTCTGGATTTTTTCATTAAATTTTCTTTTGACAAATTTAATTTATTGCAGAAGATTTCAAACCGGTGCAGTCTTTCCTGAATACAATTGCTTAAATTTTCCAGGAGCCCGGAAAACAGCAGATCAGAAAATTCATCCGAGATAAAGAGCCGACGGATATGTCTGTACCAGCTGCTTAATGCCACAAGCCCTCCAAGATAATACAGATTGTTATTAAAAATATGGGCCACGTTGCTGTATACATCCATGGCTCTGGGCAGGGAAAAAGTTTTCAGTCCGCCGCTGATAATGAGCCGGTTTTCATTGAGTTCATTTTTTCGGATAATGGAACCGGCTGCACTGATGCAGCCGTAAGCAATCCGGACCGGCCCGACAATCCCGCCCTGCCCGCCTAAAAAAATCGGTCTGGACTGAAGCATGACACCCTGGTGAACATCACCCATCATTGAGGGGGTCGCCTTGTCCTGGTTTGGGGTGTAATTAAAATGGACAAATGAAGAGCCCACTTCCGAATGATCTTTCCGGCTGGTGCCGCCGGCCATGAAACAGTCGCAGAAATTAATCAAACTGCCCAGGGTAACAAAGGGAAATAAAATGGTCTGTTTTAATCCCACTGCATGGGCGGCATTTGCTTCTTCTTCCAGGATGGTTCCTTCTCTGACATGGGCGCCTGATCCAAAAGTATTGCCGCCTAACAGTACTGCCTGCTTAAAAAAACCACCCTGCAGCTTTGTATTTTCACCCACAAGCGTATTTTCAAGGGTCACCGGTGCCTCATACCCGATCCGGGAATTTTTCATGATTAAAGACCGGGAACCAACTATTTTGGTGCCTGCATAAAGGGTGACATTATCCGAAGATATTCTGTCAGGATTTACATCATCGGAAATATATACGGAATCCGGGTTTGGGATATGGACGCCCTTTCTGATCAGTTTTGTTATGATCCGGGCTGTATTGATATTGTTTTCCATGATGGTATAGTTAAGGGTCAAACCAGCCATATGTCAAGGTTTTTCTTGACCTGAAACTATGCGTTGACATATGATATTCAAGGTTTTCGCCAATTTCTTAACTGTCAACAGGAGAACGATATGCCAGGCACAATGCTTGATCATCAAAAAGCCTATTCCAGGTTAAAGACGTTGTCAGCTGATTTTCAAAAGACGGAAAATCATCTCAAGTATTTGATAAAAAATGAAAATCGCTTTAATGATTTCTCATTGCACATGGATGGATTGTCTTTTGATTTTTCAAAGCAGCGAATGGATAAACAGGTCATGACGGCCCTTGTCGATCTTGCAAATGAGACCCGGGTACGGGAAACATACTCATCCATGGTGTCTGGTAAAAAAGTTAACAACACGGAAAACAGAGCAGCACTTCATACGGCTGCCAGGGATTTCAGTGAAAAACAATTGATGCTGGATAACGTGGATGTTCTTTCGCAATTAAGGGCAGTAAATACAAAGATCCGGGCATTCAGTCAAAACATCCATGACAACAAAATTACCGGTGCCAATGGCAGGCCCTTTACCGATGCTGTTGTTATTGGCATCGGCGGATCATACCTGGGGTGTGATTTTGTTTATCATGCCTTGAAACATTTTACAGATCCGATTATCAAGCTTCATTTTATTCCCAATGTTGATATTGATAATTTCGGACAGACCATAAAAAATATTGATCCTGAAACCTGTTTGTGGATCGTGATATCCAAATCCTATACCACCACTGAAACCATGGCCAATTTGAACCAGGCGCTTTCATATATGGACCAGCACAAAATAGATCCTTCAAAACATCTGGTGACGGTGACCGCCAAGGGAAGCCCGGGGGATGATCCATCCAACCCGGTTCTGGCATCCTTTCATATGTTTGATTTTATCGGCGGACGTTACTCGGTGACCTCAGCCGTGGGCGGCCTGCCCTTAAGCCTTGCCTTCGGCTTTGATATATTTCACCGGTTTTTAAAAGGATGCAGTACCATGGATCAGCATGCCCTTGAAGCGCCTGAAAAGAGCAATATTCCATTGACTGCGGCATTGATTTCCATCTGGAATTCCAATTTTTTAAAGTATCCGGCCCAGGCCATCATTCCCTATGCCAGCGCGTTGAGCAAACTTGCCCCCCACGTGCAGCAGGTATATATGGAAAGTTTAGGTAAAGGAGTCACAAAAGACGGCGAGCCGGTGCATTACCAGACCGGTGTGATAATTTTTGGAGAGCCAGGTACAAATGCCCAACATTCTTTTTTTCAGCTCGCCCACCAGGGAAGCGCCTTTCCCATTGAATTTATAGGCGTTGTCAATCCGGTTTTCAGTAAAAAAGCAGCTCAATCGAAAGGGGTGTATAATCACCAGGAGTTATGGGCAAATATGATCGCCCAGGGCCAGGCCCTGGCTTTGGGAAAAACCGACACCAATCCGGCCCGCTGTTTTTCCGGCAACAGGCCCTCTTCCACCCTTCTGATCAATGATCTATCTCCTGAAAGTATCGGCATGCTGCTCTCTTTTTACGAGGCGCGGACAGTTTTTGAAGGCTTTCTTTTAGGGGTAAATCCATTTGATCAGTATGGCGTGGAATTAGGGAAAGTTTTAGCTTCAGGAATCAGAAAAGAAATTGAAAAGAAAAACCAGGATGCCGGATATTCATTCAGTGCAGAAGATCCGGCGGCCCGGTTTTATTTAGATACCCTGTTTAAGGGAAGTTTATAAAAATCTGTAAATAATGCTGCCCCAGGTCAGGCCGGCACCCAGCCCGGCAAACAGGACATTGTCGCCAGGTTTTCCAATCCGCCCCTGTTCCATGGCTTCGTGAAGGGCAAGGGGAATACTTGCAGCCGTGGTATTGCCGTATTTCTGGATATTGTGAAAAATTTTATCATCTTCGATTTTTAAGAACTGGCCCAGGGCCTGGTTGATTCTCATATTGGCCTGGTGGGGAATAATTAAATCAATGTCCTGAATATTCATCTGTGCTTTTGTTAAAGATTCATTAATCACTTCCGGCAGCATTCTGACGGCTTTTTTAAATATGGCTTTTCCGTTCATGACCGGATAATACCTTGGATCATCAAGGCCTAAGTCCGGTCTGAGCCTGTGCGGGTATTTGGATGCCGGCAGTTCAACCATTAAGGCTTCTGCCAGATTTCCGTCCGCATGCAAGGATGCAGCCATTAAACCTGCCGGTGTATCTGTTTCAACCCCTTCGATACAGACGGCTGCAGCGCCGTCTCCAAAAATAACCGTTACATCCCTGCCCCGGGTTGTCTTGTCCAGCCCGGATGAATGAACTTCTCCGCCGACAAATAATATCTTCCTGGCCAGCCCAGCTTTGATATAGGCGTCTGCAGTGGCAAGGCCGTATAAAAAACCGGTGCACTGCTGCCGGATATCAAGGGCCGGTGTGGAATCAAGCCCGAGTTTGGCCTGGAGCAGGCATCCGGATCCTGGAAACATGATATCAGGGCTTAAGGTGGCGAAAATTATAAAATCAAGATCTTCAGGTGTCCATCCGGCAGCTTCCAGTGCCATTTTGGACGCTTCAAGTCCCAGATCAGAAGCACCGGTCACCCCATCGGGATCAATCCAATACCGCTGTTCAATACCGGTTCTCTGACGAATCCATTCATCAGATGTATCCATGATTTTTTCAAGGTCATGATTGGTCACCACATGGGGGGGGACAAACATTCCCGTACCTCTTATTATGCTTTTTTTCATCAGGCCGTCCTCGCGGGTATAATTATCATATTGCTATATTAGGTTCAGTGATATAATATGCACGCCTTATAATATTAATTTGAAAATTAGGCAAGTTTCTTAACAAAAATCACATAATATCAAGGAAAATTACTTGATCACCCAAATGGTTATACTTGCGGCCGGCGTTATTCTTTTGTATGCAGGATCCTGGGTTCTTGTTGAAGGCGCTGTTTCCACCGCTGCCATGTTTGCGGTCAGGCCGGTTATTATCGGGTTAACCATTGTCTCTTTTGCCACCTCTGCTCCGGAACTTCTCGTCAGCCTTGTCGCAGCGATCAAGGGATCCGGCGGTATTTCTATCGGCAATATTATCGGTAGTAATATCATCAATATTGCCCTGGTCTTAGGTGTCAGTGCTGTGATCAAACCCATCCGGATAAAAAAACAGACCATTAAAATTGATATCCCTTATATGATTATTATCAGCGGCGTATTCTGGCTGCTCTGCCTTGATTCTGAAATCGGACGGAAGGATGGTATTATTCTATTGGGGTTGCTGTTGGTTTTTTTAATTTACGGACTGCTGACCGCAAAAGATCAAAACCGGACCAGCAAAAACTTACGCTTGTCACCGGCTTCTATGGTAAAAAACATTGCATTTATTTTCGTTGGTATTGTTATGCTGGCATACGGTGCCAGGTTTGTGGTCCAGGAAGCCATTGTCATCGCTACCAGAATTGGCTTATCACAAACTTTTATCGGGATTTCCGTTGTCGCTCTTGGAACCAGCCTGCCGGAACTTGCCACATCTGCTGTAGCTGCCGCCAGGGGCGACAGTGATATCTCGGTGGGCAATGTTGTGGGATCCAATTTATTTAATATCTGCCTGGTGATGGGTACAGTGGGACTGTTCAACCCCATGCACATTGATGCAGATCTTCACTATTTTCATTTCCCCTTTATGATCGGTATCAGCCTTCTTTTAGGAGGACTTGCTTTCCGGTACAGGCAATTGGGTAAATTTTCAGGATATTCCTTTATTACTCTCTTTATTTTTTATATTTTTATTTCGTATTTAAATTAATGTTGACAATTTCGTCATTTTTTGATTTTTTCCTTGCCAGGTGAAACCGTTCTATTATATGAATAACTGGCACAATAACCATCCATAACAACGAGGCAGAAAATGGCGGATCCGGCAAGGCTTTTGATTGTTGATGACAACGAAGACATTCTGTCTACTTTTTATGAATTTTTCAATTCATTAGGGTATGAAGTCAAGACAGCCGTTGACGGATTTGCGGCCTTAAAATTACTCAGAGATAAATCCAACTTTTTCGACTGTCTGATCACAGACCTGGTAATGCCGAATATCAGCGGTGTCGGACTGATTTCCATTGTCAAAAAGGAATATCCGCATCTTAAAATTATCGCCATGACAGGATACGGCGATCAACCCGGTGCGCTGGCTTCCGAAGCTGAAGCGGATGTTGTCCTTTTTAAACCCATTGACCTGTTTAAAATAGAAAATACTGTTTCTGAGCTCATCGGTCAGGACAACCAAACCAAAGAGAAATAAGAATTATTATGAGCACACCTTTAATTGGCGTCAGCAAATCGATCCTGAAAATCAAAGAGTTGATTAGTCATGTGGCAAATACCTGCCTGAATGTATTAATCACAGGTGAGACAGGTGTCGGTAAAGAAGTTGTTGCTCAAAATCTGTATATGGAAAGTGTCCGGTCCGATAAAAATTTTGTTAAAATAAATTGTGCGGCATTGCCTGAAACCCTTCTTGAAAGCGAACTTTACGGATATGAAAAAGGCGCGTTTACCGGCGCGCACCGCAAAAGACCGGGGAAATTTCTGACTGCAGACAAAGGGGTGCTGTTTTTAGATGAAATCGGGGATATGCCCCTGGCATTGCAGTCAAAAATGCTCCATGTCCTGCAAAGCGGCGAGTTTTCTCCTCTTGGGTCGGATATGGAATTTAAAACCGATGTCTGGGTCATTGCTGCAACCAATCATAATCTTGAAGAAAGTATTTCCAAGAAAACCTTCAGAGAGGACCTTTTCTACCGGCTCAATATCATTAAAATCGATATCCCGCCATTGCGGCATCGCAGAGAGGATATCCCATCCCTGGTCGAGTATTATTACAGGCTTTACAAGTCTGAAATTCCGGATAATAACGGATCAAAGCCGAATGCTGAAATACTTGAGAAACTGTGCAATTATCCCTGGCCCGGAAATGTCAGACAGCTTCAAAATTGTATTAAAAAACAGATGGTGATCAATTCCTGGGATAAAATATTTGAAGAACTTCCCAAGGAAAAAACACAGGTTCTGACGTCTGATAAACCCGAGGAAAATCAAACCGGAAACGGTGTGATGAGTCCGCATGATTTTCCCACGGACAGAACAAGCATTATTTCTGAATTTGTCGATCTGTCCACCAGCTCGGAAAAATTGTTTGAAGATATTTCCCTGAAGAAAATCAAAAAACTGGCCTCCGACCGGGTGGAAAAAGAAGTTATTACCTTTGTTCTTGAAAAAGTGGGCTGGAACCGGTCAAGGGCAGCTAAAATTCTAAAGATCAGCTATAAAACCCTGTTGTATAAAATGACAGAGTTTGAAGTTCAGCCGCCTGTCAAATAAGTCCTATACAGTTTTTCTTACCACTCTATCCGTGAATCGGAATACCAGCGTCCTTTAAAGCGATCTCACACATAATTTCTGCCAGCCATCAATTGCAGATTCCGCATTTTTTAAGGGTGATATTCCATATTTATAAAAATTATGATAAAAAATTTTCTTTTTCATCAATTTTTTAAATTAATATTTGACAATAACGCTATTAAAAAGTATTTTCCAGTATACGTTAATTTTTAATTGCCAACAAGAAATGAGGACACAATGAAAATTGATGACACCAATATAGACATCATCAGGGAACTGAGGCAAGGAAAGAAATCATTTAAGAAGATTGCCGATAAACTTTCTATCACTGAAAATACAGTCAGATCAAGGGTAAACAAGCTCCAGGAAAGTGGTGTGCTCGATATCTGCGGCCTTGTGGATCCGGCAAAAGTTCCCGGTCATCGAACCGTCATTATTGGTATCAAGCTGTCTGAAATGAACCTGGTGGAAAAAGGAGCGGAGATCAGCGAATTAAAAGGGGTGATATCTGTCAGTGTGGTTACCGGACGGTATGATCTTCTGGTTCTTGTGCTCTTCAAAAAAGGATTTGGGCTCCTGGAATTTTACACTGAAGAAATGTCCCGGGTCGAAGGTGTCCGGTCTGTTGAAACATTTGTTGTCTATAAGTCCTATAATGTAAAAGTTCCTTATATTTTATAACAGCAGTTTTAAACCATAATTTGATATGGCGCAGTGGTATCCTTCCGGGGTTAAAACCGGACACCCGCTCGGATTAACCCCAGCCGGTTTGTTTTATCCCAGCCATATGTCATAAGCATCACGTTCAATTTTGGATTTACCCGGGTTGCAGCAGGACCTTTTATCAGTTGTCGTGAATCATACATTTTGTTTTAAAGGTTGCGGCCGAGCTGATTTCAATATATGAGGCACCCTGCTCCGGACCGAAACTGCCGGCCAGAACAATGATCAGGTCCTCGGGCTGGAATTGCTGTTCATCAATCAACCGGCAGATCGCCTGCTGTATCGGCTCTGAGGAAGTAATTGAAATCGGAATATAATTGGCAAACACGCCAAAGGAAAGAGACAACTGCCGCATTACCAACCTGTCATAGATCTGCGCGTAAATCGGGCTGTCGCCCCGGTAGGCTGCCAGGGCGCGGATGGATTTACCGGTGAGGGAATCGGCAATAATGGCTTTGGTATTCAACCGTAAAGATGCTTTTACCGCAGCTTTTGCAAGATATGCCGTGACTTTATTTGACAAGGTGTAAGGGATATTGATAAAGGAACTTTTTTTATTTTCAACTTCAAGAGCAATGGACGTCATGGTTCGGACGGCTTCTTCAGGATATCTGCCGTTGGCGGTTTCCCCGGACAGCATGAGCGCATCTGCATGATCCAGACAGGCATTTGCAACGTCAGAGACTTCCGCCCTTGTCGGCCGCGGTGATTCAATCATGGAATGCAGCATCTGGGTGGCCACGATTACGGGTTTTCTTCTTTCAATACAGGTCTTTACGATCTGTTTCTGGATCAGCGGAATCTGTTCAGTGGGTATTTCCACGGCAAGGTCCCCTCTGGCAATCATGATCCCATAGGCGTGATCCAGTATTTCATATAGGTTTTCAACGCCTTCTGAGTTTTCTATTTTTGCAATGATCTTAATAGAAGAGTTTTTCTTGTCCAGAATTTTTTGAACCGCCATCACATCTTTATCACTTCGGACAAAAGAGTGGGCAATAAAATCCAGGTTCTGATCCGCGGCAAATTCAATAAAATCCTTATCCTTCTTGCTCAAGGCAGGCAGCGTCACATGAACCGAAGGGATGTTAATGCTTTTCCGGGAGTAAATTATTCCGTCGTTTTCCACATGGCAGGACAGGTAATCTTCTGATTTGTCCATGACGGCAAGTGCAATGGTTCCATCATCGATTAAGATGGAGCTGCCGACCGGAATATCTTTTACAAAATGTTCATAGGAGACACAGATGACATTACCTTTGGATATTTCAAGCGGTGCTCCTTTGATCTTAATGATATCACCGCATTTGACCTTAAGCGGAGCTTCACTGTCGCAGGTACGGATTTCAGGCCCTTTTGTATCGAGTAGAATGCCGATTTTATCTGACACCTTCCGGGTATTGTTTATTACTTCAAGCGCATTCTCATGGGTCATGTGGGCCGTGTTCAGCCGTACGACATTCATGCCGGCCCGGTACAGCCTGTCAATGAAGTCGCATGAACAGTTCAGATTAGAAATAGTGGCGACGATCTTGGTTTTCTTGGGCATGGACGAATCCTCCCTTGCTGCATAATTTGATAATTAGGTTTTCAATTTGTGTTCGCGCATCTTTTTGTGATGTCTTCATATGATAGTCTAAGTCACTTAAAAACAATATAACCCGAATAAGTTCCTTGAGTGAAAAATTTTCTGATTTTAAAAAGGTCTGATAAACAGGATAGGCATTTTTAGGATTCGGGGCAAGAAAAAGCTCGGACGGCAGATCTTTTTTTTTAGGCGCTGTGCCTGACAGATATAGTTCACGTTCTTCGATGTCTTTTAAAGTTTTTTTATCCTGTTCAACAATTTTGGGCAGGATGGTCTGTTGAAAGCGGTTAAACGGCATTTGTCCGATATTTGCGCCGTTAGGAAATGTATGAGTTAAAAAATCACTGACTAAAACTAATTTTCGAAACAGGTTTTCCAATGATTTTAAGATCTGAAGGGGATGAAGCCCTTCTTCAAGCAGAGAATTTAAAAAAAACAGGGCCGGTTCAGCTTCTTTTGCCATAACAGCATTGGTAAAATTAAAAATAGGGTCTTTTCTATCTCTGATGACAACGGCTTGAACGTCCTGATCGCTGATCTGTGGGCGGTCTGCAGTGTATGCTGTTAATTTTTCAAGATTTCGGCAAAACAGATCCAGGTTAAACCCGGTCAGGTCAATCAGGGATCTAAAGGCGGGTTGTTCCAGGGTTTTACCGGATTTTTTCAATACCTGGGAAGCCACATGCTGCATGACGGCTCTTTGTTCATCCTGATCCGCTTTCCTGACCCCTTTGGCAACGCTGCAATCGATGATCATTCCGGACTCATCAATTGTTTTGTAAATTTTCTTGCGCTTATCCGCCTGGGTGACGGTCAGAATCAAAGTGTGCTCAGGCGGCCAGCCGTCGTGAATAAATTGTGTAAAACGGTCTATGTCCGAAGCTGTATAAACAATAGATCCGCTGCTTTTATCAGCTTGAAATAAAGGAATATCAAGGACAGTAACAATTTTTTTGCTGGATAGAAATGAAAAGGTTGAGACCTGTTCAATGATATCGCCCACAGGTGTTGTGGGGCCGTCAAGCTTTTCCAGCGAAAAGGATGGATCTTTATTTTCTGAAAGCCGGCTGCAAAGGCTTTTAAATGCTTTGTTAACCAGATAGGATTCACCGCAGATTAAAAACAGGCAGGGAAATTCATGTTGGGGTAAAGAGGCAAGTTCTTTTTCAATTGTATGATATTTAATTAACGCCATTGGACGATTTGGCCCGTTTAATTATAAGTGCCAGGGCCACGATGGAGACCAGAAGACCAATCCCCTGTGACAGAGATATAAAATCAAAATAGAAATGTCCTCTGAAATCGCCCCGGAAAAACTCAATCACAAACCTGAAAAACGAATACAGCATGATATAGGTGAGAAACACCATACCGTTGAATCGTTTTTTCTTAAACACCAGCAGCAGGATGAAAAAGAGGACCAGGTTGGACAACACCATATAAATCTGGGTGGGATGCAAAGGCACACCCAGCGGCGCAAGACTGTCCGGATTAGTAAAGGTAACGGCAAACGGCAAATCACATGTTTGGCCGTAGCAGCATCCGGCAAAAAAACAGCCGAAACGGCCAATGGAATGACCTAGGGCCACACCCGGGGCAATGACATCTGCTGTCTTCCAGATGTTGAGTTTTTGATAGCGCAGATAGATGGCCGTGCAGATGACGGCGCTGATAAATCCGCCGAAAAAAACCAGACCGCCGTTCCAGATTTTGAATATATCCAGCCAATTGTTCTTATAGGCATCAAATCCGATAATGACATATAAGGTTCTGGCACCGACGAGTGCGGAAATCAGGATGATAAAAAAAATATCTGAAATCACCTGGTCCTTGATTCCTGAAGAAGCGGCAAGTTTCTGGGAAACAAAAATAGCAGTTACAAATCCGATGGCAATAAAAAGCCCATAGGTATAGAGATGAAATTTGCCGAGATCAAAAAGGATTGGATGCATAGCGCCTCAATTTTAAGAGCAGGTTAAAAATCCGGAAATTTTTTAAACAGTATGTGATAGATCAAAATCCCCATGCCGATGGTAATGCCTGAATCAGCAACATTAAAGGCCGGCCAGTGCGCGGACCCGATATGAAAATCCAGAAAATCTACCACCATTCCATATCGGAACCGGTCGATCAGATTGCCCACTGCTCCGCCGAAGATCAATGCCAGCCCAAAGGATAAAAAATGATAATCCCTGGCGCACCGGTGATAAAACCAGATCACAAACAATGCAACCATGGAAGAAAGAAACAAAAAGATAAATTTTCGAATCCCTGGGGATCCGGCTGCAAAAAAGCCGAACGCCCCGCCCGGATTCATGACATAGGTAATATTGAACAGGTTTTGAATCACTGCAATCTGTTCATGGAGCAGCATCTGGGTTTTTATCACATACTTGGTTGCCTGGTCGGCAACCGTGACAAGGCCGGCCACCAGGGCCAGCCGAGTCCAGATATTCATCTGCAAATGCGTGCGGGTTTTCATAAGAGTCGTCATTTTATGATCTGCTTTAATACTGTCGCACATCGCTCACAGGTGTCGGGATGGTCTGTATCTGTTCCAATGGTATCGTCGTAACGCCAGCACCTTCCGCATTTTTCCCCGGTTGCCTTGGTTACTTTTATGAAAAGCCCTTCAATTTCCTTTCCCTGATAGGCAGATTCGTCCAGTTTCTCCACCAGTGTTGCTTTGGAAACAATAAAGATATCATTTAAACTTTCCGTTAAGTTTTCAACCTGGGTTTTCAACTCAGAGTCCGGCAGTTGGATCTGTACATCGGCATCCAGAGGGTGACCGATCATTTTTTGAGTCCTGGCTTCCTCAAGCGCCTTGGTCATTTCAGCTCTCAGCGCACGAATGTTTTCCCATTTGAGAGACAATTGATCATTTTTCCACTCATGATCCAGTTCTACCATGGGCTCAAGATGAACGCTTTCTTTTGAGTCCGCAGCCTTTGGCATGTGGTTGAAAATTTCATCAGCCGTGAACGGAAGAATCGGGGCCATCATTCTGACAACGGCATTTAATATAATGGCCATCACAGACTGGGCATCGCGGCGAAGCGGATCATCCGCCCTGGATGTATAAAGCCTGTCTTTAATAATATCCAGATAGAACGAAGACAGGTCCACCACGCAAAAGTGATGAAGGGTGTGGTAGACCGTATGGAATTCATATTTATCATAAGCAGTCAACACCCTGTTAACCACATGGTGCAGCCGGTGCATGATGAACCGGTCAAGTTCGGACATGCCGGCCACCGGGCGCAGATCTTTAGTTAAATTAAAATCATTGAAATTACCCAGCATGAACCGGCAGGTGTTTCTGATCCTGCGGTAGGCATCTGATAATTGTTTAATAATATTATTGGAAATGGAAACGTCCTGGCGGTAATCAGCCGAGGCTGCCCATAATCTTAATACATCGGCTCCGTACTGCTTGATCACGGAGTCCGGGGCCACAACATTTCCCACGGATTTGGACATTTTCCGGCCGCTTTCATCCACAACAAAGCCATGGGTTAATACAGCTTTATACGGTGCATGGCCGGTCCGTCCCACGGCAGTTAGCAAGGAGGAATGAAACCATCCCCTGTGCTGGTCACTGCCTTCAAGATACATGTCCGCAGGCCGGCTAAGCCCTTGTCTTTCTTCAAGAACCGCTGCATGGCTGACCCCTGAATCAAACCAGACATCCAGGATGTTGTGATCTTTTGAAAATTGGGTGGAACCGCATTTTTTGCACACAGCGCCTTCCGGCATTAAAAATGTCGCATCCTTGTCAAACCAGATGTCTGAAGAGTGTTCCGTAAATAAATCGTGAATTTTATCTACAGATTCTCTGGTTACATAAATGTCTTTGCAGTCTTTGCAGTGAAAAACCGGGATGGGAACACCCCAGGAGCGCTGACGGGACAAGCACCAGTCCGGGCGGTTTTCAATCATCAGAAAGATACGCTCCCTGCCCCAGGAGGGGATCCATTGGACATTGTTGATTTCTTTCAGGCTGTTGCTGCGCAGATCCATTTTGTCCATGGAAATAAACCACTGGGGTGTTGCCCTGTAAATAACCGGGTTTTTGCATCGCCAGCAATGGGGATAGGAATGGGACAGGTTCTCATTTTTCAGCAGCAGGTTCAGGCTGGAAAGTTTTTCATTCACGCTTTCATTGGCCTTGAAAATAAACTGGCCTGCAAAATGTTCGACATCTTGTGAAAACACGCCGTTGTCTTCAACCGGAGAATAGCAGTCCAGACCGTATTTTTTACCCACAATATGGTCGTCCGCACCATGGCCGGGAGCAGTATGAACACACCCGGTACCGGCGTCCAGAGTCACATGGTCGCCTAAAATGATTAAGGAATCCCTGTCGTAGATCGGGTGTTTGCACCGTTTATTTTCAAGTTCAAGGGCGGAAAATTCCTTGAGAATGGTATAGTTTTCAAATCCGAATGTTTCCATGACAGATTCGACCAGCTCTTTTGCCAGGATAAGCACCCCATGGTCCTGTGTTTTTACGGCAGCATAAATAAAATCAGGGTGAAGACAGACCCCTAAATTAGCCGGAAGGGTCCAGGGGGTGGTGGTCCAGATGACCATAAACGTGTCATCGCTGCAATCCGGCAGAAGATCGGACAGACCATCTTTCAGCGGAAATTTAACATAAATGGACGGTGAGGTATGATTTTCATATTCAATTTCAGCTTCAGCAAGAGCGGTCTGGCAGGAACAGCACCAGTAAATGGGTTTTTTCCCTAAAAACATGTCACCGGACAGGGCAAATTCACCGCATTCCTTGGCAATCCTTGCCTCATATGGATAATTCATGGTCAAATAAGGGTCATCCCATTCTCCCATTACACCGAAGCGTTTAAACTCCTCTTTTTGAATCTCCACAAACCGGGCTGCATAAGATCTGCATTCCTTTCTCACCTGGACATCTGTCATATCCCGTTTTTTTTTGCCCAGCTTTTTATCTACATTATGCTCAATGGGAAGGCCGTGGCAATCCCAGCCCGGTACATACGGGGCATTGTATCCGGCCATCTGACGGGACCGGATAATGATGTCTTTTAATATTTTATTTATGGCATGACCCATGTGAAGATGGCCGTTGGCATACGGAGGACCGTCATGGAGGATAAATTTTTCTCTGTCTTTTGACTGTTCTCTTAATTTTTCATATATTTTTTTTGCTTCCCATTCTTTCAACTGTGCAGGTTCGCGCTGGGGTAGGTTTGCCTTCATGGCAAACTTAGTCGATGGCAGGTTCAAGGTTTCTTTATAATCCATTATTCCTCCGATATTCGGATCTTTTATTATTCAATTATTGAACTTTTCTTTGTATGTCCAAACCGGGAAATTGTCAAGAAATATCAGGGGAATTGATCAATTAGGATATGTTTGGAAGCCCTGTATTTATATCGTTTTAATCGGCTGCGGTGATAAACGAAAGAATTTTATCCATCCACTGGTTGGCCTGTTCATATTTTTTGGAATCTGCAGTCAGAATCTGTTTTTCAGTCTGGATATATGGTGCAGGCACCAGCTCATCCCTGCAATGGGTAACAATATTTTGTGCGGATTCCGGTGTGGTTTCTAAATGGAATTGAAGCCCGATCACCTTATTTCCGAGTCTGAAAGCCTGGTTTTTGCACACCGCACTGCTGGCAAGACGACTTGCGCCTTCAGGCAGATCAAAGGTCTCACCATGCCAGTGAAATACATCCAGACGGTCGGGAAACCGAAAAGAGGAAGGGTCTGAGCCGGCAGTGCCTGTGATGGGAAACCACCCGATTTCCTTTGTCTTATTTTGAAATACGGCAGATCCCATGGCACTGGCAATCAATTGCGCGCCCAGACAGACCCCCAGAACAGGCAGACCCGACTCAATCACTGTTTTAATAAATTGTTTTTCTTTTACAAGCCAGGGAAGCAGGCCTTCATCATTTACACTCATGGGGCCGCCCATGACGATAAGCAGATCAATGCCGGCAGGGTCCGGCAGGGAATCGGATTCAAAAAAACAGGTCCGGGTGATTTCCCACTCTCTGGCGGTGAGCCAGGATTCCATACTTCCCAGTCCTTCAAACGGTACATGCTGTAAATAATGAGCCCGCATAAGCCCTCCTTAACTGATCGTGATCACAGACCGCATGCTGTTTTCAAACGGCAGTTGATACGTATGAATTTCTATTTTATGATTATTTTTTATGCCTGACGTTATTTCATCCGGTCCATGTTTTCCTTTCATGGCATAAATAACCCCGCCTTTTTTGATGAATGGACGGGCCAGGTCAATAAATTTTGACAGATCGGCAAATGCTCTTGAAATTACACCGTCAAATTGAGCGGCAAAGGCGTCGTCCCGGCAAATATCTTCCGCCCTGGCCTGGACAGCGTCAATATCCTTAAGTTCAAGCAACCGGATGATATGCTTTAAAAAACTGATTTTTTTTCGAACCGAATCAAGGAGTACTATCTTTATATCCGGCCGCATCAGTTTAATGACAATTCCCGGGAACCCGCCACCGGAACCCATGTCAATCAGGCAGGCATCAGGTTTTATAAAAGGAACAACGGCCATGGAATCAATAAAATGTTTTTCAGCCATCTGGCGAGGGTCGGTAATGGCGGTTAAGTTAATCTTTTTATTCCAGGTTGCCAGATGTTCTGCATAAAGCGTCATCTGGTCGGCCTGTTCCTGTGAGATATTAAACTCCATGGCCCGGCATGCTTTGAAAATGTGTGATTTAAAGAGTTCTGTCTTAAAAGATGCCATGGAGAATTTTTATTTGGAAACTATTAATTTGCTTGACAAACAAGGAATTTTATAATATTATTATCGCTTTTAAAAGCTATATTTGACTTTCGGATTCACACTAACAAAATCAACATAAATTAGCAATAATAAAATAACCGGAACTTTTATAACAATCGTATTCAATAATTGTTTGTAAAGATGAATATTTTTTATTTTTAAGGATGAGTTAAAATGATCAGAGACCTTGAACGAGTCAGAAACATCGGGATCAGTGCCCATATTGACTCGGGGAAAACCACACTGACCGAAAGAATTCTGTTTTATACGGACAGAATTCATCAGATTAACGAAGTCAGGGGTAAGGACGGTACCGGCGCTGTTATGGATTCCATGGAACTGGAAAAGGAAAGAGGAATCACCATTGCTTCAGCCGCCACCTACTGCGAATGGAATAAACACAATATCAATATTATCGACACACCGGGCCATGTTGATTTCACAGTTGAAGTTGAACGCTCGCTGCGGGTGCTGGATGGTGTTGTATTGATCCTTTGTTCCGTATCCGGCGTTCAAAGCCAGTCCATTACTGTTGATCAGCAGATGAAACGATATGAAGTCCCCTGTATCGCATTTGTAAACAAATGCGACAGATCCGGTGCAAATCCGTCAAAGGTCAGTGCCCAGCTAAGAGATAAACTCGGACATAATTCCGTCATGATGCAGCTTCCCATTGGTCTTGAAGACAAACATGAAGGCATTATTGATCTGGTCACCATGAAAGCCTATTATTTTGAAGGTGATAATGGTGAAAAAATGGTGGAAAAAGATATTCCTGCCGACCGGCTTGACGAAGCCCAGGCTGCCCGGGAAGAAATGGTCGATGCGGTTTCGTTGTTCTCCGAAGATCTTACTGACGCGATCCTGGAAGAAACACCCATCACGGAAGAATTGATCATGGAAGCGGTCCGAACCGGGACCATTGCAAGGGAAATGACCCCTGTTTTCCTGGGATCAGCCTATAAAAACAAGGCGGTTCAACCCCTGTTGAATGCGGTTATCAACTACCTTCCCTCCCCGCTGGACATTCAGAATGAAGCCATTGATATGGACAACAATGAAGAAGCCGTCATTTTAGAAAGCAACTTTGACAAACCCACGGTTGCCCTGGCCTTTAAACTTGAAGACGGCAAATATGGTCAGCTGACCTATATCCGTGTCTACCAGGGATGCATCAATAAAGGCGACACCCTGATTAACTCAAGGGACGGCCGCAAGATCAAGGCCGGCCGTCTGATCCGCATGCATTCTTCCCAGATGGAAGAAGTGGAGGCCATTCCTGCCGGTCACATTGGCGCTATGTTCGGCGTTGACTGTGCCTCCGGTGACACCTTTGTTTCTCCGGAGATCAATTACAGCATGCTGGCCATGCATATTATGGAACCTGTTATTTCCTTGTCTATCATTCCGAAAGACAATAAAGCCCAGATCAATATGTCCAAAGCCCTGAACCGGTTTACCAAAGAGGATCCGACTTTTAAAACCTATGTGGATCATGAAACCGGAGATACCATTATCCAGGGAATGGGAGAACTTCACCTTGAAGTTTATATTGAACGGATGAAAAGGGAATACGGTGCTGAAGTTGAAACCGGTCAGCCCAGGGTAGCATACCGCGAAACCATCACCAAAAAAGCCCTGTTTAATTATACTCACAAAAAACAGACTGGTGGTGCCGGTCAGTTCGGCCGCGTGGCAGGCTTTATCGAGCCCTGTGAAGAAGAATTCGAATTTGTAAATAAAATTACCGGCGGCAGAATCCCCACCAATTACATTCCGGCCTGTGAAAAAGGCTTTGAAGCCTGCATGGAAAAAGGTCCTAAACTTGAGTTCCCGGTTACCGGCATCAAAGTAACTATTGATGACGGTGCGTTTCATGCGGTAGACTCTTCTGAAATGGCATTTCAGTCCGCTGCCAGAGGCGCTTTTCTTGAAGCATATGCCAAGGCAAAACCGGTAATTAAAGAACCGATCATGAAAGTGGTGATTGAAACACCCAATGAATTTCAGGGTGCCTGCATGGGGCTGATCAACCAGAGAAGAGGCATTATCCAGGGGTCCCAGGAAGAAGGCGTCATGTCTGTGATCGAATCCCAGGTCCCGCTGTCGGATATGTTCGGTTTTTCCACTGTTCTTCGATCCGCCACCCAGGGAAAAGCCCAGTTTACCATGGAATTTTCAACCTACAAACAAGTGCCGCAGTCTGTTTCAGAAGAGATTGCCCGTAAAAAACAGGAAGAAAACGCTCAAACAAAATAAGAAGGCCATATAAATAAAGAGAGGGAACATGTTAAGAAAAGACCTCATTCTCAGAAGTCCGGTGGCTAAAACCATCGGCATTGAAAATGTTGTAGACGGAAGCTTTGGTGCTGTTTTATCCCGGGCAGGTGTCGGGAAAACCAGCTTTCTGGTCCAGATTGCCCTGACCCAGCTTCTTGATAATCAAAAAATACTGCATATCAGCCTGGATGATCCGATCGAAAAAATCAACATCCGCTACCATGAAGGCTATACCAATCTGGTTGATTCCATCGGTTATGTGGATCCCCAGAAAGCGGTCAGGCTCTGGGATGATATCAACACCAATAAAGTGGGTATCTGTTACAATGAATCCACTTTTGATACTGATAAAATCAAAGATTATTTAAAAAGTTTTAAAAAGGCTGATCTTCCCCTGCCAACGATCATGATCATTGACGGCCTTGATTTTGACACAGATGTCTCATCAGTTATGGATGAGCTGGAATCAATCAACAAGGAATTTTCCATTTTTATCTGGCTTTCAATGAAAACCCACAGGGAAGAAAACCTGTGTTCAGACGGCCTCCCTGTCCAGCTTGAGAATTATAAAGACCGGTTTGACAAAGCCATCAACCTGAACCCGGTTGAAGATAAGATAGAAGCGGTTATCCTCAAGGACGGTGCCAGAACCAACCGGAAATACAAGCTTGATCCTGCAACCATGATGACGGTTCAAGACGATTAAGTAAGCACATATCCTTTTGCTGTAATCAATTAATACAAAACCGCAGCATGTCACATCTTGTGACCTGTTGCGGTTTTTTGTCCCAGCCATTTATTCTTATTCTACAAATTTTAAAAATTCTTTATATTTGGCATCGTCAATCCCGCTGGTATCTTCAATGAACCGTTCAAGTAAAGAATCAAAGTCCGTAAGGTCATAATTGTTGATCCAGGTTTCAAACGTCATCTTGCCTTTGCTGCT
>JBNKNP010000223.1:0-16973 GCA_050293905.1 Desulfobacteraceae bacterium | reverse complement strand
GCAAGAGGGCTATGTCCATACAAAAATTTACGGTGTACTGAAGCAAATCAATCAATTCCGAAAATTAATAGGCGAAAAGAATGTTCATGAATTCGATGAGTTAAAATCAACCATTCGTGATTTGGTTTTGAGTTGTATATTTCATTTTAGAGATTTGGCAAATAATTCAAGAGAAATTGAAAATGAAGCCATAAAATTAATCAGATTCAATATTGCTCTGCTCGAGTATTATCTAAAATTTTTTCGTCAAAAAAAGTATGTTGATTTGCCACCAGTGCTGTTATCTGAATTTAACCCCTTGTTTAAGTATCTCATAAATAAAAATCTAGGATTTGGCCTTCAGGATTCATTACTTGCTGAGAATGATATTGAACTTCAATCAATTTACGAGCAGGCTTGGGTAAATTTTAAAAAAATCGAGAATAGCAAAGCAAAAATTTTCAGAGGGCCGGAGGCGGACCGGAGAAGCAAAAAAGGATTTCAACCAAATTGCTGAAATCCTTTTTAATGTTCTTGGTGATCCCACCGGGAATCGAACCCGGGTTTCCGGCGTGAGAGGCCAGCGTCCTGACCGCTAGACGATGGGACCTTAAAAAAGTTACCTATATTTATATTAATGCAGGGGAGATGTCAATCAGGTTTTGCGTTTCTGTCCTTTACGGGCACCGAAAATGAAATAAATCAGCCAGCCGAAGATGGGGACGATTGCAACAAAATGCCAGATGATTTTTTCTTTTGTTGATTTGAACTCTTTGAGAATAATATCGACCAGGGCGAGCATGGTCAGGCCGAACGAGACGGCAAATGTAATCAGGATGTAAAGAATGGTTTTATCCATGGGGTTTGTTTTTATCCTTTAAGTTTGTCTGAAATTTTAAGCAGGGTGTCTACATAATAATTGCTGTGATTATAAGTGAACAGGACCTTATGCTGTTTCTGTCTGGGGATGCCCGATTTCCAGCCGTTGCGCTTGAGGTAGTTTGCAACGGAGAAGATGGCGTCCTCATGGGTGAACAAATCGATTTTTCCGTCATTGTTGCCGTCTTTAGCAAGGGCAAGGGCATTTGAGGGCATGAACTGGGAAATGCCCATGGCACCGGCATAGGAGCCTTTGATGGTTTCCGGGGAAATTTTCTGCTGCCGGGAATATTTGATCAGGGCTTTGAGTTCATTGTATCCCCATTTTGACCGGGTTTTGACTTTTTTCAGAAAAGCCTTTTTTCCGGGCTTTTTAGTGTCCGGGATATCGTTCCATATCTTATTTATCAGCCGGTCATCGGTCAGGGAGGCCATGGTGGCAAGGGTGTTGATGACGGTGCGTTTGCCAAGATAGGCGCCCAGGCGGGTTTCCACAAGGAGGATGGCCGTGATGACGGTTTTATCCACACCATAGGCTTTCTGGGCACGGTCCAGGGTTTTTTCATGTTTTTTAAGATAGGCAGCAGCGCTTTGAATGGCTTTTTCCGAGAGGAACTGATCATAGTTCAGGCTGGATTCCGTATGAATAAAAAAGCGGCTTACGCCCCTGGGATTAAAGAAAACGCTTTTTTTGGAAAACAGATGATGCATTTCGTTTTTATCAAATCCGTCCTTGATCAGGCGCTGGATAAGGTTGTCAAACTCATGGCCTTTTTTGATTTCCTGTGCTGCCAGGGGAAGGGAAAAGAGCAGGACAAGCACGACGGGCAGGATCCATTTGTTTTTCAGCAGGGTCATCTTTTAATCCAAACATTATGATCGGTTTATTTTATGTGTGCTGCCAGGGATGGCAACCAGGTGGTTGGTCCGTGGCTGTAAACGCTGTTTTCTTATATCGTATTTTGAACAGGATTGCATTAAAAAAATCCTGCAGACAAAAACACCCGGCCATTATCCTGCAATGGCCGGGTGCGGTTTAATTATCTAATCTTTAAAGAAAATTAGATTGAGAAGTACAGCTCGAACTCATGGGGATGAGGACGGCTGATAACTTCTTTAACTTCGTTTTCCATCTTGTAATCAACCCAGTAGTCCAGAACATCCTGGGTAAAGACATCGCCTTTAAGCAGGAAGTCGCTGTCTGCTTTAAGTGCCTGAAGTGCTTCTTCAAGGGAACCCGGAGCAGATGGGATTTCTGCCAGTTCTTCCGGGGGCAGATCATAAATGTTTTTATCCATGGGATCGCCGGGATCGATTTTATTCTGGATACCATCGATCATTGCCATTGCAATGGCGGAGAATGCCATGTAACCGTTGGCTGAGGGATCCGGGGTTCTGAACTCAAGCCGTTTGGCTTTGGGGTTGCTGGAGTACATGGGCAGACGGATGGCAGCACTTCTGTTTCTGGAAGAGTAAGCCAGTTTGATAGGTGCTTCAAATCCCGGTACCAGACGTTTGTAAGAGTTGGTGGTGGGGTTGGTAATGGCGCACAGGGCTGAACCATGTTTGATGATACCACCGATGGCCCACAGGGCTTCCTGGGACATGCCGGCATATTTATTGCCTGCAAACGTGGGCTGACCGTCTTTCCAGAAACTCATGTGAGTATGCATGCCGGTTCCGTTGTCATTGAACAACGGTTTTGGCATAAATGTAACAGTGTGGCCGTATTTTGCAGCTACGTTTCTCAATACATATTTGAACCATGCCAGGCTGTCACCCATATTGACCAGGGAGTCAAACCGAAGGTCGATTTCAGACTGTCCGGCAGAGGCAACCTCATGGTGCTGGCATTCCATGGTAACACCCAGTTTTTCCATGGTCAGCATCATTTCAGTTCTCATATCCTGGTATTGGTCGGCCGGGGGAAGGGGGAAATAACCGTGTTTGGGACGGATTTTGTAACCCAGGTTGGGGCCGATGTCTGAACCGGTGTTCCAGTTGGCTTCCGGAGAATCAATCTCAAAGAAGGACGCATGGGGTTCGGACTGGTAGCGGACGTTGCTGAAGATAAAAAATTCAGGTTCCGGTCCTACAAAAATGGTGTCGCCGATGCCGGTGCTTTTGATGTACTGCTCTACTTTTTTTGCAATGCCCCTGGGGTCACGGGAATAGGCTTCCTGGGTAACCGGATCATGGATGTTGCCCAGAAGAACCAGTGTGGGCTCTTTGAAAAAAGGATCAATCTGAGCTGTACCGGGTTCCGGGATAACGATCATGTCTGAGTTGTCAATGTTCTGCCATGCTCTCATGGAGGAACCGTCAAAACCAAGACCGTCTTCAAATACGGATTCAGTCAGTTCTGAAACAGGCACTGAAAAATGCTGCCAGGTGCCGATAAAATCCATGTAACGAATGTCAACGACTTTGATGTCGTTTTCTTTTGCCATTGCAAGTACTTCTTGGGGTGTCATGTTACTTCCTTTCATAAAATATTAAGTTTAGATGTATATATTTAAAGAGCTTCAGTTCCTGTTTCTCCAGTTCTGACCCGGACCACCTGTTCCACTGGAAGAACAAAGATCTTGCCGTCTCCTATCTTGCCGCTGTTTGCAGCGTTCCTTACTGTTTCAACCGTTTCATCTGCCCGTTCATCGCTGACAACGATTTCAACTTTAATTTTGGGGACAAAATCCACAACATATTCAGCGCCCCTGTATATCTCCTTGTGTCCTTTCTGGCGGCCATACCCGTTGACTTCAGTGACTGTCATGCCGTAAATGCCGATCTCGCTTAAGGCTTCTTTGACATCATCTAATTTAAATGGTTTAATGATGGCCTCAATTTTTTTCATTGCTAACCTCCTTTGCATGTATTTGTGGAAGACTTTCTAAGATAGCGTTCTGGATCTGTTCAAGTCTTGCTTCGTTTTCAATTTTTGCATCATTCTCAAGGCTTTTTATATAAAACACATCCACGACCTGGTCAACTTTTGTTGCCACCATGGCCACATTAACGTTGAGATCGTTTCGGTATAGTGCATTGGTAATAGAGAATAAAAGTCCGGGAAAATCATAGGTAATGACTTCAATAATGGTAAAAAAGCTTGATGTTTCATTGTCGATTCTTACCCGGCTGGGTTCAGGCGCTTTGCCTGACGGAATCCTGAGTGTCCGTGGAATTTTATCCAGGGCGTTGTCCAGGAAATGATCGTTGTTAATGGCATTGATCAGATCTTTTTCAGCTTTCTGCCATTTTTCTTTTTCAAATATACGGTCCTGGGGCGGGTGTACCTTGAAAATATCCAGGGCATGGTTGTCTCCGAACAGATAGGCCTGGGACGCGACAATGTCCAGGCCGTTTAAAAAAAAGACGCCGGCAATTTTTGAATACAGGCCGGGCCTGTCTTTCCCGCAGATGGAAACCGTCCGGATGTCTGAATGTTCTTCTTTTGAAATCTGCCAGGCAAAATCCTGGTCTCCGATGTTCCGGTACAGGTTAATATGGTCAACAATGATTTCTGCCGGAACATCAACCAGGTATCGTCTGGACATGGATTCAAGCTGCTCGCTTGTTTCTTCTTCCCGCCAGCTTTCCCTGAGCAGTTTGAGAACATCGGATTTTTTCCGTTCAATGATCTTCTGGACTTTTTTACTGGCCAGGTCCCCTTTCTTAAGGATGGACATGGTCTTTAAAAATAAATCTTTAATCAGGTTTTCGGTCCAGTCGTTCCAGGCTTTCGGGCCGGTGGCCTTGGAGTCGGCCACTGTCAGCAGCAGAAGCATTCTGAGAAGGCGGATTTTGCCGATTTTATTGGCCATCTGAACAGCGGTTTCTTCGTCAAAAATGTCCCGGCGTGTGGCGGTTTTAACAAGGGCCAGGTGATGTTCCACCAGAAAGGTTCCGTCGTCCACTTCCGAGGGATTAAACCCGAATCGTTCAAGAATGGGCCTGGCAATGACTGCGCCGGCCTTGGAATGTTCTTTGGCAGGGTCTGACTTGCCGATATCATGGAGAAGGGCTGCAAAGTAAAGAAGGTTTTTATTTCTGACTTCTTTAAAAACAGAATGGTAAAGATGATTATTGGTCGAATCGCTATCGTCCTTGAAGCTGTTAACGACCTGGACGCATCGAACCGAATGTTTATCCACCGGGAAGAGATGGTAATGGTTGTACTGGATTTTGTTTGCAATCAATGAAAATTCCGGTATGAATTTTTCAAGGATTCCCGTGGCCAGCATGACATTTAATACATTAAACTCCCAGTAGGAAAGCGACATTATTTTTTTAAATACCTTAATACATGCCGGGTCCTTTTGCATTTCATCGTCCACCAGGTGCAGAAATTCGCTGACAATCCGTCTGGCTTCAATGGAAAGCGGGATTTTCTTCTGGCCGCTTTCCAGAAATATTTTCAAAAGGATGGTCGGGTCCTGGAGCACGGCAACGGTATTGGCAAAGTAAAGGCGTCTTTTTTTAATGACCAGTCCGTTGGTTTTTGTGGGGCGCGGTTCTGATGTCCCTTTTTTAATACGGACACTGCCTAGAATATCTTCAAAGGTGATCTGGTTGATCTGTTTTAAAAAATCCATGCTTGTATGAAGATGGCTTAAGAATGCTTCAACATCAGGCTGCTTTTTCTTTGTCCTGTATCCCAGCAGGCCGGCCAGCTCGGTCTGGTATTCAAAATGAAGGGTGTCGCATTTGCGCTGGGTGGCATGGTGCAGGAAATTTCTGATTTTCCAGATAACGGCCAGGGCCTGTTCAAGCGCATTAGACTCAAAATGGGATAAAAATCCGTAATGTTCCAGGTCTCTGCGGGTTTTGATCCCTGATTTGATTTTGGCGTACCATAAAAGGGTGTGATAGTCTCTTAACCCGCCGAACCCGGATTTAAGATCCGGTGCGATCAGATAGGTTGAATCGCCAAAATCAAAATGCCGTTTTTCACCATGTTCATACAGATAGTTCAGGGTGTCTTTAAAATGCCGGGTTGTGAGATCAATCCTGAACTGCTCCATAAAAGAGGTATAAATTAAGGATGCGCCGCAGATAAATCTGGCATCCAGGATGGTGGTGAGAATATCAAACCGTTCAAACCCCATTTCAATGCATTCTTCAACATTCCGGATGGCATAACCGACCTCAAAACCCGTATCCCACAACGGATAAAGCAGCTCCTGGACAAAAGCCTCCACTTCAGGAGGAATGGTTTTTTCAAAAAGGATCAGCAGGTCAATGTCGGAATGAATGCACTGTTCTTTTCTGCCGTATCCGCCCAGGGCAATGATGGCAAAGGGGGTGCCTGAAACTGTGATTTTTCTGGCTGAGATACTTTTTTCAAAAACAGTAAAAAAATATTCGTCCAGAACAGCGGTATATTTTTTCAAGAAATCAGGTTCTTTTCCTGAAAGAAAATTCTTGATCAGGTTTTTTCTTTTCTTTATCAGTATGTCAGCGTTTGTTTTGTCCATATACCATTTTCAATGTCAATGCTGCCGGTTGCTTTTATGTCCTGGCTGTCACAATCAAATCATCATGCAGCCAACTGTCCAATTAGCCAGTAAAGCATTAAGCAATGGGCGTGCCAGAGCAGGACTGGCGCAGGATTCCTCTTTTCAAAACTAAAATATGCAACGGAAAAGAGGGCTGTCAAATAAATAATTACAAAAATGTTATAAAACAAATATATTAAATTTCATTTTTGTGTCTATTACCGAAATAACAAATTTATTATAAATAGTAAATCCAAAAAAGCAGAGAGAAGAACGTTTCAGGAAGGATGGTTACAGCCGCCGGCCTGAATAAAGACAGCGGCTATGTTGAAGATATCTGCCGGCAGATTAATCTTTTTTTTCTATTTGATCCGGCTCATCCTTTTTTTCATCTACTTCGGGATTTTTAGTTGCATTTTTAAAATTTTTAATGCCTTTCCCAAGGCCTGAGCCTATTTCAGGCAGTTTTCCTGCGCCGAATATAACCAGGATGATTACAAGAATTATTGTCAGTTCTAATGGTCCGAATCCGAACATGGTGTTGCTCCTATCTTCAGTAATGTCTGTTGCCCACGGTAAAAAAAAAGATTATCATTTAGCTGCGGTCCTGTCAATATTTTAGAATATGAGAAGAATGGAATTAAAATTACATTTTTGTAATGCCGGTTCGTCCGGCTTGTAAAATTGTAATTCCATGATTATGATTTAAAAATCAGTGCACATACACAAAAAGAGGATTAAAATGGAGGCCTGGTATGAACAGAGAATTGAATAATGCGTTTTCAGGGGCTGGAAAATATGTGCTTGATCAGGAACTGGCCTCGATCGTCAATATTTCCATGAAGCTTGAAATGCCGCTGCTGCTCAAAGGTGAACCCGGCACAGGAAAAACCATGCTGGCCCACGCCATTGCCGAAAGTCTGGCCATGCCTTTGATTGTCTTGAATGTCAAATCCAGCATGAAGCTTGTGGAGGCGCTTTACCAGTATGACACACTTACACGGCTGAATGATTCGCGCTTTGGTGATTCTGACAGAGATGTGAGCAATATTGACGAATACATCAAAATGGGAAAAATCGGCCAGGCATTCTGCTCTGATCAAAGAACCGTACTTCTGATTGATGAAATCGACAAGGCAGACACGGATTTCCAGGATGACATGCTGGATGTTCTGGATCAGATGCAGTTTGACATCATCGAGACCGACAGAACCATTACCGCCCGCCACCGGCCGGTGATTATCATCACCTCAAATGCAAAAAAAGATCTGTCTGATCCGTTCCTGGGGCGGTGCAATTTTCACCATATTGCATTCCCGGAACCCAAAATGATGCGCAAAATCATAGATGTCCATTTTCCGGATATCGACAGTACACTGACCCAAAATGCCATTGATGCCTTTTACCGCATGCGTGATATTGAACAGATTGAAAAAAAGCCTGCCACACGGGAATTGATCAACTGGATCAGGGCCCTTAAATCAGACCCTGATTTCAGGGCGAAAGATCTGCTCAAAGAAAAGCTG
Organism: Desulfobacteraceae bacterium; assembly: GCA_050293905.1. GTDB lineage: Bacteria > Desulfobacterota > Desulfobacteria > Desulfobacterales > Desulfobacteraceae > Desulfobacula. The sequence goes on along the minus strand of JBNKNP010000223.1, from coordinate 9,094 downwards.
CCCTTTTTAGGTGTGCTGTTTAAGAAAAGCCCGGACTATGAACGGGTGAAACATCCGGCCGCAGCAAGGTCACGGTATTAACCGGGGCGGATCATGTTTTTAGATTTTTTTTATACCTTGAAGCAGGTGGGGGTGCCGGTCTCTCCCACAGCGTTTTTAACTCTTCAAAAAGCCCTGTGCAACGGCATGATTGAGAGCCTGGATGATTTTTATACCTGCGCCCGGGCGATACTGGTAAAGAGCGAGCGGTATTTTGATCTGTACGACCAGGTGTTTGCCAGTCGTTTCCAGGGAATTCCTCTGCCGGAAACAGACGGGTTTGAAATCGATGAAATGGCAAGGGCATTGCTGGATGAATGGCTGAAAAATCCCAAGGTGCTGGCAGATGTGCTGGGAATGGATGAAAAACAGCTCAACCGGATGACGCCGGATGAACTCATCGAATATTTTAAAGCACGGCTCAGGGACCAGGACGGCCGCCATGCCGGCGGCAGCAAATGGATCGGCACCGGCGGGACATCCCCGGTGGGGCATTCGGGATATCATCCCGGCGGCATGCGCGTGGGGGGTGAGTCCCGGAACAAATCCGCGGTCAAGGTTGCGGGTGAGCGCCGCTATAAAGATTATTCCACAGCAGGCCCGTTGACCCGGAGCCATGTGGGAGAGGCATTAAAACGGCTTCGAAACATGATCCCGGCAGGGCCGAAAGACCGGATCAATATTGATCAGACCATCAGGGAAACCATCCGGAACGGCGGTGAGATAGAATTGATTTTTGACCGGGCACTAAAAGACAGGCTGAAGGTGATTCTGGCCATTGATAACGGCGGCTGGTCCATGGACCCGTATATTGACGTGGTTCAGACCCTGTTTGATTATGCCAGGGCCCAGTTCAAGGAAGTAAAGACCTTCTTTTTTCACAACACGGTCTATGATTATCTCTGGGAAGACCCGGCCCGGTATAAAAAACCCAAAAGTATAGCAGAATTCTCGCGGCAGGACCCGGATACCCGGCTGATCATTGTGGGCGATGCCAGTATGGCACCTTATGAACTCATGGCCCACGACGGCTCCATCCACATCACGGAACGAAGCGGACGGGCCAGTATAGAACAGCTCCATTATCTGGCCCGGACATTTGCGCATGCTGTCTGGCTGAATCCGGTTTCTGAATCCATGTGGGGATATACTCAGACAATTATGACCATTGCCGGTATTTTCCCCATGTATCCGTTGTCCCTTGACGGGCTTGAAAAAGCCGTTACCCGCCTGATGTCTCGGAATTGACCACCCACCCGGCCGCTTGCATTCAATCAAAAATAGAACCGCATGATCAAGAATTTACCGGGTCCTGCCGATTTGATTTAAAGATTATAATATATTGTATAGTTTTTTTCGGCCCATATTTTTAATTATGACCAGGTTTGGAAAATGAAAAAAATCATTGTTTTTATTCTGCTGGTTTTACTGGTGCCGGTCATGCCGGTCGCGGCCAGGGATTTCATCGTCCAGGTTGAAGAGGAAAATTACAAAGAAGAACAGTCAACATTTTCCTATTCCCCGGTGATTTATCATTCTATCCAGGTCACATCCGGTGCAGGGCCCAAACTGCTGGTACTGACAGGAGACAATTATTATTACCGGAACTGGATACGGCGGTACATTTCCCGGGATAAAGCATTTATCGTCAAAGTCCCGGATGATCAGACCGATCAATTTATCACAGCCATTGCCTTTGATATAGATGTCACCCGCCTTCATCCGCTGGATCTTGCCCAGTATAAAAAAGGGGAGGAACGCGCAAAGCAGATGAAAGATCCAGTGAATGCTGCACAGGATGTTGATCAAAAGCTGCGTGCGCTGGCCATGCAACGGGAAAAGGCAGTGATGGACCGGAGCAAAAAAGCCGGGGACATGGCCGAAAAACAAATAGCTGACAAGAACAAGGAACGTACCGCAGAAAAAGAAAAAAAAGAGGCCCGGTTGAAAGATCAGGAAAAAGCGCTGGAAAAAGAAGAGCAGAGAAGAGCGCTGGAGCAGGAAAAAATCCTCAAGGCACTGGCTGAACAAAAAGAACTCCAGCAGGAGAGAGCAAGAGAACAGGCCGAATTATTCGCAACACTTGCCAGGCAGAGGGAAGAGGATGAAAACCGTCGCAGGCAGGAGCTGGAGGCCCGGTGGCTGGAACTTAAACAGCGGCTGCTTGAGGATGAAAGAATCCGGAACCTGGAAATTGAAGCCAGAGACAGGGAAATTCAAAGACGGTGGCTGGAACTCCAGCGCACCCTGGCATTATAACCCAAATGCAGCAGCAGCTTCATAAAATATTGAACGATCAAACTACACTCAAGAATAATTATCCTAAACTGGTTTTGCTTTAAGTTACGTACGGTCGTCCCGGCCGGTGAGGCCGTAAAACCTGCGGGTGTTCATGTAAATGGTTTCGGACAGTTCATCCGGGTCGGCCTGCCGGACTTCAGCCAGTCTTAATAACACGGATTTTACAAATGCAGGTTCATTGCGCCTGATTTTATTTTTCTGAGGGGCCGGCGTCAGGTACGGAGCATCGGTTTCAATCAGGATCCGGTCCTCAGGGATAAGGGGGGCAAGATTCCGCAGATATTCCCCTCTTTTTTTAATGGTTAAAATACCGGTGATGCCGATATGGTATCCCAGGTCAAGGTATTTGAACAATTCTTCTTTAGTGCCTGAAAAACAGTGAACAACCCCTTTGCGGGTGGAAGGGCCGTGGGCTTTTAATAAATCGTAAAACCGTCCTTCAGAGTCACGTTCATGGAAAATCAGGGGCAGGTCAAGCCGGCCTGCCGCTTCAAGCTGTTGAATAAAGCTGTTTTCCTGATCTTTTTGGGGGGAGAACATCCGGTTGAAATCCAGGCCGGTTTCTCCCCAGGCTTTTACACAGGCATTTTCACGGGCAAGGACCGCCAGGGCCTGAATTCCATCCTGGCTGGAGTGTTTTGCATCATGGGGATGGATGCCCACTGAAGTGATAATGTGGCTGTAGTTCCGGGCAATCCGGATGGCTTCTTGTGCTGAACTGTGATCAACGGCCACCACCATGATGCCCCGGACCTGTTCTTCTTCTGCTCGGGAAAGAACTTCGTCCAAATCCTTGTGATAGGATTTGTCGTCCAGGTGGCAGTGGGAATCAAATAAAATCATTGGGTTATCCTGTTCCTATCAACCATGGGTTGATTTTTTGCTCTGCATGGAGAGCGTTTTAATAAATAAAAGCCTTCACTGAGTGGAAGAAGCCGTTTTACGGTAACAGTGAAGGCTTAATGCAAGGAAAACTGTTTTGCAGCACTCCTTGACACGAGCCATTTATATCAGTAAATTCATTTGCAGTCAATTTAGGTAAGTGCGGAAAAATAAAAACAAAGAAGATGGATATCACAGAAAAGAAGAATACCATTATACGACTGTTTAATGTCAGTAAACGGTATAACGGGAAACTGGCCTTAAACGATATCTCTCTGGATATAGAGCAGGGGGAGTTTATTTTTATTTCCGGTCCGTCCGGGGCCGGTAAATCAACCCTTCTCAAAGTATTGTACCTGGCTGAAAAAGTGTCCGAAGGCCAGATCCTGATCGACGGCATGAACCTGGCCAGAATATCTTCATCAAGGCTGCCCGTGTTGAGACGGCGGTTTGGCATGGTCTTCCAGGATTTTAAACTGATTCCGAACCGCACTGTGTATGAAAATGTTGCCCTTGTTCTTGAGGCAGCCGGGCAGAAACCGTCATATGTTAAAAAGAAAGTCATGCATGTACTCCGGACCACGGGAATGGAAAAAAAAGCCAAAATGTTTCCTCCGACACTGTCCGGCGGAGAACAGCAGCGGGTGGCTGTGGCACGGGCGGTTGTCGGTGAGCCCTCAATTATACTGGCAGATGAACCCACGGGCAGCCTGGATGCAAAATCAGCCCAGGCCATTCTTGATTTTTTAATGGAATACCACAAAAAAGGTGCAACCGTACTGGTTGCCAGCCACAACCTTCACCTCCTGGAAAGCTCGGTCAGGGGGCGGAATGTTGAAATTAATGACGGCGTGATTCAGCGGACAGCAACCATGCTGTAGGAGATGTCAGGGGGGATGGGAAATGACCCATTTTGTTAAAAAAGCGCTGACTGATATCAGGTCCAACCGGTTTTTGAATCTGATTACGATCATCACCATTTCGCTTTCAATACTGGTTGTCAGCCTGTTTCTGCTTTTTTTTGAAAATGCCAGCCGGGTGATTGAATCCTGGAATCAGGGCGGACGGGCCATGATTTATTTGAATGAGTCGTTTACCATGGATATGCTGCCCGGGCTGGAAACGCGGCTCAACAATCTGGGGCAGGTTGATACCATTACCTTTATTTCAAAAACCCAGGCCCTTGAAAAACTTGGCAAGGATATGTCAGCCCAGAGCGCTTTTTTAAAGACTTTGAAAGAAAATCCTTTGCCCAATGCTCTGGAGATAAAAGTCAAATCCTATACCACCTACGAACAGATCCAGGAACTGGCCCGACAGATCAAAACATTTGAAGTGGTTGAAGATGTCGAATACGGGCAGGGCTGGCTGGGAAAATTTTTAAATATTTTTAATCTGTTTAAAATAACCGGATATACCATGTGCAGCCTGTTTTTTTTAATTGCGCTGTTTATTACTTCAAATACGGTTCGCCTGGCGTTTTATTCGCGCAGGCTTGAAGTTGAGATCATGCGTCTTGTGGGCGCAACTGAAACCTTTATCAAGGCACCGTTTTATGTGGAAGGAATTCTCCAGGGATTTCTCGGCGGGGTTCTGGGGCTGTCCATCCTGCTGGTCACTTATTTAACGGTTTCATCGGGGATTGCGCAAAATCTGGCATCATATGTTTATTTTGATATCCAGTTTCTTTCAATAAAAACCATATTAATCATTATTCTGGGCAGTACGTTTTTAGGTTGGTTTGGATGTTATCTCTCCTTAAAACAAATTTTAAAATAGTCTTTTTTTTAGGGCTGTCTGTTTTTTTAATATCCGCTTTGGGGTATGCAAAAAGCAATGTCCTGTATAAAGGGCGGATCAATACGTTTAAATTGAATATCAGGAGTGCACCGTCCCAGAATGCTGATGTTGTTATCGTGGTTGAAAAAGGAGAGAAGGTCGATGTTATCGATAAGCAGGGCGGTGTCGGCGGATGGCTCACCGTGGTCTACAAAGGTAAAAAAGGATATGTCCGGAACAGGCCCCGCTATATCACCCTCAGTTCCAAGCTGTCTGCTGAAAAAGCAAATAAAATTGTTGAAATAAAAGAAAAAATACAGACCCAGGAAAAACTGGTTCAGACATTTTCTCAAAAAGAGCGTGAAATTATCGAAGGGCTCAATGAAATCGATTTTACACTGAACCGGGTCCGGCTGAAGGCCGCTGGCCTGGCATCGGAGGTCAGCGCCCTGGAGGAAAAAATTGTTCGGCTTAACCAAGACAAGGCACGGTTGATCCGGACTATAGAAGAAAACCATCAATACGTCGGGAAGAGGTTGAAAGCACTTTATAAAATGAATATGATCGGCCGGCTGGATGTGGCGGGAATGCCGACGTCCGTGTTTGATTTTTTTCTTCAGCAGAATTCCATGAAACGTGTGATTCAGGCAGACTTTCAGATGATAGAAAAGCAAAAGGCTGATTATGAATCCTTTGGAAAGATTGAAACAGACCTTCAAAAGCAGATTAAATCAAAAACCCTGCTGGAAGCAGAACTCAATGACCAGATCAGGATCACTAAAAAAGAAACCATAAGAAGAGAATTGATACTCAAGGATATCCGTCAGAAAAAACGGTTGTCCATGGCTGCGGTTGAAGCATTAAAAGATGCCCAGATCAGACTGGATAATCAGATCACCGATCTGCAGGCCAGTGATTCAGGTCCGGGACAGGACTTAAGTTTCCCCCGGTATAAAGGCCTGTTGAAGATACCGGTCCAGGGAGAGATTATTTCACGGTTCGGTCCGTCAAAAACAGGTGATGACAAAGCCTTCACTTTTCAAAAGGGAATTGATATAAAGGTTGAACGGGGAGAACCTGTAAAATCGGTTTTTAAAGGAGAAGTCAAATTTGCCCAGTGGCTCAAAGGCTATGGGAATCTGTTGATTATAGACCACGGAGACAACTACTATACCCTGTATGCCCATGTTGAAGAAATTTTTAAACACAAGGGTGAGACCGTTGAGACCGGAGAGGTGATTGCCACTGCCGGAGATACAGGGTCAATAAAAGGAATGTGCCTGCATTTTGAACTCAGGCATCACGGGAAACCGGTGAATCCATTGCATTGGCTGAGAAAAGGAGCCGAAACATGACAATCAGAGCAAATCGTACGTTCAAGTCTGTCCTCTTTATGCTGGCCGCAGGCGGACTTTTTTTATGTATTGCCGCCATTCCCGGTGCAGCCCGGGCCGACACTGCAGCTGCCGGTGACAGTGATAAAACCTATAAATCCTTAAAGCTGTTCACCGATGTGCTTGAAGAACTGGAAAAAAATTATGTTGACGATGTCAATGCACAGGAATTGATTCAAAACGCCATTAAGGGTATGGTCGGTAATCTGGACCCCCATTCGAGTTTTATGCCGCCTGAAGCCTTTGGTGAACTCCAGGATGATACCAAAGGGGAATTTTCCGGTATTGGTATTGTGATCACCATGAAAGACGGTATTTTGACTGTGGTGTCTCCCATTGAAGGGACACCGGCCTATAAAGCCGGTTTGATGGCAGGCGATGTCATCATCCGGATTGACGGTAAATCCACCAAGGATATGGCCTTATGGGAAGCGGTGAAAATGATGCGGGGTCCGAAGCATGAAACCGTGAAAATTACGGTTATCAGGGCTGATGAACATAAAGCCATGGAATTTTCGCTCAAACGGGATATGATTCCCATGGAAAGCGTCAGAAGTGTTATTCTTAAACCCAAATACGGATACCTGCGCATCACGAATTTCCGGATGAGCACGGCAGATGAAATCAAGGATCACCTGGAACGGATGGAATCCGAATCCAAAGGCCTGAACGGGCTGATTATGGATTTGAGGGACAATCCCGGCGGTCTCCTGGGCCAGGCGGTTGACGTCTCGGACCTGTTTTTGACCCAGGGAGATATTGTCACGATCAAAGGCCGGCTGGAAAGTGCCAAGCAGGTGTATAAAGCCCATGCCAGTGAAGATGACCGGAAATATCCCGTAGTGATTTTAATTAACGGCGGGTCTGCATCTGCTTCTGAGATTGTTTCCGGCGCACTTCAGGACCATTCACGGGCACTGATTTTAGGTACTACTTCATTTGGGAAAGGATCGGTCCAGACGGTCCGGCCCCTGCCGGAGGGATTTGGAATAAAGTATACCATTGCCAGATACTATACTCCGAACGGACGCTCCATCCAGGGAAAAGGGATTGAACCGGATATTGAGGTTGACTACGAACTCATTGAGAAAAAAGAAAAAAAAGTCTCCTTCTTTGACCAGATGATCAAAGAAAAAGACTTGAAAAACAGTCTGGAACCGGAACAGGAAGATTCACAAGAAATAAAGAAAAGCAAACCCAGGAAGTATTCACGACTTCTTGAAACAGAACAGCTTCAACAGGATGCACAAGTGAAAAGAGCCCTTGATATTCTGATCAGCTACGGAGTTTTCAGCAAATTAAATGGCAGTTAAAAAAAAAGGGTCGCCCAAAAAACAAGTTGTGTCCAAAAAGAAGCCTGCTACCCGTAAAAAAGCAGTTTCAAAACAGCCTCGCCGCCGGCCCGGAAAGAAAGGCCCCGGGGTTTTTACCGAACTTAAAAAAAACCTGCTGGGAATTTTAATTCTTCTGTCCGTCTGCATGACCATTGCCATGATTGCGGACATTTACCTGAAACCCGGGCGAGGGGTTAAACCGGACAAGCCGGAGAAAATCTCTAAAACCACCAGGCCCATCCCGGTTAAAAAACCGGCTGTGGTGAAAAAAAAGCCGGCAGGGGACAAAGACATTCAGGAGCAAACGGTTACCGGAAAAATCCCTCCTGTACCGGAAGAACCGGACGCCATCAAGTATGAAATCTATAAAGATATTAAACCCATTATCGTGGATAAACCGGTGCCGCCGGTCAAAGAAAAAATACCCAGGATTGCCATTATTATCGATGATATCGGATATGACCGAAAAACAGCCATGGCCCTGTTTGATCTGAATCCGGATATCACCTTTTCCGTGCTGCCCTATTCACCTTACGGCCGGAAGCTTTCTGAGAGGCTTCATAAAAAGGGAGCCCAGCTCATGCTCCACCTGCCCATGGAACCTGTGGAATTTCCGGAGGTGAATCCGGGGAAGGGAGCTATTTTATCCAACATGAGTCCGGATGAGCTGCTGGCGCAGTTGAAAGAAAATATCCTGCAGATCCCATATATTGTGGGGGTGAATAATCATATGGGCTCCAAATTAACTGCCAATGCATCCCAGATGCGCCAGATCTTTACTATTTTGAAAAAAGACGATCTTTTTTTTATAGATTCCAGAACCGCCCCCAAATCCCAGGGCAAAGCCTCGGCACGGCTTCTTAGAATTCAGTTTGCCCAGCGTGACGTGTTTCTGGATAATTTTCAGGATACGAAATACATTGCCCGGCAGTTTGAAGAATTGATCGATATTGCCACACGCCACGGGTTCGCCATCGGCATCGGCCACCCATATCCTGCAACCCTTGAAACCCTTTCCAAGGAACTGCCGAAGATCAAAGACAAGATAAAAATTGTCCGGGCAAAGGAACTGACCCATATTCCGGGTTAATAGACTTTTAAAAAAAATCCATCGATTTTCTGCAGGGGTTTTTCCGGATTGACCGATCGTCTGGAATATGTCATGTTTCCAAAAAAAATAAAAAACAACTTACCTGCTATGTTGTTTGAAAGATATATATGCGATTCCACTTAACTCTATCTTCTTCAATTAAAAATTTTACTGTTCCGGGGCTTTATTCTACAGAGTATGAATACGACAGCCAGGGGAGACTGACCGGCGGCCGTATAAATACCAGGCAGATAAATTATACTTATAATGAACAG
>JBNKNP010000222.1:0-1753 GCA_050293905.1 Desulfobacteraceae bacterium | reverse complement strand
TGCTGGATCATCCCGTTTTTGATCCGTATCTCTTTATTGGTAATGATCAAAAGGCGCAGAACATGGGACACCTGTTCAGGAATAAGATGCCCGAGAATGCCATGGAAAATACAGTTACCGGCTTGCAGATATTCTGAAATTACCTGCCTGAGACCAGCAATACATTTTTCTTTTTCATGGGTAAAATCGCTGAATGCAATTTGCCGGGTTTGAATGACCTTCTGCAAGGCTGCCGGTTTTAATTTATGGACATCAGCCGTACGGTCAATGATATCATTGTCCGTTATCAGTGAATACCTGGAATCTTTTTTCAGTTGTGTGATAATTGCATTCGCATTGGAATATAATCCATTGCATATCATTAAAACTGGCATAAGCACCTCGCTCTTTTAATTAACTTTGCTTATTACCACAGCAATGATCGTGCCATAAGTGAAAACGCCATTGTTTAAACGGGTTAGAAAACAGCAATGAAATATTAGAAACAATTTGAAACAAATAGAATCAAACCAATAAAATCAATATGGAACATTTTGAAACAACTTGTTTTATTCAGACTTCCTTCATCCAAGAAATCAAGGACAAGAGGATATAAGAGGGAGGGGTTATTTTTCCAGGGCTGAAGTTATTTTGTCGATCAGATCCTTTATGTCCAGGGGTTTCATCAAGTAATCAAATGCGCCAATCCGCATACCTTCCATTCCTGCCTTGGTTGAGCCGTGACCGGTCAGCAGGATGACCGGCAGGTCCGGTTGAATTTTCTTTATCTGCTTTAAGGTGTCAATCCCATTGAGCACAGGCATCATCAGATCCAAAACAACAACGTCAAAACAGCTCGTTGACAACAGGTCGATTCCACTTTGACCATCCAGCGCCGTCCGGGCGGCATACCCCCGGAATTCAAGTCTTTGAGCCAGCGTGGAAACAAATTCTTCCTCATCATCGATCAGGAGGATTTGAACAGATTTTTCAGACATTTCTTCCTTCAATTTTTCTTTGATCCAGCCTGTCACCACTTTTCAGTGACTGGTCGAGAAACCGGTGAAACACAATTTCCCATTTTCCAGAGATATTATCAAAAATTAACATTTTTTTCCACTTCAGAAATTGATAGTATTCATCTTCAATGGCTCCACAGATCAGGATACTGACATTCTCTGAAAGAATCCTGTGACACAGATCCTCAGGTGAAGATCTGGGCAGAATAATTGTTTTTTGTTCTTCTACGGTATTCACCCCGGAAATAAGAGCAATCATCACTTCGGTTGAAAGGTCAAACCGGGGAGCAACCTCATCTCTATAAACCGGTATCATTATACGTTTTATCATAATTTTGCCGAATTGACCTGTTTTTTATTCCAATTCATAAAATTTTATTTTACGCCATAATGTGCTTCTCCCCCATCCAAGAATGCGGGCAGCCTCTGTTTTTTTCCCTTTGGCCTGGACCAGGGCATCCAGGATCATTGCTTTTTCAGCAGAGGCCCACGTCTTTTCCCGGGCATACCGATGTTTTGCGCTGCTGTCTGTATTTCCGGACGGCAGACCCGGAGACCCGGATGGAATTTTATAAATTTTTTCATGGGCAAATACGGCAGTTCCATCCATGATGTATGCCGGAAGATGCCGGGTCTCAATCAAAGGTTGATCGGTTAGATTTACAGCATATTCAACTATATTTTTCAATTCCCTGATATTGCCTTCGTAAGAATAGGAGAGAAGCCTTTTTAAAACCTCTGATGAAAACCCTTCT
>JBNKNP010000221.1:0-3387 GCA_050293905.1 Desulfobacteraceae bacterium | reverse complement strand
AAATTTAAGTCAATGGATGATACAAAAACAGCTGTTGAACTGGGGCGCCTGATGAAGGCGGACATGATTGTTTTCGGCCGGGTCCGGGCACAGGAAAGCCTTAACCGCATGGGATTGCAGAAAACCTTTAACGCGGACATCCATCTGGACGGATATAACCTTGAGACGGGCAAGAAAGTTGTGACCTCCGGTATAGAGGCTGTTGTAAAAAGTTATAATGAGCAGGAGGGCATTATAAAGGCCATTTCCAAGGCTGCCGCCCTTTCAGCAGATGACATTATTAATAAACTCGATACGTTCTGGATCGAAAATCTAAGAAAAGAACATTTTTTTCAGGTAAAAATCACCGGGGATAAATTTCTTCCCAGGTATCTGGCACTGACCCAGCGCTTCAAACAGATGCCGGGCATTGAAAATATGCAGCCCAAAGAGATGGGTTCAAATTATGGTATTATTGATATGTATTATAAAGGAAAGGCATCCCAGTTTGCCAATGCCCTGATGCTGAAAACATTTGATAATTTCGGGTTTGAATTTTTAGAAATATCGGATGATCTGGTTTCCATAGAATTAAGAGAAAAGGAATCAGCAGCTCCCGGCACTGAATAATTTTAACAAGAGGATTGGTCAGCTTTTTCTTGACAAAAACTTCATTGGTCTGGTAAAAGATGTAAACCTTTCAGGCGCGTAACTCAGTTGGTAGAGTGCTACCTCGACACGGTAGAAGTCAGCGGTTCAAGTCCGCTCGTGCCTACCATAAAAATCAAGGGCTTAAGGAAAATTTTCTTAAGCCCTTTTTGCGTGGAGCAGATGTGTTGTTCCGGTGAAGAAACCTTGAAAATATCCTGTCCTTCTGCAGGGCCTGTTCAGCAGCATCCGCTTTTATCTGGAACCGGTACGCCCTGGTCTGAGGTTTCATTGATGATTGGAAAATAAAGATGAAAAGTGCTTCCTTTTCCATACTCACTTGTAACATGTATATGACCATTGTGATTCTGTACTATTCCGTGCACAATGGAAAGCCCCATGCCTGTCCCTTTTCCAATTTCTTTTGTTGTAAAATAGGGATCAAAAATTCTTTCCACTGTTTCCTCCTTCATGCCGATACCCGTGTCTTTTATCTGAATATGGGCATATTGACCCGGTTCTATGGATGTGTCGGGAAAATATTGCGGCTGTGTAATCATGGTTTCATTTAAACGGATATCCAGGGTGCCGTGCTTATATTCCATAGCATGGTAGGCATTGGTACACAGGTTGATTAAAATCTGATGAAACTGGGTCGGGTCGGCAACAATCGTACCGCATGCCGGGTCAATATCCAGTCGCATATCGATAAAAGCTGGAATAGATGCCCTTAGCAGCTTGGCTGCTTCGTTAATCGCCTGGGAGGGTTTAAAAGATACCTTTTTGAGTACGGCCTGGCGGCTGAATCCAAGGATTTGCTGGACAAGATCTCTTGCTTTGTTTGCAGCGGTGACAATCTTTTCCAAATGCCCGCGCATTTTTAACGGATCATGATGATTTTGATTGGCCAGTTCAGCATATCCCAGAACCACACTTAAAATATTGTTGAAATCATGGGCAATCCCGCCGGCAAGTGTCCCAAGCGCTTCCATTTTCTGCGCCTGACGAAGTTGATTTTCAAGTATTAATTTTTCTTCTTCCGCCTGTTTTATCTGCGAAATATCATGACCTTGAACCGTCACATAAAGCACAGACCCGAATTCATCTTTGACCGGGGAAATGGTTTGAATAATCGGAAGAATTGATCCGTCCGGTCTTAAAAGTTTCGTTTCGTCATTGGTGGATATGTTTAGCGCTGCCTTATGGATACTTTCTTTTAAGTTGTTTTTTCCATCCGGCTCTTCAAACTGCCAGACATCCCAGAGATATCGGCCGATAATATTCTGATTTTTATCTGCATACAGGTCATAGGCCAGTTCGTTTGCTTCTACAATTTTTCCGTTGGTATCAAGGATGGCCATAAATTGGAAGGATTGATCAAAGGCTGTTCTGAACCGGACTTCGCTTTTTTCAAGTTCTTTTTGCTGGTCAAGGATCCGTTGATTGGCTTTTTCCAGTTTCAACGCCCTGTTTTTTGCTTTTTCCTTTTGCCGAAACAGTTCAATAAAGATTTTAACCTTGCTGATCAGGACATGCTGATCAAAGGGTTTAAACAGATAGTCCACGGCACCTGCATCATAGCCTTTGAAAACATATTTCTTTTCAAAGCTGATAGCGGTAACAAAGATGATGGGGACCTGTTCCGTCTTTTTATTGGTCCTGATAAGGGAGGCGGTCTCAAACCCGTCCATTTCAGGCATCTGGACATCCAGTAAAATAAGGGCAAAATCATGGTCAAGAACATATTCAAGCGCTTCCTGTCCGGAAAAGGCCTTGACAAGCACAATATCAAGGGGGTCCAGAACCGCTTCCAGGGCAAGAAGGTTGGCAGGTTTGTCATCAACGCCGAGAATCGTAATTGGTGTGTCCATTTGTAAGTGGCGGTCTCCTGATGTCCAGTGTTGTATTATGCTTTAGTCGGTAAAAAGTTCAACCCGGTTTCTCCCGTTTGATTTGGCAAAATATAATGCCTTGTCCGCCTGATTGATGAAAGCTGACAAAGAGTGATCCATTTCCTGATTATATGATGAAATCCCAATGCTCACAGTGACGCCGATATTGTTTTTATCATATTCATATTTGTGCGCTTCAATACTTTTTCTTATCCGTTCCCCCAGTAAAAATGCATCATCAGAATATGTTTTTGGAAGAATAAGACCGAATTCTTCACCACCATATCTGCAGACGATATCACATTCTCTAACCAAATCCGATAAAATTCCAGCGGTTTTTGATAAAACTTTATCACCGGCCAGATGCCCAAACCGGTCGTTCACTGTTTTAAAATGATCCAGATCTATCATGGCCATGGACAGTTCCGACCCATACCGTTTTACTTTGGAAATTTCTGTTTCAACAGCCTCATTAAAATACCTGCGATTATATAATTTTGTTAAGCTGTCCTTTGTGGAAAGAACGGTCAGCCGATGATAGGCAGCGTCAATCTCTTTTTGAAGACTCTTTTTTTCCAGGGCATTGGACAGGGTTGTAAAAAGAAGTTTTTCAGACAGGGTTTCGTGGGTAAGGTAATCATATGCCCCTTGTTTTATGGCTTTTGCAGCAATGATTTCATCGCCGTTACCGGTAATAAAAACAACCGGAAGATTAATATTCTTTTCTTTTAACAATTCCATCATATCAAAACCGGTGCCGTCGGTTAACCTGTAGTCGGTAATAATGATATCCATTTTTTCACGCGACAGCAGTCTGAAAGCTTCTTTTATGGACCCTGCATGATGAAAATTCATCAGATACCCGTTC
>JBNKNP010000220.1:0-4792 GCA_050293905.1 Desulfobacteraceae bacterium | reverse complement strand
TATATTTATCCTTAATTTCAAAAAATCGTCATAATTAATCTGTATATATACAATAAAAACAGCAGGTTTTTCAAGCTAAAAATCAGTGTCCTCGATTATTATCTGTGCGGAGCCGGTTTTGAATTTGTTGACTTTAAGCTTGAACAGGACGTGAGAAAAAAAAATCGGCTGATTATCCGGGTCGATGATATTGAACTGGAAGGCTTCCACACAATGACCTGATGGAGATGCGGCATTTTTTAAAATCATTTTACGGTGACTGCCTGCAAAAATGTATGACGAGACCACGTCGATGTTTTTACACATAAAGACAGGTTCCGGGTTTTCCATGCCAAAGGGTCTTAACCGGTCAATCTCATTTGCCAGATCAAAGGTGACATCCCTTAAATCCAGCACGGCATCAACAGTGATGGTTTTTTGAAAGTCTTCGGCACAATAGGTGGATTCAATATGCCGCGCAAGATTTTGGCCCAGGGTTTTTATGTTTTCTTTTTTAACGGTCAGGCCGGATGCCATGGCATGGCCTCCGAATCTTTTCAGCAAAGACGCATTTTCCTGCAATGCCCGGTGTATATTAATATGATTAACGCTCCTGCCGGATCCGATGGCTTCGGATGTGTTGCGGCAGGACAGCAGGATGACCGGGACATGGTACTTTCTGCACAGTTTGGAAGCAGCAATGCCCAACACGCTGGGTTCCCAGAAATCATCCCATAAATACAGCAGCTTGTTGTTCAGAAGTGACGGGGTTTTAAACAGACGGTTTTCGATGTCCTGAACAATTTCCAGCTCGATTTTCTGGCGTTTGCTGTTGAGCTGATCGAGCAGAACGGCTGTTTTTTCCGTATTGACAATATCTGTATCCGTGAGTTGGGAAACGCAGATCCGGGCATGGGATAACCGGCCGGCCGCATTAATCCGGGGAACAATTTTAAAAGTGATATCATCGGAGTCCATCCTGGAAATTTCCACTCTGGCGATCTGGGCCAGGGATTTTAATCCCAGCCTTTTTCCCTGGCGGAGCCGGTTAAATCCTGCCAGGCACAGGCTACGGTTTTCATTGATCAGCGGAACCATATCACCGATAGTGCCGATGACAAACAGATCAAGGTAATCAAGAAGATTGGGTTCACCGCGGGTTTCCCAGAAATGATTTTCCCTGAAATATTTTCTTAATGCCATGACCAGAAAAAATGCAACCCCTACACCGGCAAGGATCGCAAGATTTGAAGGGCAGTCTTTCCTTTTCGGATCAATAACGGCCAGTGCATCGGGTAGATCATTTTCAGGTTCGTGGTGATCGGTGACAATGACATCAATATCTTCCTTTGCCGCCATGGCCACTGCGGCATGGCTGGTGACACCGCAGTCCACGGTAATGATCAGGTCTATATCCTGTTGGACAGCCATGGTGATATGTTCTTCAGCCAGGCTGTATCCCTCTTTGATCCGGTGGGGAATATACCAGCTTACGTTGGCATCACAATAATCAAAAAAATCATAGAGCAGAGCCGTTGCCGTGACGCCGTCAGCATCAAAATCACCGAAAATGAGAATTTTTTCTTTGTTTTTAACTGCGGTCAGGATACGTTTAACCGATTTGTCCATATCGGCCATTTCAAACGGGTCCGTGAGCTGATTTAAATCCGGATTTAAAAAACAGCGGGCATCATCCGTCGTTCTGATTCCCCTGGCAGCCAGGAGAGAAGCAAAAACAGGATGACATTCCAGGGCTTTTGACAGAAGGTCAGCGATGGATTGATCCGGGGCGGAATATGTGATAGTCGGTTTCATCAATTGAAAATAAATGTATACTGATAAACAGTAAATTGTCAATTTGCATGAGCGTTATTTAAAAAAGAAAGGCTTGGGGTTGAAGTGGAGGATAAAAATGAAAAATTGTGTAGAAAATTGATCATTTACTGGTGAAAAAGACCGGGATCTGTTAGGGTAAAAAAAATTTGCACCAACCTTTTTAAAGAAAGGAAAATCACCGGGATGTTAGATTATGATATATCAGCGCTTGAAACGGCCTGCAAAAATCTGTTTACAGCTTTTGAAGATCAATTGAACTGGAAATGGGATGAACGGTTTGAGACCGTTTTAGCCGAATTCAATGTGAAAGAAAAAGCCAGGATTACTGAGGTGATTAAAGCCCATATGGGCGATATCTGGGATGGCGGAAATTTTCAACAGGCACCGGAACTTATCAAACTGGTGATTGATTTTTTCGGCGGTCTTCATCCTGGCCAGGAATTGTTTACAACCCGGACCGACAGGGACGATCTTCTTTTATGTGCCTGGTGGCCCTGGGGAAACGGGGAAACCATTTCCATCCGCCTGGGTGTTTTTGTCCGGTCTTTAACCGATGCGGAAAATAAAGAGCTGTCACATTCATTTAAAGGCTGGTTCGGCCTGTAGCCGGTTCCGGACCTGTCCTGGATTTTATATTATATGCACACGATACATAGAAATTATTGGGTCGATAAAACAAAAATCGGATTTATCCGGTTTGTTTTTGAAGCTTATGAAGGGGTTGCCATTGCAACCACACTGGATGCAAAACAAGGTCTTATCCGGCTTGCCATTCCATTGGAGCGCATGGAAACGGCTGATATGATCGTTGCATCACTGAAGAAGGATTTTAAGTTTGAACACGTGTAAGGGATATGCCTATATTCATACCATTGGCTGCCAGATGAATGTTTATGATTCTGAAAAACTCGGCGCCATCCTGAATGCATACGGATTTGAAAAAACATTGAACATGGAACAGGCAGATATAGTAGTTTGCAACACCTGTTCCATCCGGCACAAGGCAGAAGAAAAAGCATTCAGTTTCCTGGGCCGGTTTGCCGGAATAAAAAAGAAAAAACCCGGCCTGATCACGGTCATGGCCGGCTGCGTTGCCCAACAGGAAGGGAAAAAAGCATTTGACCGGCTTCCGCATCTGGATATTGTTTTAGGTACACGGGCATTTTCAAGATTCGGACAGCATATAGACACTGTCAGATCCGGCGGAAGTCAGGTTGTGGATATAGAAGATTCCAAAATGATCTATGAATCCATGCCGGACCCTGCCCTTCTTGATGAAAATAAAATTTCCAGGTTTGTCACCATTATGCAGGGATGTGAAAATTTCTGCACCTATTGTGTGGTGCCCTATGTCCGGGGAAAGGAGCGCAGCCGTCCACCGGAAAATATTGTTAAGGAAATCAAAGCCCTTGCCCGGGCCAATGTCAAGGAAGTGACCCTTTTGGGGCAGAATGTGAATTCCTACGGGTGCAGGGAAGAACAGATGTCTTTTCCTCAGCTTCTGGCGTTGATCAATGAAATTGAAGGCATTGAGCGGATTCGGTTCGCAACCTCCCATCCCAAGGATTTATCCATGGATCTGATCCATGCCATCCGGGATCTGGATAAAGTCTGCAACCATCTGCATCTTCCCGTGCAGTCAGGCTCCAACCATATTTTGAAGAAAATGAACCGGGGATATACCCGGGAACTGTATATCAACCGGATTGGCGAGCTGAGAAAAGCCTGCCCGGACATTGGACTTTCAAGCGATTTTATTGTGGGCTTTCCATCGGAAACCCCGGAAGATTTCAACGATACCCTGGAGTTGATAAAGAACATCAAATTTGACTCGATTTTTGCTTTTGCCTATTCAGACCGGTCTGGCGCACCTGCGGCAAAGTTTTCCGATCAGATAGACGAACAGGTGAAAATGGATCGGTTGAACACGCTTTTGTCTGCACAGCAGGCGATTACGGATAAAAAGAACCAGGAATCCATCGGTAAAATCCTGACGGTCCTGGTTGAAGGTGAAAGCCGGAAAAAAAGAGATGGGTTTGAGCCGGGTTCTGAAAATGTCAAACAGATGACCGGCAGGACTGAATCCAATAAAATTGTACATTTCCCTTCGGATCATGCTAAAACCGGTGACATGATACCGGTCAAAATTACCCATGCATATCCTCATTCTTTGTGGGGACTGCCCTGGAGCGCAAAATAAATGAAAAATAAATCAGTGAAAATCGGCAGAAATACTGCCTGTCCCTGCGGAAGCGGAAAAAAATATAAAAACTGCTGCCGGAATAAGAAAGTGGAGATCAGTATTAAGGAAGAATATAAAAGACGGTATGATATCCGGATTAAAACGCCTGAGCAGATTGAAGGAATCAGAAAGTGCGGTGTGCTGCTCATGTCCATCCTCAACCAGGTGGAAAAAATGATTAAACCCGGTCTGAAAACTGAGGATATTAATACATTTGTTCATGAAGAAACGATTAAGGCCGGCGCAGTTCCGGCACCTTTGAATTACCGGGGTTTTCCCAAAAGTGTCTGCGTGTCCGTCAATGAAGTGATCTGTCACGGTATTCCAGGAGACCGGGTATTAAAAGAGGGTGATATTGTAAATGTGGATATTACCCCGATTCTTAACGGGTATTATGCAGATGCCAGTAAAACCTTTTTTGTGGGTACACCCACGGAAGAGGGGAAAAAAATAGTGCACGTGGCATCCCAAAGTTTAAAACGGGCCATTGATGTAGTGGCTCCGGGCGCCACTTTGGGCGACATCGGATACGCTATTCAGACCTATGCCGAGGGACTGGGCTGCTCGGTTGTCCGTGAATTTGTGGGGCACGGCGTGGGTATCGATTTTCATGAACAGCCCCAGGTTCTGCATTTCGGTTCCAGGGGAAAAGGGGTTTCACTTGTCCCGGGAATGGTGTTTACCATTGAACCCATGATCAACCTGGGAAAACGCGATCTCCATGTCCTTGAAGAC
>JBNKNP010000219.1:0-15899 GCA_050293905.1 Desulfobacteraceae bacterium | reverse complement strand
CTCGCTGCCCTGGACCCGGAAGGCCAGCAGATTTATATCAATTCTGAACTCCCTGAAAACATCATTTTTACCCACCTGAAAACTGCGGGTTACGCGGTCACCGCGGGGCAGATCGGAGAAATGGAAGTTGATTTTGTCTGTGAAAAAGAAGGGGAGCGCTTTTATGTCCAGGCTGCGTACATAATCCCCGATGATAAGGTTCGGGACCGGGAATTCGAAAATTTTCTGGCCATTCCGGACAACTACCCCAAAAAAGTGGTTTCAATGGACACAGTTACCGGCAGCTCATATAAAGGCATCGAACATGTCCATCTTGAGGATTTTCTAATGAAGTTGTCCTGACATCATAAACCATTCTTACTTTAAAAAGACTTCGCGCCTCGACGTTTTAAAATCCTGCCTTACTATAGAGTATCGTCTTTGCAATTCGTTATAATATCAGCGATTCACCCTAATCAAAGGAGCAATGACATGAAAAAAATATTTTTTATATTGTTTATATCGTTTCTTTTCTTTATGCCGGCCCATGCCGGTCAGGGACATCCGGTCAGATACCAGGTTAATCATCAATTCTATGAAGGCTATTTTATTTCCCCATCTGAAAAATCTCCCCTTGTTTTTTTAATCCATGACTGGGACGGTTTAACCGATTACGAAAAAAAGAGAGCACATATGCTGGCGGATCTTGGTTATGCAGTTTTTGCAGTCGATCTTTTCGGGGAAGGGATCAGACCGGCAACGGTTGAAGATAGACGTCGGCTTACAGGAGAACTTTACAAAGACCGGGAAAAGATGAGAGCCTTGATGAACGGGGCCTTTGATAAAGCCAACGCATTGGGTGCAGATACAAAGAATGCTGTTGTTGCAGGCTATTGTTTCGGGGGTGCGGCTGTTCTTGAGTGGGCGCGTTCAGGAAAAAATCTGAAAGGGTTTGTGACCTTTCACGGCGGGCTTGCAACACCCGAAGGCCAGAACTATAAACATACAACAGGACAAATTCTTGTTTTTCACGGTTCAGCAGATACTTCTGTTACAATGGATCAATTTGCCGGGCTTGCCAAAGCGCTTGAATCAGCAGGTGTGTCCCATGAAATGACAACTTACAGCGGCGCACCCCATGCATTTACAGTGTTCGGATCAGACAGATACAATGAAAAAGCAGATAAAGCATCCTGGTCAAGATTTTTATCTTTTCTAAATGATGTATTAAAATGACGGCTGCTGAATTTCAAATGTTCAAACCAGCAGATGGCCGAATCCGGCAAAAATTGCGATCATGACACCGGTGAACAGCTGGGCGTGAAAAAAGCGGCTGTATTGTTTTACCCATGGTGCTTTTAAAGGGGAGACCAGCAGGAATCCGGAAATTCCCTGCCAGGCGAAAATCCCAAGGACCATTATCAGAAAGGGATTCCATCGATTAATGCCCATCAAAAGGGCATGGGTCGGAAAAATAATGACCGCTGCCGTTCCGATATATCGATGCCATTTGTTCAAAATTTTATATGTTTTTTTCAAAAGGGCAATGACAGTATCATAAGCTGATTCCGGGATAAAGCCGACAGGCAGGGCGTTGCTGTCCAGCAGAATTTTCAGCAGACTGCGGGTGTAGATCAGGATCAGTGAAATCAGGCCGGTTATGCCTAATCCTTCAGCCAGATCTTTTCGAAATCCGTGGGTATGGATATGCTCTGCATGGCTGTTCATATAAAGAACGGCAAACAGCACCGCAGACAAACAAAAAAGGATAACAGTGAACCAGGCCAGGCGGATTAAGACCTTTTTATCAGAAGCGTTCATTGTTGTTCCTTTTATCTCCTATGGTTATGTCCAAACAAGAGAAGCCTGCAGCATCATAAGATTTAAAAAATGAAAGATCAATCTGAATTTATTTTAAACATCAGCATTATAAAATCCGGAAGGCATTGTTGTTTTTTCAATCCATTTATGTTTATAGTTGGGCCAACCTGAGATGAATAGAAATTTCAATCCAGTCATATCTGCCGGAGACTGTTAAAAATGAAAAAAATTTGTCTGATCGTTTTTTTGCTTGCATGTGGTTTGTTTTTTTCCCTGAACAGTTCATGCCTCGCCTTAACAGATTCATTGCAAACAAAACAGGTTGAGCGTCCCAAAGCCTTTCAGAAAAAGAAACCGGGCTTTACTATTAAAAAAAAGCAGCCGATTCAATCAGAATCATTTCCCGTCATCACCACCATCAATCCGGCCAGGGTCACCCAGGGGCAGCAGGTGATGATCAGCCTGTCCGGCCGGCACCTGAAGTCGAACATGAAACTTGTTCTGGGTAATGGAATCACCATTGATAATTTAAAACTTGTCAATGAAACCGCCACCATTGCCATTGCCCGGTTAAGAGCCTCACCCGGTGCCGCACCGGGGAAACGGACAGTGAGCATCCTTTACAAAGACCAGGTCAAGCCCACACCCATTTTTTTCACCGTCAATGCAGCCTACCATTCCCCTGTCATTAAAAGTATCTCCCCCGGCATGCTCCTTCAGGGAAAATCCTATAGTGTCGTGCTGACCGGAACAAACCTGGGATCTCTTAAAACAGTGGATTTCGGCCCGGGGATCATGATTAAGGGCAAATCAGTCAACGCGCGCAGCGGGCAGTCGGTCATGATAAAGCTCAATGTCTCAGCAAAGGCCAAACCCGGCATAAGAATTGTCCAGCCTGTGGATGAAAGGGGCCCTCATCCGGGGTCTGCCAGAATCACGGTGATGGCGGCCGCGCCTTCCCCGATCCGGCCTGAAATGGTAAAGCCCGGTCCTGCTGCTCTTCCAAAAAATTTGAGCGATTCCAGTATGGTTGTTTCACCGCCTCTAAGCTTTCAGCTTTCCGGTATGACACCAAACCGCTGGCATGCCGGGAATGTTTACGATGTCACAGCCTTTGGCACAGGGTTTGAAAAGAATATGCAGCTCAGCCTGGGTAATGATATCCGTATCGACCAGATCAAGGTGAAAACTTCCGGCCAGGCCACATTTAAGATACATGTGGATAAAAAAGCCGTTTATGGTCCAAGGCAGTTAAAACTGCGGTCCGATTCTCACCAGGCCTGGACCGCCACAACCGCCCGGGGCTTTGTCATTCCAGTTTTTTCCTCATCGCCTGAACTGCCGAAAATGATCAGGCATGCCGCTCTAAAGGATATTGAATTCGTCAAAGGCACCATCGAGCTGGAAACACCTGAATACGGTGAATACAAGGCATCTGAAAACAATTTCAAGGATCACGGCATTCCCGTGGTCAACGATGAGGTCGAATTCACCTGGAAAGAAGAGCAGTACGGTGCCAGCCAGTGGTTTGAACTCAGGATCCTGGATAAAGACAATCATGTCCTGGTCAAAAGAAAAATCGAGGGCCAGCCGCTCCCGAACTCTTTTTTCATCCCGGATACAGCCTTTATCAATGCCATATTTTCAGCACTTCGGCCGGATGCCCAGGACAGCGGTCAGGCCGGCGATCCGGGCCAGGTCCAGACCAGTGTTTCCGGGTCTGCTGCATCAAAAATAAAACTCTCAGGCAAGAGTTCTGCCAAGGCCGTGAAAAAAGTCCCTGCCCCGGTCTTCCATGACGGGCGGGTGGACTGCTACTGGCAGGTGGCCGGATTTAAACGGTATATTTCCTACGCTTACAATTCTGCGGCCGGTAAAAACATGCTGGTTTCAAATGACGTGGAGATTGCTGTTTCCGACCGCTGGCCCCTGGCCGTACCCGAATACAGCCCCACAGGCCTGATCTGTTCTGCAGCCAATACCCAGCTGACCCCTTCTAAAGTCAATAAAAACACCGGGGAACTGGTATCGGACAATAATTTTTTTGTGGGGGACACCCTGCAGATTTCAGGAAAATTTACCCTGGACGGCTGTCCCTGGTCCATTAAATATACCCCTCACTGGGGCAATCCGATCGCCGGCCCAGTGGCCGACACCCTCCAGGTGATGAACTGGACGTTTTCAAATGTCTTTATTGACTGGGGCGACGGGAAGTATGACCTTGTCACGGCCCTGCCCACGGAAGAAATGCTGGCCCATGAAGGCGTCGGCACAGCCGAACTCACACCGGGCTCAGGGATCTGGGAACCCAATGATGCCGCAGGAAAGCCCATGGGCATGCTTGATTTTGCCATGACCCATACCTACCGGTATCCCCAGAAATTCCCGGTCCGCCTCTTTGTCCTTCCTGAGCAGGATGCAGGCAAGATTGACAGCATTGTCCAGGCCAACAAATCCCCTGTTGGCGGGTCGGTTTACCAGGCCGTCATTTTAAAAAAGCAGCAATCCCCGGACAACCCGATTCTCCTGGCTGCATCCGGCATGACAGCATCGGACATGCCCGGCCCCGTGGCGTCGGCTGTTTCAAAAAAAGGAGGGTCCAAATTTTCTGTGGCCCCGAAATCCAAAGCAGCCGGCATGTCTGCAGCACCCAAATCCACGCCCTCTATTACAGCCGGATTTGAACCGGCCGGCAGCAACGCCTTTCTGCTATACTGCCAGCCGCGGGTGGTGGATATCAAGCCGGATCCCTTTGCCACGGGCGATCTGCACCTGATCAACATCGCAGTTGACCGGTTTTCAGGACAGAAAGCTCAATCATCCGGTGTTGTGGAGATCAGCGGCCTGCCCGGTTCCGGCGGCCGGACGACCCTCCCGGCCCCGGGGCAGAAGACAATCAACCTGCCCCCTAAAACCAACAAAAGCCGGAAATTTTCGATTACCGGCAACGCAAAAAAAGATCTTGAGCTTAAAACCCCTGGGCTGCTCCAGGTATTCCCCGAATCAGACGCTGTGGCCTCTTCCTGTGATGAAGGGCTTTATGCCACGGCCAGGCTGGAATATTTCGGTCTTGGCCGGATTATCCTGATCTGGACGGTGGACGGTGTGGAAATCGCCAGAAGTTTTGAAGATGTCGGTCCCTCTCCTGTCCGGACCCAGCTTGACAATGAGGGCAATTATACGGAAGAAGTGAAAACCGCACTTATCACCTTTGTCTCTCCCAAGCTGCCGCTGGATATCGGTGACAGTGCCTATAAGCAATATCACCTGTCCGTCTCCGCTATTGTGGACGGATATGAAAATGCCGAATATATGGATCCCGTTGACCAGTGGGTGGGCGGCGTCCATCTTCACACACCCGGATCGGATGAATATCTCAAATATGTTTCCCGCACCAGCGATCCGAAAACCTACCTGGTCAAAACCCCCACACCCGGTGAACCCTGCAAGTTTAAATTTCCTGTGGGAGACAACCGGTTCTTCACCGTTTCCAATATCCAGGGCAGGGTAGCTAAAAAGAACGGCCGCTATTCAGGAGAAGGCACCCTTTATTTTTCCCTGCCCGACCGCCCCGGCGGCATGGGGTCCCATTTTGCCGACATCCATATCAATAACTGGACCGTGAATGACCAGGGTGTTGTGACCAAAGGCAGTATCAATGAAATCAATATGAATATTACCATGGATGACCTGCCCGGGGTTTCAGGCGTATTAAAGCAGCTCAAAGGCAAGGCGGGAGAACCTCTGTCCGCAACCATGGACATTACAGTCAAGGATTCGGGCCTGCACCGGGTGGGCGCGATAAAACCCCCGGAATGGCTGAATGTCAAGGCAGACCTGGTACCGGAAGACGGATGGCAGGCCACGGGCCTGGCCATGCCGGAGACAGAAATTTACTGGAGCGATTTCCGGATCTCCTCCAATGACGTCACCCTGGATCTGAGCCGCTTAAGGGGTGACCGCCCAGTTTCCCGGTCTCCAATACGGGCTTCCGCAAACCAGATCACCACGTCCGGTTCCGGAAACAAAACCCGGTCCAGCCAGACCCACCGGCCATCCAAAACAACTCCTGAAACAACCCCGTCCGCATCGGCATATTCAACGGTTCAAAACGGCATTGTTCAAGGGGTTACAGCCTCTTCCCCAAATGTGTCAGGCATGGTGCTTATGTGGGCCGGGGTCAACCTGGGGGATACGGCCAAACTCTATCCCTTCCTCTTTGACCTGGCTGAAATGGATGTTGCGGCAAAGGGCTGGAGCATTACAGACAGCGGTATACAGGGCAAGGCCAGGTTCAATCATTTCTCCTATGTCCTGGGAGACGGCAGCATCAGTTTTGACGGTATTGACATTGAAGCGGCCGACCACCGTCTGGATGCCCTGTACAAAGGCGTTAAAGTCAATATCCCGTGGCCGAAAGTCTCCCTTGACGGCGGAGATGCCACGGTGAGCTACACCCAGGGCCAGGATGCTTCAAACGTGGCGTTCCATTTCAACCTGAACAACATGACCGTAACAGAAGACTACCAGAACATCACCATGGCCGCCACCATCAAGGGCTTTGAGCGGCGGGGCTCGGGATGGGGAATATTGACGGATACAATCTTTAAATTCAGCGACGGTAAAAATGCCTTTGTCACCACCGAACTTTCAGATCTGTTTTTCAACGTGTTCGGTGAAGCCCATTTTACAGGATCGGGCAGCCAGGTCCACCACAGAACCATCCCCCTGAACCAGGCCACCATTTTCGGAGATACCGACTTTGCCCTGGCCGGTCTGAATGTCCATGCCCCGGCCGACCATCTCAAGTCCGAACGGCTGTCCTTTACCTTTAACGGCCAGATCGATTTCGGCGATGCCTTTAACGCACCCGATGTAAAGGTCTTCTACAAAATCAACAAGCCCCTGGGCAGCGGATTCCAGGCCCAGGGCCCGGGACATTCCGATATCCGGATCCATTCAAGCTTTCCCGGGGATGCCAACCCCCTGACCCGCCTGGAAGTCCGGCCTGAAATCAACCTGCCCGGCAGCACCGGCCTTGGCTTTCAGCCGCCGGAAGATCATTCCCTGCTGTCGGTCCTGACATCCGGGATCATTCCGGATGCCCATGCCGATACCGGGGTGCAGGATACGTTTACGGGAGCGGTGAACGCTGAAATGTTCGGTGTGGATCTGCCCGGTGTGGGAGCCGCTTTCCGTTACGGCAGATATAATAATCAAACCTACTGGCTCACTCACCTGACCGGCAGTCATATTGATATCCCCATTTTTACCAACGGCGTAAACTTAAAAGAAGTAAACGGTGGGATAGCCCACGGATTTAATGCTGATGTCTTTAACGGTAACCCCATGACAGCCACGCCTGCCGGATCTGAAACCTTTTATTCCGCCGGGATTACCATTGGATCGCCCTCTCCGGCCAATATCTACCGGCTGAAAGGACAGTTGACCGTTGACCTGAACGATCCGGATCCGGTTATCCAAATGGGCTTCAACCCGGTCAGCATTTTTGGTTTTTCCCTTGGCGGCGGCCATTTTCAATATGCCAACTCTGTATTTGAGGGCAGCGTATTCGGTCATTTCAGTCTCTACCAGGGCGCCCTTGCCTGTGACATTCCACCAAATTCAAACCGGGTCGGGCTCCATTTCGGGAACGATTACTGGGAAATCTGGGCCGGAAAAAAGGCCACACCGATCACAATCAAGCTGCTGAACATGGCAAAAGCCAACGGGTATTACCAGTTCGGCAGCCAGGCCGGGTACAAGGTCGGCGGCGGGATGTCATTCAACACAAAAAAAATCTGCGTGGCAGCTTTCTCAGGACAGGTGTCGGCCGGTGCCGGCATGGGCATGTCCATCGCACCCGGAAACCTGAACGGCAGCTTCTGGATCGGCGTTGACCTGAATGTCTGGGTTCCCTGCGGGGGAAAACATTTTTCCTTTGGTCCTACCATTGAGGTGGATGTGTCGGCCCCGCCGCTCAGCATGACGGCAAAGGCGCGGTTTAAACTGCCCAAATGGGCCGGCGGCGGCGGTCATACTTTCAGATTCAGTATTTAGGAGCAGCAATGATGAAAAAAACAATCGCTTTTCTGATTTTATTCCTGATGGTTTCAATCCCCTGTAATGCCATTGCAGTATCCGGCAGCGGTGTCCTGCTGACGGCATCTTCCGGTTCCGGGAAAATTTATCTGTTCTGGTATGCCCCGGTTGAAGACTGGCCGGAAAACGGCTGGCGCCTGTCCGATACAAAGGGACACGTGCTGGCCGACCAGATCCTGCCCCTTTCCCCACAGAGCCGTGAGCTTCTGCAGCCGGACCAAACCACAGACCAGGCCGAATCCATTAAAAATTTTCTTGAAGGAATTGAAAAAGCACGGACATCGAGCAAAGAAGACCGGCAGGCATTTAACGCAGTATTTGCCCTTAATATTTTAAGCTCGTTTGAAAAAGCAAAAGCCATGGGACTTGCCTGGCAGCTTATGGATGTCAAACCCGGGCCGGTGCAGTACCAGGTCACCGGTCTTGATAAAAATAAAAAAAGCACGGGACTCCGCCTGGTTTCTGAAAAAATTGATGCAGCAAAAGCCACGCCTTTGCCGCCGTCACCCAAGGGGTTGAAAACAATCCCGGATATCAAAGGCGCAACCCTTTTCTGGGCCCCTGTACCGGCCAGTGACACCCGTCCGGTGCTCACCTATGAAATAGAACGCATCGCAAGGGACAAAAATCTGTCCGATACCTTTACCGTGGTCAAGGGAATGTCCTGGAAACCTGAGCTTCCTGCCTTTGTGGATACGGGTGCGCCCGTGGAGAAGGCCCTCACCTATAAGGTATCCGCTGTCGACTGTTTCGGAAGGAAAAGCAGTCCTGCTGTTTCTCAGATATTCATGCCGGACATGATGACCCTTGCGGTACCGGATAAAATTAAGACTAAGTCCAAAAACGACCGGATTACCCTTTCCTGGGAAACTCTGGCCCGGTCCAAGCCCTCGGGTTTCCTGGTGGAACGGTCGGCCGGATCAAAAGGCCTGTACCAGGTGCTGACCCCCAAAGGACTTGAGCCGGACAGCCGGTCCTACACAGACAAGACGGTCATCCCCGGGGTCTATTATTATTACCGGGTGCGGGCCGTGGGGTCCGACGGCACCCTGGGAGAGGCCACACAGCCCGTCATGGTTAAAACCGCAGGTTCCGGCCCGCCCCCAAGGCCCGCAAGGATTTCAGCGAAAGTCAATCCCATCCTGATCACCCTGTCCTGGGCCAAGCCTGAAACACCGGTTGCAGGATATATCGTGGAAAGACGATCCAAGGGATCGGATCAGTGGGCACGCCGCAATGACATACTTGTCAGGCCGCCGGTCTACAAGGATCACCTGAAGCCGGGAACATACGGCACTTTTTATTACCGGGTCACGGCCGTGGGCCTTGACGATTTAAAAAGCAAACCATCAAAAGAGATCAAAGCGGAACTGGAGGACCGGTCAGCCCCGGCTCAACCCGTGATCACATCCATTGACGGCAGCAGCGGAAAAGTTACCCTTTCATTTGAACCGGGCAGGGGTCCCGGGATAAAAAACCCTGAAATGATCACCTATACCGTCCTCAGAGACCTGCCGTCCAGAAAGCAGGGGCAGATCATCAAACAGGATATTCCAGGTTCTACCCGGCAGTTCATTGATGACAGCGCCGTCCCGGGACAGGGATACTGGTATGCCGTTGTGGCCAGAGATACCCGGGGGAAAGAAAGCCCCTGGAGTGAAAAACATCTGGTCCGGGTCCTGGCACCGTCTGTTCCAAAGGCGGAAAAACCGTCCCTTTCCGCCAAATCAACGCCCTTTTCCCATGTGGTGATCTCTTTTAATCCACCGCCGGAGAAGCTGCTGGTGGCTGTACAGCGAAAAGATCGTGAAGATGCCCCCTGGATGACGCTTGTGCAGGGGATCAAAGGGAGCCGCAAAGCGGTTGACACCAACCCGGTTCAAACGGGGACAGCCTGGTACCGCATTGTCTATCAGGGCATGGACGGAACCCGGGGAGAACCGTCAGACCCGGTTAAACTCAAGCGCTGACCGACGGACCGGCCAATGGATTGAAGGAAAAATTTAGTAATTTATTTTTTTTCTTTCCCGCTGATGGAAACAATGGTGACCCGGATAATGGTGACTGAGGAAAGGGAGGACGCTTTAAATTCATTGAAGCTGCCGCCATAGTGACTTAAGATACATTCAAGCGCTTCTGCCTTTTCCGGCTGTGATTCAATAAATTCCGCGATCCCTTCCCCGACCACACTCTCGTACCGGGCGCCCCATTCACAGGGATTTTTATCCGTGATAATCTCGTGCAGTATATCAAACTCAAACCCCACCCGGTTATTCTCTTGAAGGATTTTAATTTTACGGCCTCCCCTGGCTGAATGAAAATACAGATATTTGCCGTCATATCCGAAATTCAGCGGCAGCACATATGGCTGACCCCGGTCACATAATCCGATGCGGCAGACCCGGCATCGGGTAATCATGCTGTCAATAATTTTTCTGTCTGTTATCTCTCTGTCTTTTCGGCGCATCTTTTATTCCTTTAATGATCAAGGTTGGCAGTATTTAACCTGTACCAGAAAAATCAAAGCGGCAAAATAGATTTTTCACACAGTCGAATATTTTTCTTGACAGGCCATATAAATGTTTATAATGGTTAAACCATTCGGAGCGAATAAACATTAATCAATAGCCATTACTGACAACAGGAAACGGCAGGATGTTTCAAGTCGCAAAACAGAACCGCATTTTTCAAGACATCGTTGATCAGATCCAGGAAGCCATCCTGGCAGGATCGCTGAAACCAGGCGAAATGCTTCCTCCGGAAAGAGATCTCAAGGACATGTTCAAGACCAGCCGTGGGACCCTGCGGGAAGCGCTCCGCGTGTTGGAACAAAAAGGATTGATAGAAATCCGGCTGGGTGTTCAAGGCGGGGCCGTGGTCAAAGAAGCATCCTTTGAGCCCATGAGCGAAGGACTTGATCTGCTCATCCGGAATCAGAAAGTCTCCCTGGATCACCTGGCGGAATTCCGGGAAGGTGTGGAAGGATCAGTGGCGGCACTTGCAGCACTCCGCGCCGAAAAAGAAGATATCAAGGAGCTGGAAAAACTTCTGGCTGCTGCAAAAAAACACGTGGACGCCGGAAAGTCCCACTTTTTCAAATTTATTGAAATTGACAAACTCATCCACCAGACCGTCGCCGATATCAGCGGCAACCCGATATACAGCCTGGTTCACCAGATGATTCATGAAAACATCCAGCGCTATTATGACAACTTTCTGCCGCCCACGGACAAGACCCTTAAAGAAAATTTCCAGGATCTTTGCAGGATTGTGGAAACCATCCGTGAAAAGCGCCCTGAGCGGGCACAGGCCGTAGCCCGGCAGCACGTCCAGCGGTTTAATAAATACATGGTTCAAGGCAATGACCAGGATAGTGGATGAACGTATGACCAATG
Source organism: Desulfobacteraceae bacterium (assembly GCA_050293905.1). Lineage (GTDB taxonomy): Bacteria > Desulfobacterota > Desulfobacteria > Desulfobacterales > Desulfobacteraceae > Desulfobacula. The sequence continues at coordinate 4,602 of JBNKNP010000219.1, read as the reverse complement.
AGGAACCTTATCTGCCATGACACAACTCAAACTTGATGCCATCAGCGTTCGATTCGGAGGTCTTCAGGCCCTTTCGGAAATCAGTTTTTCCGTGGACAAGGGTCAGATCGTCGGCCTTATCGGGCCCAACGGGGCGGGAAAAACAACGATTTTCAATGTGATCACCGGCGTCTACCAGACATCCGACGGTGATGTGCGCCTGGATGAAAAGAGCCTGTTGAAAAAAAAGCCCCATCAGATTCTCGCCATGGGCATTGCCCGGACATTCCAGAATATCCGGCTGTTCACAAAGATGACCGCCCTTGAAAATGCCATGGTGGCCCTGCACTGCCGTTCCCGCAAGGGCGTTGTTGGGGCCGTTCTCAGAACCCGGTCCCAGAAAGAAGAAGAAGCCCGTATCCGGGAAAAAGCCTTTGAGGCCTTATCATTCATGGGGGTGAATCAATTTGCCGACAGTGTCGCCCAGAACCTGCCCTACGGTCACCAGCGCCGGCTTGAAATTGCCCGGGCCCTTGCCTCCCAGCCCAAAATTCTGCTCCTGGACGAACCTGCCGCAGGCATGAACCCGGCAGAAAGCATGGAATTGATGAAGGATATTTCCCGAATTTCCAATCTTGGCATCAATGTGCTGCTGGTGGAACATGACATGAATGTGGTCATGGGTGTCTGTCATCATATTGTATGTATTGATCACGGGGTGAAAATTGCCGAAGGAAATCCCCGGCAGATTCAAAAGGACCCCAAGGTCATTGAAGCGTATCTGGGCCAACCCGCCCAGTGAAAAATAAGCAGGCCCAAACCAACTCAAACCAAGGAGGAAAAAGACAATGAGGAAAAGAATTTTTCTAATGTGTTTAGCCGGATTGATTCTCGTGCCGTTCCTGGCAGGAACAGTGACTGCAAAAACACTCAAAATCGGTACCATGAGTCCCCTCACCGGCCCCTACGCGGCAGACGGCAATGACATTGCCAACGGGGCCAAGACCGCTGTGGCCGTCATTGAAGAAGAAGGCGGCATTCCAGGGTACGACAAGATCGAAGTGTATTCCCAGGACACTGCCTGTGATCCCAGACAGGCCGTGGCTGCTGCCAACAAGCTCATCAACCTGGAAGTGGTCGGCGTTATCGGGTCTTATTGTTCCTCTTCCACGATTCCGGCATCCGAGACTTTAAGTGAAGAAGATATCCCCATGATTACCCCGGCATCCACCAATGAGAAGGTCACTGAACGGGGACTGGACTATATGTTCCGGATGTGCGGCAGGGACGATGACCAGTCCAAGATCGCAGGCCAGTTCATGTCCGAGTATCTTAAAGCCAAAACCATTTATATTGTGGATGACAAGACCACTTATTCCCAGGGGCTTGCCGACAATGTCGCCAAGGTGTGTGAAAAACTCGGGATCAAGGTTCTTTCCCATGACCACGTCAACCAGGGGGATAAGGATTACTCCGCCGTGCTGACCAAAATAAAGCATGTAAAACCGGATGTACTCTACATGAGCCTGCAGAATTCAGCAACCGGCAGCCTCATGGCCATCCAGGCCAAGCGGTTCAATCTGGAATGCAAAATCCTGTCCCAGGATGCCGTGTATCATCCCCAGTTCATTGATATCGCCAAGGATGCTGCAGAAGGAATCTATCTGACCTTTGGGTACACGGACAAGAACAAACCCGCTTACAAAAAATATGTTGAAAAATATGAAAAGATGTTCCAGAAACCAGGTGCTTATTCCGGATATGCCTATGACGCCGCCTATGTGCTGCTCACAGCCATTAAAAACGCCAATTCCACAGATCCTGCCGAAATCAAGAAAGAACTCATGAAAATGGATCTGGAAGGCGCAAGCAAACGGATCAAATTCATGGAAAACGGCGATTCCGGTTCCGACTATGTGATCTGGTCAGTTCAGGACGGTCAGTTCAAGACCTTCTGGAATCCGACCACCGGCATGACATTCTAATTGAACAGATGCCGGGCAAGAGATTGCCTGAATCCCGATGAACCGGGCGTTTTGAGCACGGGCTTCACTGACAAACACGGGTTTGCTTTCCCACTGCAGGCTGGGGGCTTAACACCCCCTCCTGCCAGGGTTATATAAAGGGAGAAACATGGAATTTTTTCTTCAACAATTGATTAACGGCTTGACCCTTGGCGGTATTTACGCACTGATCGCTCTCGGGTACACCATGGTTTACGGAATCATCCAGCTGATTAATTTCGCCCATGGCGAGTTTTTTGCCGCAGGCGGATACATGGGGGTGATACTGCTCAGTTTTCTTGCATCCAGGGGATATTTGGAAACCCATCCCTGGCTGTGCCTGGGCGGGTCCCTGATGCTGGCCATGATCTTCTGCGCATTCCTGACCATGGCCGTGGAAAAAATCGCATACAAACCCCTGCGCCATGCTTCCCGGCTGTCGGTGCTTCTCAGTGCCCTGGGCATGTCCATTTTCCTGCAGAACGGGCTGATGCTGACCCAGGGCGTATACGACAAACCCTACCCTTCCTCTTTCATCCAGGGCGGATTTGTCTTCGGCGATATCACCATCAGCTATCTGCAGATCATGATCGTGGCGATTACCATCGCACTGCTCCTGGTCCTGAACCTGCTGGTCTTTAAAACCCGTATCGGCAAGGCCATGCGGGCCACGGCCCAGGACAAGGTGATGTCCTCCCTTGTGGGAATCAACAGTAACAAGATCATCAGCCTTACTTTTGCCCTTGGTGCGGGACTGGCTGCTGCGGCAGGTATCATGGTGGGCTTGTATTACGGGTCGGTCCGCTATGATATGGGCTTTGTCCCGGGGATCAAGGCTTTTGCCGCTGCGGTCCTGGGAGGGATCGGCAACATTACCGGTGCCATGATCGGCGGATTGATCATCGGTATGGTGGAGATTTTCGGGGCCGGCTATATCTCGGGTCAATACAAGGATGTGTTTGCTTTTATCATTTTAATCCTTGTACTTTATTTTATGCCAACAGGAATAATGGGTGAAAATGTCGATGATACAAGAGTCTAAACAAACGATTAAATACTGGCTCATTGCACTGGTCTGGTTTTTCTTTCTGATCTGGCCGCTGCTGGGCATCCATGATGACGGAACCATTACCTTTGACAAATCCCTGGCCGTCTGGTTTGACGTGGCTGTGGCATCCCTTGTCTGCCTGATTTTATATCTCATGCATAAAAGAGGGATGTTCGGTGTAATCACAGCTCCCATGGCCCCTGCCAGGGAAGCGGTTTCATCGGGAATCGCAAAAATTCCCTCAAAGGCCTGGATCGGTATCGTGCTCATGGGGGCGTTCGTGTTCCCGCTCTTTGCCAACCGCTATGGAACGGACGTGGCCATCAACGTACTGGTCTATATCTGCCTGGGGCTGGGGTTGAATATCGTCATCGGCCTGGCCGGCATGCTGGATCTGGGATATATCGCCTTTTACGGTGTAGGCGCGTATACCTACGCGCTGCTGAGCATTCATTTTGGCATCCCCTTCTGGCTGGCGCTGCCTGTGGCGGCGATGATCGCCTGTGTTGCCGGGTGCATCATCGGCTATCCCACCCTGCGGATGCGGGGAGATTACCTGGCCATCGTCACCCTTGGCTTCGGGGAGATTGTTCGGATCATTCTCAATAACTGGATGTCGCTGACCAACGGGCCCAACGGTATCCTGGGAATCAAACCGCCGTCACTGTATCTGCCGGATTTTTCAAACGGATTCGGATTTGAGATCCTGTACTTAAAAAAGCTTCACTATTTATATTACGTGATACTGCTGCTCTGTATTTTCACGGTGGCCGCCGTGCACAGGCTCAATTTTTCACGCATCGGCAGGGCCTGGGAGGCCATCCGGGAAGATGAAACAGCAGCGGAACTCATGGGGGTCAACACCTTTATGCTTAAGCTGCTGGCCTATGCCATGGGAGCAGTATTCGGCGGTCTTGCCGGCGCATTTTTTGCCGCCAGGATGCGCTTTGTCAGTCCGGAAAGCTTTACCTTCATCGAATCTGCCATGGTGCTCTCAATGGTCGTGCTGGGAGGCATGGCATCCATTCCCGGCATAATACTCGGGGCCATGGCCCTGATCGTTTTGCCGGAATTGTTCCGGGAATTTGAACTTTACCGCATGCTGGCTTTTGGAGCTGCCATGACCATAATGATGCTGTTCCGACCGGCCGGACTGATCCCGGCAAAGCGCATGGGCAGCCGGTCTGAGGAAAAGGAGTGACATCAATGGCTTTAGACACACCGATTCTGGAACTTAAAGACGTTCATGCCAGCTACGGCAATATTAATGCGCTCAAAGGAATTTCCCTAAAGGTCTATTCCGGCGAAATCGTTGCCATGATCGGCGCCAACGGCGCGGGGAAATCCACCACTTTAATGACCATCTGCGGGGTGGTTCCGGCAAAAAAGGGGGAGATCCTGTACAACGGAAAGCCCATCCATGCCAAACCCGCTGATACGCTTCCTGCCCTGGGATTGTGCCAGGTGCCGGAAGGGCGGCGCATATTTCCCCGTCTCTCGGTGGAGGACAACCTGGAAATGGGTGCCTTTTTCAGGAATGACAAGGAGGAAATCGCAGCGGACATGGCCCAT
>JBNKNP010000218.1:0-1589 GCA_050293905.1 Desulfobacteraceae bacterium | reverse complement strand
AATATAATCATTGTGTGCATGGTTGATGAATGCATGAATGTTTGAATCCTGATACGAAGGATAGATTTTAGAAAAGGTCCCCATGCCCGTGCCGGTTACGGGAAAGTCCTTAATAATTTTACTGCTGTCTTTCCAGAAATCAAGCCTGGACTCATAGATCACACCCTGGGCTTTTTTCAACCGCGCAAATCGTTCGAAAATCTGGTCCCAGCCAAACCAGCCGATGGATAACGCACTGATCATAATAACCACCAGGATGAGAATGGTGTTGCCCTTGCTGATTTTTCGCTTTATCAACAGGAAAGTGAACAGGACCAATGACAGACAGGTACTGATCATGGCTCCCCTTGACAGACTGACAAATATGGAAATAACAACCAGAAGGGCTGATGCGCCGATGAGGATATGAATGTTGGCTTTTTCCTGGCTGAAAATCTCTGCAATCCCTTTCAATAAAGATGTGCTGCCGATCCTGGGCCGGTAAAATAAAAACAAACCCAGAATAATGGGAAAGATCATCTCCATCAGACCGGCATAATGATTATGATTGGCATAGGGGCCCACCGTGATTGAGTTGACAGGAGAATGCCTGAACCAGAGGACCATGTCTTCAGTCAGATAAAATTGTAAAATTGAGGAAAACGCCAGCAGCCCGCCAAACACGGCAATGGTCAGTACAGTCGCCTGAAGCAGGTGCTTCCGGCTGAGCAGTTGAACCGTTAGAATATAGAAAAGGACATAGGTGCTGTAACGGAAAAATTCAGACAACGTAAGCTTGGGATAAACCGATAAGGGCATCCAGGATGCTGTCCCTGTGATCTGTTGATGTGCCTGGTGGAGGTGACGGGTTTCCGGGGACAAGAATTCAACAATTGCCGGTGGCAGCGGAACCAGCTGAAAGAGGATATACAATAAAAATAAAATTAACGGGAACAGTCCCGGAACATGGTAGAGATTTTCTTTGTGTTTCAAGGCCCGGAACAGAAAAAGGAAGACTGCCAGGCCGGTTGCGGATTCCATAACCGCATATGACCAGGGCTCAGTCGTGCCAAAGGCCAGTGGAGAAAAAATAAATATAAAGAAGAATAGAATTTTTGACAGTTTTAATGACATGTCAATCAGGACTCTGATGCGTAATAGTAATCACCATAATTATAGTAATATCCGCTCTTTTTAGCGTTAAACCGGTTCAAGACAACCCCGGTAAGCGGCGCATCCACTTCTTTAAGCTGTTTGATCCCTTTACCGAGCATTTCATGAGTGGTTTTTCCGGCCCATGTGACAATAATCACCCCATCCACGTGTTTGCTTAGAATAATCGGGTCGGTCACGCTTGCAATGGGTGGTGTGTCAATGATCACCATATCATACTCCAGGGCCAGTTTATCAAGCATGGAAATAAATGTACCGGAGCTTAGCAACTCGGATGGATTGGGCGGAATGGGCCCGGCTGAAATGATATCAAGGTTCTCTAATATTTGTATTTGTATGGAGGCTTCTTTTTTTGAAACCCCGGCCAGAAGAGAACTTAATCCTGCTGAATTATCCAGGTTAAAGTTTTTATGCTGTACCGGCCGCCGCATATCTGC
>JBNKNP010000217.1:0-4074 GCA_050293905.1 Desulfobacteraceae bacterium | reverse complement strand
ACCCACCCCCCTAAAAAAAACGCTCTTGGCGGCCTCATTTTGATACCGAAATGGACCTTCTAAGGGGAATTTGGCCATATTTTTCACAAAAAAGATTCCACTCCAACTTTCCAAATGAACCTGGCGAGCCGGTTATTTGGTTAACGTTTTTAGGCCACTAATTATTGTGAGAAGTTGATTGATACAATTATTATTCAAAGAGAGGAAATTATGAAAAAGATATCAAGCCTACTGATTTTTTTAATCGTTCTGATTTTTGGCAGTTTTTCAGCCCTGGCTGTGACTTTTCAAAAAACAGATAAAACATCAGCAAAAAACATTAAGAAAAGCGCTTCAAAGCAAGTTGTCAAAAAAGCAGGGCTTAAAAACACAATTATGCCGGCCGGGAACTATGCAGATCTGATTGTTGGCGAGATGTCCTGGATTGATCACTGTCCTGTGCCCGGAGACAGAGCGGGCCATGAAGGCGTTCTAAGGATAAATGTCAGTAACATAGGGAAAAAATGGTCTGAAAACTGTTATGTTAAATTTACATGCCAGGCACTTTCAGGCGGTCCATGCCCGACTGGAATTAATAAACTTATACCGTGTTCCCCAATAGGAACTGTTTCTCCCAAAGTTTTGTCATGGCCGCCTGCCGGTTCCGGAAAATGGCAGCCCGGAAAATACCGGTTGATTGTTGAGGCAGATTATACGAAAAAAGTTGTTGAGTCGAATGAAACAAATAATAGCGCGCACTATGATTTTTCAGTACGCTCAAAGGCTGTTGATGTGCCGGGAAGTTCTCAAAATCAATCAGTTCCTCCTTCCGGCCAGGCAGTAGTACCTGCTTTGCAGCCTGATATTATTATTCAGAATATTGAAATGACACCTGAATCACCATCAGTTGGTGAAAATATTAGATTCACAGTTACATTCAGAAATATCGGTAATGGATGGTCTGGAGAAATGCATACTAGGTACTCTTTTTATCGAACGGGCCCAGACGGCATCAGACATAAAACGAACGGAAACAACATTTTTGATCCTAAAGCAATTGCTCCGGGGGAAATTCTGGAAAAGTCATATGTTCTAAAACCTTATGATGAGGCGCAGCCACATGACTATGAAGTACCCAGAAGCGGAGATACCATTGATGCAGTTTTTGAACTATATGCAACAACACTCTCTGTCCCGGAGAGCAATGATGGTAATAATAAAAAAACTATTACTTTTATCTTAAAATAAATTCCCAAGGGTGATGTTATGATTAGAATACTTGTATTCTTAACAACATTTTTATTAATGGTTCCGACATCTGTTATTTCAGGAACAACAAAGCCGATATTCTTAAAAGAACCAAAAAAGCAGGTCCATGTCAAACCGAGTGCCCGGCTGCCGGCAAGACTACAATTTCTGAAGGGGATATGAAAATCCCTGTTGATTTTAGCGGAACAGCCTTTTTCCGGGCATTTGTGGACAGTAATCAGGAAGTAGGAGAAGCTGATGAAAATAATAATAGAGGCTATGATTCAGTAATAGTTAAAACAAGTGCGGATCTGGGTTTCTGTAAGGCAAGCGGGAAATCTGCCTGTCCTGATTTAAAAACAACGGGCAAGGTAGGTGGACAGACCTTTGTTGCTTTTGATATACATAATTATGGCAATGCGTTTTCAGGTGAAGATAGAACTGTATTAATCAATATCCCGGGCCAATGGCCGATTGAGGTTCATATTCCTTCAATTAAGCCCGGACAATTCTGGCCCTGACAGCAATAGTCATAATGATTCTGTGAAATACAAAATAACTGTGACTGAATAATCATGGTTTGATGAATTTTATCTTGATATCTGCCTGTTTATTCATTCTGGCAACCTGTCTTCCGACGGATGAAATTATTGAAAACACGAAGCCTGACTAAGTTAGGGTGATAATATGACACAAGAGATTATCTTACCAAGGTTCCTGGATCAAGAGGAAGGTTTAAGCCCGTTAACAGTTGATGGTGTTACCTGTGTGGAATACCGGAGCAGGAGGACGGTGCAGGTCAGCCGGATGTTGATTACCGCCTCCTTGTTTGTGGTGGTGATTAAAGGCGAGAAGGTGCTTCACACAGAGGACGGGGATCTTTATATCCCGGCAGGTGCCGGCTTTTTTGCCAGAAAAGGTGCCTATCTTTTTTCGGAAAACCTGGGAGAGGGGCAGGAGTATCACGCCCTGATTTTCTTTATTGACGACAAGTTTCTTGCAGGTTTTTTAAAAAATCACCCCAATCTCGGTTCAGGCCGTGGTGCGCGGAAAATATCATCCATATTTCAAATTCCTATGACACCCTTGCTGAACACAAGCGTTTCCTCCTTTCTTCCCTATTTTCTTCATCAAAGCACCAGGAAAGCAGAATTGCTGCGCCTGAAACTGCAAGAACTGCTCTTGAATATATCTGAGGCCGATGATACCGGCAGTTTTTATTCCTTTTTGCATGATACCTGGTCAGATAGAAAACAGAAGCTGGCCAGTGTCATGGAAGCATGTTACACCAAACCGGTCACGATAAAGGACCTGGCGGAACTGTCCGGCAGAAGCCTTTCAACATTCAAGCGAGATTTCAATGAGGTTTTCGGTACCACTCCAAGGCAATGGATTATCCTTCGAAGGCTGAGCCAGGCAAAGACATTGCTGCTGAACCGGGACCACAACGTCACCGAGGCCTGTTTTGAAGTGGGATTTGAAAATGTCTCCCACTTCAGCCGGCTTTTTAAAAAGCAATACGGATATTCACCCGGCACATTAAAAAAGAGCCCGGCAGTATAGATCCCGAAAAAGCGTGTTCTGGACTTTTTAGAGCAATTATTGACCCCAGGAGGACAGCAGGCCTTTTAAATTTTTCCTATATTTCAATTGTTTCCCGGTGATTGGAACCGGATAAATCAATGGTTTAAAAAGGAGAAAAAACAATGAGAAAAATCGTATTGATGCTGAGTTGCCTTCTGATGCTGGCCTTTAAGGTAGATGCCGCAGGATTCCGGGTTGAAAGCCCTCAGCTGAGTCCCGGCGGGAAAATGAAAACCGAACAGGCATTAAACGGGTTTGGCTGCAGCGGCGAAAACATATCTCCTGAACTGCACTGGTCCAACGCTCCTGCTGGGACAAAAAGCTTTGCTGTAACGGTTTATGATCCCGATGCCCCCACTGGCAGCGGATGGTGGCACTGGACTGTGTTCAATATCCCTGCCTCTGTTTCACGTCTCACGGCAGGTGCAGGCAAAAAAGGATCATTGCCTGATGGTGCCGTTCAGGGGCGGACTGATTTCGGTACCCCGGGGTATGGCGGTGCCTGTCCCCCTGAAGGCCACGGCCCCCATGATTATCACTTTCGGGTATGGGCCCTTGATGTGGCCCGGCTGCCTCTTGATGAGCAAGCTTCCGGCGCCATGGTCGGTTTTTTTCTTAATCAGCACAAAATGGGTATGGCTGAGATTGTGGTGTTCTGGGAACGATAATTTAACATGGGGTCGGAATTTGCATATCAACTGGAAATATTGTTTTATATATCTATCTGGCGTTTGCTGTTGTACCACAGCATTTCATGATTCTGGCAGAGGTACGGATATGTAAAGAGAAATATGGCACAGCTTTTGAGAATTATCTAAGAAAAATTCCCCGGTATTTATTTATATAAAACGACATTCAAACCACTGGACCGCGGGCAGCCCAGTTGCTTTTTTCAAGTTCTGCGGCAGCTACCACTTCAGGTGAAGAAAATCAATGGCCTTGGGCCGGTTTCCTTTGCCGCTGGGATTTTTTTTCTTGTCCGACCCAAGGTCTTCGGGTTTGACATACAACACCCGGAATAAAAATATAATATAATGCCTGATCATGGTTATTTCCTCGAGTCTGTGGCTATCGTTTTACAATGCTTCAATAATAGTTTAGATGGTTTTCAGAATGGAAAACAGGTATAGAAATGAAGATAAAAATAGGGAATAGAGTACCAGGAGCATCACAAATGGCTGCAAAAAAGGAGTTCTTGTACCAATCCGTTGCACGGCAAATTGCCGGCCAGATAAGGGATGGGGTCTATAGCGCCGGGAGTAA
>JBNKNP010000216.1:0-7518 GCA_050293905.1 Desulfobacteraceae bacterium | reverse complement strand
GTAGATACCACCGTAAAACCGGATATTTTCTTCAATGGTTAGGTCCTCATATAATGAAAATTTCTGGCTCATATACCCGATATGCTGCTTGATCTGTTCTGCCTGGGTGGAAATATCGTAACCGGCAACCCTGCCGCTGCCGGAACTGGGGGAAAGCAGGCCGCACAGCATACGGATGGTGGTGCTTTTGCCGGCACCGTTGGGACCCAGAAAACCGAAAATTTCTCCTTTGGGGACGTTGAAACTTATATGGTCAACCGCAGTAAAACTGCCAAAGACCCGGGTGAGATCATTTACCTGTACAGCCGGATTTTTTTCCGTGTCCTCTAAATGGGACGGATCTGTTGAGGTGCTTTCAGGCACACTGTCAATACCTGACAACAAAGCCGTGTCTTTAGAATCAGGTAATAATGTGCTGCCTGGAGAAGCGGCCTTTTTTTTGATCATATGGATAAGGATATCTTCCAGTGTGGGCTGGGCCTGCTTGATATCATTCACCGTTAAGGACGTTTCCCGGATCAGCTCAAGGATGTTTTTCCGGATTCCATTAATGGATGGCGTGACAATGTGTACGGTATCGCCGAATACATTGACCTCACAGCCGGGAAGTTCATGTTGAAGCAGCCGGTTGATTTTCCTTGCATCCGGGCTTTGAATGGTCAGGATTTTATCAGGCATTAATTGTTTGATGTCACGGGGCGTTCCGATTGCCAGCATGGTCCCTTCATTCAGAAGCCCGATACGGTCACAGCGTTCCGCCTCATCCAGGTAAGCTGTAGTGACCAGGATAGAAACACCCTGTTTGACAATCTGACTGAGTATTTGCCAGAAATCCCGCCTGCTGACCGGATCAACCCCATTGGTGGGTTCATCCAATAAGAGTACGGCCGGTGTATGGATCAGGGCACAGATCAACTGCAGTTTCTGTTTCATACCTCCGGACAGGTCTTTTGCTTTTCTCCGGGTGAATGGCTGCATCTGGCTGAACCCCAGAAGTTCCATAATTCTGCCTTTTCTGCCTTTTTGGGGGACGCCGTAAAGATCGGCGTAAAAATGAATATTTTCTGAAACCGTCAGGTCCGGGTACAGGCCGAATCGCTGGCTCATGTAGGCAAGATGATTTTTGACCGCTGAACCGGCCGTCCGGGTGTCAAAACCGGCGATAAAGGCAGATCCTTTGTCCGGGTCCATGATGCTGGCAAGCAGTCTCAAAGTTGTGGTTTTACCGGCACCATCCGGTCCGACAATTCCGAAAATTTCGCCTTTGCCGACCTGGAAGCTAATATTGTCCACTGCCGTGAGACTGTCGAATTGCTTGGTCAGGCTACGAGCCTCAATGGATGGACCTATTTTTTGTTCATCAGATTCCATATCAGTCGGGCTGAAGTAAAATAACCGCGTCTGCCGGCATGCCGGGCTTTAAAATGCCGTCCGGATTCGGCAGTGAAATTTTTATTTTGTACATCAATTTGACCCGTTCATCAAAAGTCTGAACGGATTTGGGTGTAAATTCAGCCTGGCTGCTGATATAGGTAATAACCCCTTCAAAACGTTTATCGGTAAAAGAATCTGTAGTAACGATTACCTTGTCTTTTAGTTTAATCCGGCCCAGATCCGTTTCATTGACAAAGGCTCTCAACCAGGGGCGGGCAAGATCGCCCAGGGTGATGACAGGGGTGGCAGGGTTTAAAAATTCTCCCGGTTCTGCCGACCGGGTGAAAACAACGCCGTCCATGGGTGCTGTCAGTTCAGTGTAACTTAATTGCAGCCTGGCCTGCCTTAATCTTTCCATGGCCTCCTTTACCCCGGCTCTGGCCTGGTCAATTTTTTCCTGCCTGGGTCCGGCCTTGACCAGGGCGTATTCTGCCTGGGCTGCGATCAGGGCCGCTTTTGCTTTTTCAACCTGTTCAGAACGTGGGCCTTCTTTTGTCAGTGACAGAGTCTGCCTTGCAATATTCACTCTGGAAGTGGCCTGTATAACGGTGTTTTTTGCAACATCGTATTGGGTCTTGATCAGCTCAAAATCCCGCTGGCTCACGTTTTGTTCCCGCAAAAGGATTGAAAACCGGTCCAGGTCTTTTTGAGCCTGGGTGAGCCGGGTCCGGGCGGATTCTTCTTCTGCCAGTGCCGTATCCAGATCTGACATGGCACTGCTGATTTCCTGTGCTCTGCTGCCCCGGGTAAGTTCCATGACCGTCTGTTTTGCTTGAAGCACTTTGGCCCATGCAAGTTGGATCTCCTGGGAGCGGCTTCCTGCCTCAAGCTCCGAAAGCAGGGATTGAGCCCTGGTGAGACCGGCCTGGGCAAGGGCTACACCAAGTTGTTGATCCGCAGGCTCCAGGTGGGCCAGGACTTGCCCTTTCTTAATGGTGTCACCTTCATCAACCAGGCATTGATCAAGCCTTCCACTGATTTTAAACCCAAGCTGTGCATCAGTGACTTCAATATTGCCCGAAAGAATGATGGTGTTGGGATCTGTTTTTTTTTAATCACCAAAAAACAGACCAGGGCTGCTGCAATCGTGATGACAAGGATAAACAGCAATCGCTTTTTCATGTATTTCTCTCCTGAAACAGCTTAACCCTTACTTGCCTGGCATAACCGTCAAGGAGATTTCAACCACGCGATTCATTGCCCGGTTTTCAGCTGTTTCCATCACCAGTGGCCGGTAATGGGCAACCCCTTGGGCAACCATCCTTTTGGGATCAATACCATAGCCCCATTGCAGAACCTGTATAATGGCAGTGGCCCGGTTGACGGACAATTCCCAGTTGGAAGGATATTTTTTTGATACTTTTCCCGTTGGCGGCAGTTCATCAGTATGCCCAATGACATGTATTTCCATGTTTTTGCTGTCTTTAAGAGTTTGGGCAATTTTATCAAGAACAACCCTGCCTTCTGGTTTAAGATCAGCCGACCCTGATTCAAAAAACAGTTTCTCAACCGCAGTGACCTGCAGACTTTCTTCAAGCATTTGAATTCGAACCGACTTCTCAGATATTTCCGCTTCAAGGTCTTCAATCATCTGGTTTTTAACTTGTTCCAGTTCGTTTTTTTTCAAAGATAGCGCTTCTTTTTCCTGAATAAGGCTTTCTTTTTCCCGGACAAGGCTTTCCGTATTTTCCTGTGCTTCGGTCAGGTCCTGCTGACAAAGGGTATACTGGTTTTCTAACGTTTCATATTTTTCAGCACTCACACATCCTGAAATACTGAAGATCAGCAGGATAAAATAAAAAAGCAGGCCTGTTTTTTTAAATAAAGTTTGCATGGTAGAACCTTCCTTTAAATGATTGTGGGTTGAAACAATTTTAAGTATACGTCATCTTTCCTAAATTATGACCCTAAAAAACCAGCCCGGAGAAGCGAAATCCTGCTGATCATGCCCTGAAATTTGCCTTGGCCGTCCAGAACAGGAAGCCGCCGGATCATGTTTTTTGTCATTACCCGGATGGCCTCATCGATTGTTGCATTCTCCAAAATGGTTATTGTATCTGTTTTCATCACGTCTGCTGCTGTTTTCGTGCGCAGATCCCGACTCAATTGACTGCCTTCCTCACTGTGCTGCCCAAACGGCAGTTTGCTGGCAAAATATTCCCATATTCCTTCTTTTGGGTCGGAAAACGCCATCAGCATATTCCTGTCTGAAATGCTGCCCAGAAAAATGCCGTTTTCATCCACTACTGCCAATCTCTGGATATCGTTGGACCCGATAATATGGAGAACCTCCGGAACCGGTGTGTCCGGAAAAACAGTGTGTACATCCCGCTGCATGATATCTGAAACAAATTTGAGGTTGCCAACCGGAATGTCCTGTTTCCGGAAAGCATTCCAATCCGGTGAATGGTGGGTGATGGTGTGAAAAATATCCATCCTGGATAAAATACCGGTGAGTTTTCCTTTTTCGTTCGTAACCGGAAGTCTTTTGAGCCCTTTTTTCAGCATTAGTTTGACAGCCCGGGTCAGCAATTGATCTTCTTTAATGCAGACCGCAGTGGACATAATATCCTGTGCTTTTTTCGGGGTGAGTGATTCCAGAGCAGCATCCAGATTGTCATCTCCGGATTCAGCCAGAAGTCCGAGCCGTGACGGCATGCCGCCCCGGTAAATCAGATCTCCCTGGGATATAACTCCAACCGGACAATGGTTTTCGTCAATCACCGGAACCCCTGTAAAAGTCGATGACAGCAGAAGGTCAACCACATCCCTGACCGGTGTTGTCAGGGAAACAGATTCAGGATTCGGGGTCATCATATCTTTGACTCTGAAATGCCTTGGAATAAGACGTTTGCGGGTTTTATGGCACCGGATATTGATATCCTGCAACGTTACAATGCCTTCATCAACCATTTCTTCCAGTGTCGGCAATATCATTTCTGCCTGGGGTGAGGGCAGAATGATTTTTATTAAAACCGGCATGTTTAATGAGGCAATCAGAATGTTCTGCGTGGCCATTTCCCCGTTTTCATAGCAGCCGGCCATGCACCGGGTGACCAGGCATCTGGCAGCTATTTTTAATTCCAGAATATGCTTTGAAACTGCTTTGTACAAAGGGATGCCGTGGTAACTGGCTTCTTCACTGGTAAATATTTCAATGATACTGTACTTAAGCGGCATAGTTTAATTAAAACTCCTTTAAATGAAGTAAAGCACAGATTGTTTTTAAATTCCATATAATTTCAAAGAGTTTATTAGACCTTTTTATATCGGTCAATCTTCATAAAAGCGAATGGTTGAGTAAAATTTTTTAGAACAATCGTAGCAGATGCCATGGCTGAACTCAGCATCAGAATGATCTGCAATGTACTTTTCAATCTGATTCCAGGACCCCTTATCGTCACGTATCTGTTTGCAGTGGGCGCATATGGGAATAATCCCCCGCAATGTCTTGATTTCATCCAGAGCCTGCTGCAGTTTGCGGACCAGCCCGTCTGTTTCTTCTTCAATGCGTTTTTGCGATGAAATGTCCCGGCTGACGCCAATGGCTTCGATCCGGCCTGTTTCTGAATTTCTGACGTAGCGTGCAACAACCTGGGTCCAGATCGTACGTCCATTTTTGTGATATTGTTCAAATTCATCCCAGAACACCTCTTTTTGTCCCTTTTTAAACCGTTCAATCCGGCCGGGAAGAACAGATTTAAAATAGGATACAGATGAAGCTGTCAATGTTTTTTCCAGGCCCTGTTCCATAGTTTCTTTTGCAGTATACCCGACCAGGTTAACAACAGATGGGCTGATATATTTTAAGATGTTTGTTTCTATATCAAGCAGCCAGACCACATCAGAAACATTTTCAGCCAGCAGCCGGTAAAGTTTTTCACTTTCAGTTAAAGCAGCCTGTGTCTGGTTATATTTTCGTTCAGCAGCTTCCAGTTCATGAATTCTTTGCTTTAATTCCTTTATTGTCTGCGTTCCGGGCATATTCTAATTCCTTATTGCCGCCGTCGTTTTTTATGGAATGATGAAGGTTTTAAAAGATCCTGACTGACCGGAAAGACTGTACAGGCGTATCCGGCCATGAATAAGTCAATCCGCTTAGATCGCGCAGATGATATATAAACTGCATCCATAGCAGTATCTTAAAAAAGATAGCTTCCATACCTGAAATGTTTTCAGGCAGGAAGCTATCGCAATTTACAGGTTAACTTTGAGTGTCAAGAACACCTGAAGATTCAGGTTCCATAATGTTGGTTTTTATACTTTCTTTATCACCTGCCAGATGTCGCCGCTGTTTGTCTTTTGCCTTTCTTATCTGTATTTTGACTTTGTCTGAAAGCGCGTCAATGGCTGAATACATATTTTTTTCAGATTCTTCTTTTGCATAAATTTTCAGTTTGTCACTGATAAGATTAATATCAGCAATATGCCTTAATTTTTCCACTGATAAAACAATGTGTGACTCTGCCGGATAATCAAGCATTTTGTCCAACCGGTCAAATTTTTCATGGATGTGGGTTTTTAGAGCATCTGATGAATCAAAATTTTTAAACATAATGGATATTTGCATATGACCCTCCGAAAAAAGGTGAGTTGGTATGATTCACCCTACCATATCCAAATGTTCATATCAATAAATCCATGGATAAAATCACAACTGGATTTTAATTTCTTTTGAAAATGGATTTATTCAATTTACAGGAAATCAGCTTGAATATTTTTTAGGGTCCGGTATACTTTTAGAATAATCCATTTCAGGGGAATCTATGAAGATTATTACCACCCACAAGGGATCTGATTTTGATGCACTGGCATCACTGGTTGCAGCTTCACTGATCTATCCGGGGGCCAAACCGGTTTTGCCATCAAACATTAATGAGAACCTGAAAGCTTTTTTATCCATTCATAAAGATCTGTTTGATTTTTATTCGCCCAGGGATATTACACTTGATCATGTTGATACGCTAATTTTAGTGGATACCCATTCCTGGGATCGTTTGGAAGAGATGAACACGCTTCAGCATCGTGATGACATTGATATTATCATCTGGGATCATCATGCCCAGGGAGATATCAAAGGGAACACCGAAAATATCAGAGAGACAGGAGCAACAGTGACCGCCCTGGTGCAGGAGATAGAAAAACAGCGCAAACTGATCACCCCGATTCAGGCCACACTGTTTTTAATGGGCATTTATGAAGATACCGGGAACCTGACTTTTCCGTCCACACTTGCTGATGATGCCCATGCAGCCGGATTCCTGCTGGATCGAAAAGCGGATCTGCATATCCTTTCCACATTTCTGCGTCAAGCTTACGGTAAAAAGCAAAAAGATATTTTATATCAAATGATCAAGCAGGCAAGAAGAGAGTCTTGTGAAGGGTTTTCATACAGCATAGCCAAAATGCATATAGAAGGCCAGATCCAGAATCTTGCCATGGTTCTCCAGATGTACCGGGAAATTGTAAATGTGGATGCCGCTTTTGGTCTTTTTTATGAGGCTGAGCGCAATAAGTGCATCGTCATCGGCCGTAGCCAGGTGGATGAAGTCAATATCGGCATGATCATGAGAAATATCGGGGGCGGCGGACATCCCGGTGCCGGTTCCGCTCTGTTAAAAGGAATTGAACCTGATACTGCCGAAAAAATGCTGTTGGAAATATTGTCCGGCAGGAAGCAGGCTGCTGTGAAAGCATCGGATATCATGTCCTACCCGGTTGTTACCGTGGCTGAAGATACTATTGTGGAAGAAGTCGTAATGATTCTCAGGGATATAGGCTGCACCGGATTGCCCGTGGTGGATGACCAGGACCATGTGGTCGGCGTTATTTCCAGAAGGGATTTTAAAAAAATTAGAAAATCAAGTCACATGCAGTCGCCCATCAAAGCATTTATGAGCCGTGATGTGATCACCATTTCATCTGAAAAAAATGCTATTGAGGTTGCCAGATTAATGATCAAACATGATATCGGTCGTATTCCAGTGGTTGAGAATAATAAAATTATCGGTATCATCACCCGGTCGGATGCCATGATGTACTTTTATGACCTGCTCCCGGATTAAAAATTTGGTTAAAAATCAG
>JBNKNP010000215.1:0-1872 GCA_050293905.1 Desulfobacteraceae bacterium | reverse complement strand
TACCCTCGTAATCCGGCTCAAAGGGCAGGTTCAACGGCAGTCCGGCATGTTTTTGCACTTTGCAGATGTCTTCCAATGCACGGAAGGCTGCCATGATATCATGACAGCAGGTCAATAGATTTTTGGGCGGAGCAGGCGGTGAAGGTGAAGGATCGACAAAAAAGGGGCTGTTGCTATCAGTCATTTTGTCAGGGGATAATTCAGATGAAAAAATCGCATCTGCAGAGACATTCAATTCCCGGATTAAATTGTGAATCACAGTTGCAGACGGCAAATTGAGTCCTCTTTCAATCCGGCCCAGCGGCCCTTCTTTAATCCCTATCCTGGATGCGAGTTGGTTCAGGGTCATGTTTCTGGAGCGGCGCAGGAACCGGATATTCTCTCCGATGAATTTCAAATGATCGGCCATATGCAAAAAAGAACTACATAATTCTATTTATGTCAATAATTATTTTTAAATGTAATAAAAAATATATAATAGTTCTATTTTGAAATTATAAAACACAAGTGTTGGATTTTGAGAATCAGGTGCTGTAAAAAACCACACATGTAAAAAACAGTTAACAAATCAATTGGTTGCACGGATATTTAATGAGCATTCATTGCCCGGGTGCAGCAAATTCCCACACTTCTTATTTTTATCCTGTTCCGGGGACATAAATTGCAAAATTATGCGATTGCCCACCAATAAAGGCATCCTGACTTTTTTTTCTTTTTTCCCCGGGATGGTATCCTTTTTGCTCTTAAATATGAGCAGAGAGAACAAATTAACATTAAACGCAGGAGGGGAAAAAAATGGAACACGCACTGAAAACAAGAGAGTCCGATCACATCTGGAAGGCAAAAAAAGACAAAAACAACCATCCGTGCATCTGGATGCAGGCCGGGGTTGCCGGGAATAAAAACTGCAGCAACTATTATGACTGCACCAATTGTAAATATGATGCCGGCATGACCAGGCTTGTGGAAGCAGGCAAACAAAATTCCTGGCAGGATGCGTTGAGAATGAGAGATTCCAAAGAAAGAACCTGCAGGCACGCGCTGACCGGCAGGACGGAACATAAGGTCTGCCCCATGAACTACAATTGTTCACGGTGTGATTTTGATCAGTATTTTGAAGACACCCTGTCGCCCATGACCGGCCAGGCCGGTGTCCAGGTCAAAAGCATCAAAGGATTTAATATTGCCGATGGATATTATTACCATAACGGCCATACCTGGGCCACCATTGAAAGCGGCGGCGTAATCCGTGTGGGCCTGGATGATTTTTCAATGAAGGTTCTGGGTAATCCCGATGCATTTGAACTTCCTCTGACCGGCCAGGAGCTGAACAAAGATAAAATCGGGTGGGGAATGAAACGAAAAGACAACCTGGCTGATATTCTATCCCCGGTCAACGGTGTGATCACCAGAGTCAACAACGACATCAGAAAAAACGCAGCCGTACCCGGAAGTGATCCTTATGGAAACGGATGGCTGTTTACCATTCACAACTCAGATATCAAAAGTGTGTTTAAAGATCTCATGACGGATGATGACAGCCTGGAATGGACTGACTCGGAGATCACTACCCTTGAAGGAATGATCGAAGAAACAATAGGGCCCTTGAGCACCGATGGCGGGCTTTTGATGGCGGATATATACGGGAATCTTCCTGATCTGGGCTGGAACAACCTCACCCGGACCTTTTTGAGAACCTGAAACATGCGGGCATAATTTTACAAAAGGAAAGTTCGCCATGGAAACAAGACTACAAATAGAAACATCGGCCTGTCTCTGGATGCAGGCCGGTGTGGTCAGACAGAAACAATGCCGGGCACACTATGAGTGCAATACCTGCAGATTTGACAAAGCCCTGCGCAGGGTCTGCCT
>JBNKNP010000214.1:0-6628 GCA_050293905.1 Desulfobacteraceae bacterium | reverse complement strand
TATCTGGCGGCAAGATCTGCTGATCGACCGGCACAGCCGTTAATTGCAGCAGCAACTTTCTTCAGGCACTCGTCACCGGCCTGATGTCCGTAATTATCATTATAAAGTTTAAAAAAATCAATATCACAGAGGATCAGCGAGATCATATCCTTTTCACGGAAATGCCTTTTCCATTCAGAGTTCAGGTATTCATCAAATCTTCTCCGGTTGGGAATCTGGGTCAATCCGTCAACAACGGAAAGCATTTTAAGTTTTTGATTGACCGTGTTTATTTCCCGTTCCGTCCTGACCGTTTCACTGATATCAATGGAAAAACCGTTGAATCCGTTTCGCCGGCCGGACTCATCCCGGGTTGTTTTTGCATAGCATTGTGCCCAGACAAATGTATTATCCTTTTTTCTCAGCCGGCACCTGAAACGAATCACTTCTTCTGCTTCATTGAGACGAAACAAAAACTCTTCAGCCCGTTCTTTGTCATAAAAAATCTGATCGGCAAAATCGGTCACCTGTTCTATGACTGATTCGGACGACTCATATCCCAGCATCCAGGCATATTCAGGATTGGCCGAATCCACATGACCTTCAAGGGTCACATGATAAATCCCTATGGGAGCAAAGCCGAAAATATCGTTTAAATTCTGCTCCTGGTACTTAAGACTTTCCATGTCCCGCAAACGGGCTGAAATATCTTTGCAGAGAACGGCGACCCCGAGTTTTTCTCCTTTGGTGTTCATGATCGGGGCATAATATAATTTGATCTGGAGTTTTTCACCCTTTAAATTTTCATAGACGCAGGTCTGGGTCCGAGTTTCTTTGCATGTGGACAATTCCCGCTTGGCAATGGGAATAATTTCATTTAAAAACCGGCCGTATGCCTCGTCTTCAGTATATCCGAAAATTTTTTTTGCACCCGGATTCCATGAAGATATGCGCAAATCGCTATCAGCCTCTGCATAGGCCAGGTTGGCCTGGCCGATTAAATTGCTCAAGGCTAAAATTCTATCTATTAATTTAAAATCCATATGCATTAATTTAAAAAAGTGGTTGATTTGGCATAGATACTATGAAATTTTGTTTTTTTTAACAAGGGGAAAACAATGTTATGACAAAACTAATTGTGAGCGCAGACCTTCACGGGTGTTATGATTCCTGGCTGACCTTAAAGAGCCTTTTAGGTCCGGATGATACGCTGGTTATTGCCGGGGATCTGTTTGACACCCGCTATGGCAGCTATGATGATCCGGATTTCCAGCCCGATGATATTAAAAACGATTTAAAAAAGTTCAGTCATAATTTTATATACGTCTATGGGAATTGTGATGTGGAATCCTATTGCCCGGGTTACACCTACAACCGGACCTTCTCATATTTTAACAAAACAATTTACCTGCATCACGGTCATTGCCTTGTTCCGGCAAATGTGTCTGCCCACCTGATCATACAGGGTCATACCCACCGCTGCCTGCTGGAGAAAAAAGAAGGAATCATCTTTATGAATCCCGGATCCATGACCTATCCCAGAGGTCAGGGATACACTTACGGCATCATTGAATCAACCGGTGCCAGCCTGGTTGAGCTTCAGTCCGGCAAGCCTTTTATTTCACTGGCCTTTTAGTCATTCATCCGTTTTTACCGCACTCACCGGCCGGATCGGATTTATTTTCTCCACGCGGTCGACACAGATGTTCTGGTTTTGTCTTCTTTTAACTGCAGAAATTCTTTTTTTGAACTTCATATAGGTTTGATAGTTCTTTAACGCATTGTTATTTCTGCGGGGTCTATCATTTACAGCCCTGTTTTTTTTGTGCGTTGTTGATGTTGAACTTTTGTGGACCTTCTCAAATACCTGATCAAAGGACTTTTTATGCTGAAATCCTCGAGTTCTGAACACCGGCTTTTTCCGGCCGTTCTTCCTTTTAGAAGTTTTAGATCTGCTTGCTTCAAAACCCGCAGACAGTTTATCCAGCACATGGGAAAAGAATGCATGCCAGGGCCCTGTTTCATTGACCCGATTTTCGTTTGCCGTGTTTTCATTCTCCCGCTTCCCATTTTTGGGGTGTACCTTTTGTGATTTCGATCCAGGGGATGTTTGACTGAGGTTTTCCTCATCCGTTGCTTTGGCCGGCCCGGCTGCAGCCTTTTTTGATCTCAACACCGGCGTTAGATGAACAAAAGCCAGGTTGATCTCTTTCATTTTTGTGTCATCACACGACGAAGTACGGGATTGGGTAATATCCGGGTGATATTTTTTTGCAAGACAGCGGTAGGCCTTCTTAGCATCTGCAAAGGATGCGGTCTCATCCAGATTTAAAATTTTATAGGCCTGGTGCGTATCCATATCATTAGATATGATGCATCATCCCCCCTGTCAAGCCTGCAAATGGCAACCGACAGCAGTTCATCCATATAGCGGATGGGAATTGCCAAAAAAAAACACAAATGCTACCATGGCCCAAAAACGATTCAGTCCAACATCCCCCTGACATAGGAGATCCCATGGCTGCCAAAAACAAACTGCCCGAAGAACTTGGAAAAAACCCTGAATTTGACGCCTGGTTCACTGCTTTTTTTCTTAACAACCATATTGATCCTTTTGCCTATCCCACAAAAGTCGGCACCAGAGAGCAGGTTGAATTCATGGTCTTCCCCGAAAATGATGAGATGTACTACCCCTGTTCCGACAAGATGTTTTCCGCCATCATGTCCCGGCAATATCCTGCCTTTCTTAAACAGCGGTATAAAAAGGTCCTGGACAAAATCATGTCCCTGGTGGATGAAACCATTGTTTCCAAATATGATAGCCAGTTTTTAAAAGAATTGATTCATATTAAATACAAAGATGAAATTATGACCGGTCTTTTGATTCCGTCCCGACTTGAAAAAAGACTGTACAAGATCTTTTTGAGCCGAACCCATATCGAAAACCCCTATGCTGCCCAAAAACAGGCGGCAAACAGAAAAATACAGACATTTATCGAATCCGACCGGTTCAAAAAAGCCTTGAACCGGACAGATGAAACACTCAAACCCATTGAAGCCTTATCGCTGTTTCAGCTAAGAGAGCAGATTAAAACCATTGAATTTAAGCGGCTGCTGACCATTCTGGCACATGATTATCTATGGAACCGCACCCGGTCACGCACCCCCCCTCTGGCCACAATTAAAAAAATTTTTAAAACATCTATCAAGGGGACCGGCTGTCATCACCTCATCGACCTGATGAATTCAAAAAGAAAAAAGATTCTGTGGCTGGTGGATGAATCCGGGGAAGTGGTGATCGACATTGCCATTGCCCGGTTTATGGCAGAACTGGGTCATGTTGTGATTCTTGCCATTAAAGATGCTCCCTGCTACACAAAGGTCTGCCTGGCAGATACAAAAACAGACCCGGTTCTGATCAAAGCGCTTGAAAATGCCCATTTTATCCATGATCGGACCATCAGCAAAAACAACCTTGTCAAATTATTAAAGCATGATAAACATCTGTATGTCGTCTCAGACGGCACCCGGGAAGACATAAATCTGCTGCTGGTATCCACCACATTTTCAAGAATTTTCAAAGAAGTCGACTGTGTCATTTCAAGGGGTGAGGTCCAGAAACGGCGGCTCATTGATACCCATTTTAAATTTACCCAGTCCATTATCAATATCAGCATGGACAAAGACAAACTCTGGATAACCCATAAACCCAGACATCCGGATTTTATAAAATTTTCCCATGGCCAGCTTGAAGAAAAAGCCGATACCATCATCCAGGAAATGAAAACCGCCAAAGCCCAGGGAATGACCGTAATGTTCTACAGCGGCATTATCGGATCGATTCCCGGAAAAATCGATGTGGCAAAAAAAATCATGTCCACTTTTATTGCCGATCTGAACAACCAGTCTGCCAATCTGTTTATCATCAACCCGTCCCGGTATTATGAGCCTGGCATGGATGCTGATGATTTGATGTATATGTGGGAAATCGTGCAAAGAAGCTCATACATCGACATCTGGCGGTTCCAGACCTCGGACGATATTGCCCGCAGCTTTTCATTGATGAAAAAGAAGGTGCCGCCGGAATGGATCGGTAAAGATTCAACCTACAGCACCGGATGTACAAAGGAGATGCGGATCGCCCAGGAGGTGTTAAAGGAAAACCCTGAAATGCAGCTGATCGGGCCGTCGGTCAACCGGTTTATGCGAAGAAATGAATATGGAGTCGGTTCCATGTATGACCAGCGCCTGGCCGATGCCTGACCCCTGAAAAAATCAGGCCTGTTTGTTTTCATAATCCTCAAGTGCCTGATGAAAGGCGGACAGCACATGAACAGCGCAATGTTCCTCTTTTTTGGGCAGTGTTTTTAAAAACGAGCAAATGGCTTTTTCATCAATTTTTTTTGCCTGTTCAACGGGTTTCCCCCTGACCAGTTTAATCAAGGTATTGGCGCAGGCATGGGAAAAGAGACACCCTTTGATCTGATAAGAAACCGATTCAATGATCCGGTTTTCCATTATCAGAAATATTTCGATTGTATCCCCGCAGTCACGGCTGGTTTTCCCATATCCGTCACTTCTGGAAAGAGTCTCCTGATAATCACGTTTCATCGCCATTTCCAGAAATTCCAAAGAATGGTCATTCCAGAAATCAAAGGATTTCTTACTATCTGAATTCATGGGCTGTCCAATTTTACTTCTTTTACAGTGTGTATTGACCCGGCATAACCGATATCACATCAAAGATGTCAGGCAGGCGGTTTGTACATATGTTTCCTGGACAATAAACGCATCTGTGCTGGCCCGGTGGCGGGTTAAACTAAGCTGCCCGACAACCTTATTTTTTGTTTCATGCCAGATTTCCATTTGAGCTTCTGTCAGAATCCGTTCCAAAGGACTGACAAAAAACGTCCGGGACATTCCTGCTTCGGCAAACAACCTGGTTATCCAGGGTTTATCCACAACCCAGCCATCACTGTATACCGTGATCTGTTCTAAAAGCGTATTGAGTTCCTCAGCAACTTTTTTAACGGGTTTTCCATGATTGACCAGGATATTTCTGGTAATATGATGAACTTTTTCCGCATTTTTGTCCCAGTGGGTCCAGTCATCTGGCGGGGCAATAAGACTGCAGTATTGTTCATCCCGTCTTAGTGCCAGCCCGACTTCAATGGGATAGCTGGTTGGACCGAACCCGGAGGCTTCAACATCAATAATAAAGGGCCTGAAATTTTTTCTCACCAAACCATACCAAACCAAACCGCTGTAACCATGCGCAATTATTTTTAATTTTTATCAGTTTAAATCATAAAGAATATACACCCGATGTACAATTAGAAAATAAAAAAATCCCGGCTTGCTTAATCTTGCGGAAATGTTAAAAACGGGGTTGCAAGCTTATATTTTTCATTTGCAGTGATACCGTCACTGGACAGCGAATGATCAGACTCCATAACCCATTGGAATGCTTTAATTTTCTTTGTATCTGATGTTGGAAGAGAACAACTGATGGATTTTGGAAAAGGCCCGTCTGAAGATTGGAATCGAGTGATAATCGCCTCTTTTGGCTTATCTGCTATTTCAACAATATCTTCAACATAGATTGCTGTAATATCGCTGAAAAGAGGTTCTTTCAGGACTTCTTTTACAGTTTTTATCCGCTGCTTAAATTTTAACAGCGCAAGTTCAGGCGCGGCCGCCTCCACGATACAGGTAAAATACCCGTGCCGTTCTTTTTCCTGCATCTTAACTTCATCAAATGAAAAATGTCCTGAATACAACATTGGATTATTCTCCTTTGCTTGTCCCTTGGATCAAATCTGCAATAAAGCTTTCTTAAAAATTATACAGGGTTCTGTGAATCTTTTAAATGAAAAATATAAAAGCCATATCAGAAGCTTGTTTTGAATTTGGATATTTTTCAAGCATAGGTGGTCAGTTCTCGGTTTTGAACCCGGCATTTGAAGATTCCGTTTTTGATAACGTCTTCAGTTGCCGATACAATACCTTTGGGAAATTACGTCATCAAAAATTGCAAAGGATGTCATCAACCGCTTCGTATCCCTGCAGATATCGGGGGAATGCTCATGTGTTGCCCGAATTGTGGATATGAATTCCACACCGATTTCAAACTCGGCCTGAAAGTCCGGAAAGGTGGCGGTGGTAAAGAGGTTGCCCGGAAAACGCCCGCCAAAAGGTCCCCGTCTACTTTTAAAATCATAGTGTGATATCTTCAGTAATGATACCATTAAAGGGTGTTGAAATCGATAGTTCAAAGTTTTCAGCATGTTAGGAGTTGAAAAAGCCTCAATATAGTTATAAATTTGAATCGCCAAAAACAAAAAAACAACACCAAAGAGGCTTAATGCATAGAAAAAATATCAGGCGAATCATCACAAATCAATTGAAAAAGAGCTTTCCGAACTGGAAAAAGATGACAATGAAATCTTAGGGGGCAACATTGAGCGGCCATGAATTTGGATGTGGTGCAATTACCGGTGAGTGTATCTTTGAATCAAGCTGCCCTAAATCAAGAATAGTGGATTTTGACAGCGGTCATTTCCAGCCAATGCTGACTTTTCATAACGGGTCTCAAGAAGCAATCGAAATTCGGAAAAACTGCGAAAGACCATTTAATCTCATGAAAAAA
>JBNKNP010000213.1:0-8544 GCA_050293905.1 Desulfobacteraceae bacterium | reverse complement strand
TGAATTTATTTTGAAAAGTTCAGTTAATGACAGTTATGCCCGGTTTCTGGCTGACCGGCATCCCTATACACCTCAACCTGTTGATATCCCGAATTATAAGCCGGATCACGGGCATGATCATCAACCCATTGATGATATGGTGGGTATCCATGCCGAAGTGGATGCCTTTGCCTACCTTCTTGCCTCCCGCGGACTTCGACCGCCTCTGGCCGTAGGGCTGTTCGGTGACTGGGGCTCGGGCAAATCATTTTTTATGGAAGCCGTGCGAAACCGGATCGAACAGATTACACAGGACACCGGCATTACAGAAAAAAAACAGTCTGAACTCCCGTTCTGGAAACGCATCATTCAGATTGAATTCAATGCCTGGCATTACATGGAAGGTGAATTGTGGGCCAGTCTGGTGGATCATATTTTTAATAAGCTTGGCATGAAAGACGAAGAAAACGATCTCATTAAAAACAGGGCTGATCACTGGCTGGAACAAATTGATCACACCCGGGCCAAATTGATTCGTCTGGAATCCAGACGAAAAGAAACACAAAAGGAGCTGATCTCCAATCAGAAAAAAACGCAACGTTTAGACCTGCAGCACAAAGCAGACCTGGAAAATCTCGAGCGGGCGGAATCACAGGCTGTTCGGGATATTCTGATTAAATCCAGTCTTGATGAAGTTCAACAGATTTTAAAACCTTATTTTATCTCCGTTGGTCTTCCCACGTCTGAAGAGGTTCTAAATAAGCTTGACCAGGCCGCGGCAGAGCTGAAAAGAGGACGAAACCTGCTTGATACCCTGTGGAAAAATAAAAGAGAAAAAAAGATCGTGATCTGTGCTTTTGCAGGCATACCGCTGCTCGTTCTGCTGCTGTCACTTACGCCGGTTTCTGCTTTAACAACAGCTTTCAGCGGTATCTCCGCCATTCTGGCCGCGGTACTGTCTTTGTCCGGCAGGGCCGTAAATCTGGCAAAGTCACAGTTGGACAAGCTGGAGAAGGCAAAGGATAAGGTAAATGACGAGATAAAAAAGGCCCGGAACAAGCTTGATGAAGAAATTCAAGCATCAAAAGACCTGGTCAAGCAGTCGAAAGATCAGCTGGAGGCGGTTAACAACGAGCAGCAAGGTCTTGAACAAACCCTGAAAACCTGTCAGGAAGAGCTTAAAAACCTCACGCCGGCACGCGTTCTGACCGATTTTGTTGCAGAACGGGCCGGGTCAAAAGATTACCGCAAGGTCCTGGGCATCCCGGCATTGATTCAGCAGGATTTCAAAGAGTTGGCAAAACTGATTGCTATTCAGAATAAAAGAATCGTTGAAGACGCGGATGAAGAACAGGAAAAAAGTGACATTACTTTTAACCGTATCATCCTGTATATTGACGATCTGGACCGGTGCCCGGACGATCATGTGATCAAGGTGCTGCAGGCTGTTCATCTGCTTTTGGCATTTGATCTGTTTGTTGTTGTGGTTGCGGTGGATTCGCGATGGCTCAGCCATGCGCTGACCAAACATTTTGAGGCACTGGCCGTCATCCATAACGGACATGGGGCCACACCCGACGATTACCTTGAAAAGATTTTTCAGATACCATTCTGGATACCGCCGATCAATGAAACAGCCAAACGAAGCATGATACAAAGACTATTAAGCAGTCATCTGACAAGTGACATCGGGCAGGATCTTCAGGAATCCGATATTGAAAAACCAATGGTGGAACAAGCGCAGGTTGATGTCTTAAACACTCTGAATCCGGCAGGTGCACCACCCCTTCTGCAGACTGCGGCCCTGCTAATTACCCGTGATGAACTGGATTTCCTGGATGAACTTGCACCTATCCTGGGCACCACGCCCCGTTCGACCAAGCGCTTTGTCAATCTTTATCAATTGGTCCGCATTATTTATAAACTTGACCCGAAAAAAGACCCGGGCACTTCTCCCCAGGAATATGAACTGATGGCATTTGTCCTGGCTTTGGGGGACGGACTGCCCAGGCTCTGTCCCCTGGTACTGAAATCTGTTGAGAACGCTTCATCAAAAAGCACGCTCAATTCAGTCATCAATATAATAAAAACAGAAGCAAATGAGCATGAGGTCAAACGTCTTACTACATGGTTGAGCGGTCGAAGCGCTTGGAAAAAAATTCCTGCAGGCAGAATCACTGACGCTCTCAGCAAGGTAAACCGCTTCCTTTTCCGGATCGGCACAATCAGTGAACCCGACCGGCACAGGCAATCCGAAGTACCGGCGGATTTAAACCCGGAAAATGGAGATTAGGAAAATGGGGCCACCCCAGGGTCTTGATACTTGCTCTGTCAAACCGGATTCAAAAAGCAAAAATGCAAAAACTGATCAACTCAATAAAAAGAATAAGGGTATGGATAGGGGGCTTTACAGTCTTGGTAATTTAAGTGTGTAAAATGATTATATCGGTGTCATAACTACCGGTTACACAAAAAAACAGAATTTTAAATCCTGTGGAGAGAATGATGAATTTTCCAAAAAACAATGAAACGCTGGATCAAATTTTTATCAACGGGTCCGAACCTTCAAAGGAAGAGTTTGTGGATGAATACTGGGTGGACATGCTGACCGGGATGATTCCCAGTTTCAGATGGGCAGGACATCGAAAGCGTTTTTTCAGCCAAAACCAAAATAAATCCGGCAAGAATATCGTATTGTTCCGCAGTTCGTTTGGACACTTTAAAGTCGAGTCAGGCCAATGCGATGACCTGGACGGCTTAAATGTCGTTATCCTGAATTATGGGAATAAAAAAAATTTTCTTACACGCTCTGTCATGGATAAAATCAGAAAGATTGAAAACGGATGGTATCTCGGAAGATATTATAATGTTATCGACAACGTCTTGTGTTTTAAAGGCTATTTTTCTCTTGAAAAAAAGTAAAAGGAGATGGGTTTCTCCTTTATTGATATAAATAAAAAGAGGGGGGGAGGAAATCATGGCTGGCAAAGAATTTCATTTTAACGGCATTCAGGCGATTTTAACTGATATCGGTGTTGGAGTTGAACAGGCAAATATAATTGCTTCAGCATCCCAGGCAGTGGACGATTTTACGGATGAAAAACTGATTGTTTTTGATGACGGCAAACTTTTTTATCCCATTGTTACGGCACATAAAGCTTTTGATGCCGATAATTTAGACAGCCGGGACGCATCCAACGTGTGGATGCCTTTTCATTTTTTCCCTGACTACGACGGTGTCTGCAAACCTGATACACCGAATGTTGATAAACTGATCGAATACGGCAAAGCGCAGATTACGGGCGGTCACTGTTCTGATGCTGAAAAAAATTTTTATGCCGGTATTCTGTTGCATATCCTGGTGGATACCCATACACACCAGGGTTTCATGGGCCTTCACTGCAGGCATAATGATATCTCTGAATTAGACGATAAAGATAAGTTTATTCCTACTTTTCTGGTGAATGTCCTGCCGGCAATCGGGCATGGTGAAGCATGCACCTATCCGGACGATATGTGGAGAAGATGGAGCTACAAGGACTGTAAAGACGAAAAACAAGACCGGGATAATCAAGAAACCTTTTACACCATTACCCGGAAAGTCCCTGAATACCTGACTGCATTGGGAATAGAAAATGAAGGTCTGGATGAAGAAAAAGCAGGAAAATATAAAACCGTATTTGCAATGAAAAAAGCGAATGATAAGGACACCATTCATGAAGAGAAATTTGACGCAATAACACGAAGCAATGTCGGCGAAGGCTCTGATATATCATATAAATATTGGAGAGATTTAACGTTAAAAGGCGTACAATCAAAGGATAATGTCTATGTAAAGCAGAATCCTGACAATTTTGAAACTTCAGAATGGTTTCTTTTCCAGAAAACTGCCAGAGACGTCAGAAGTTTTTTTAAAAAGGAGATTTTTCCAACGCTTACAATTAAAACAAAAGTTTATTGATATGAAATGCAACAGGATTCTCTGACTTTGGGATGTCGTTTTTAGAAAAAAATAAAATCACAAAAAGAGGTGTTGTTATGTATCAAAAAATAGATGAAGTAAAAAGCAAACTTAAAGTTTTTTCTCCGGAAAACCTGAAAGAAAAACTCCCTTTGCTTGATACGCTGTTGGCCCTGCATTATTCTGAAATCGCTGCTGTAGATATAGAAAGAGCAAAACACATGACTGCCCATTTCAAGGCGACGGAAGGGCAGGATATCCCCATGCCCATCCGGAGGGCAGAGGCTGTCGGAAAGTATCTTTCCAACCGGAAGGTGATATTTCATGATGATAATTTGCTGGGCGGTGCCACCACCTCAAAGCCCTTAGGAGCACCATTGTATCCGGAATTTTTCGGTCTGAGTATCTGGCCCGAGCTTGGGACCATCGGAGATCGTGATAACAATCCCCAGACATTGAGCAGGGAAGAAGCCGATATCCTTAATTTTGAGATATTCCCTTACTGGATGGACCGGTCGATGTCCGAGGAAGTGCGCAAAGAGGACAAGTTCCGTCAAAGTCTGCTGGAAAAAATGATTATCTATACCATTTCAAAGGCTGCTACGATTTCCCACACCACACCGTGTTACGAATTGGTCCTGCAGAAAGGGATTCAGGGTATCATGGAAGAGGCAAAACAAAAAGAAGAACAGAACCGCAATGATGCAAAAAAATCTGTTTTTTACCGCTCCATGCAGCTTGCCCTGCAGGGTATTCTGGATTATGCTGAAAATATTTCTGCTGCTGCCAAAAAAGAAGCAGAAAAAGAAGATGATCCCGAGCGGAAAAATAATTTTCTGCGGATCGCCAGAACCTTAAGCCGGGTACCGGCCCGCCCGGCCACGACTTACCTGGAAGCCGTAAATTCCCTTTGGATCTGTCAGGTGGCTGTATTTGCAGAAAATTCTAATATGGCCATCAACCCGGGACGCCTGGACCAGATCCTCTATCCATATTTCATAAAAGAATATGAACAGGGCACCCTGACGATTGAAGACGCGTTGAATATCACAGGATCGCTGTGGTTTAAGATCGCGGATAATGTCAACCTGGTGCCCCAGGCGGCAGAGCGGCTTTTCGGCGGTGCCGGTGCGGTTCCGGCCATCACTTTGGGCGGAGTAGATAAGGACGGCAATGATGCTGTTAATGAACTTACCTATGTATTGTTGAAGATCACGGAACTTCTGCCCATCCGGGATCCCAATGTCAATGCAAGATTTCATCCGGAAGTCAATTCAAAGGATTACCGCAATGAAGTCAGCAAGGTTATTTTAACCAATAAGGCGATCCCGGCATTTTTCAATGACAAGGAAAATATCAACACCCTTATGGCCCAGGGAGAGACGCTTGAGCATGCAAGGGATTATGCTGTGATTGGGTGTGTTGAACTGGGCAGTGCGGGAAGGGATTACTCTGCCAGTTCTTCCATATTCATGATGATGTATACGGTGCTCTATATGGCCCTGCACAACGGCCGGACGTCAGTGACCGGAGACGCTCCGCTTTGGAAGGCAACGGGTGATCCCGCTGAATTCCGGACATTTGAAGACTTCTGGGAAGCCTATAAAACCCAGACCCTGCTCATGGCTGAAAATGCCGTGGCCCTGAACAATCTCTACGGAGAAAAGCACAGGGAATTTTTACCGACTCCGTTGCTGTCCGCCCTGTTTAAAGGCCCCATGGAAAAAGGAAAGGATCTCATAGACGGCGGAGCGGTTTATAATTCTTCCGGTGTTACTCATATCGCATTTCCGGATGTATGTGATTCCATATGCGCCATTAAAGATGTTTGTTTTAACCCTGAAAATATTGATATGCATCTATCCCTGCAGGAGTTTGTGACAGCGGTTGACAACAATTTCAAAGGATATGACCTGCTCCATGCCTATGTGAAAAATAAAGCCCCCAAGTATGGAACCGCTCACCCCTTGGCTCAAGAAATTTCCGGGAAGCTTATCAAACTGGGCTATGACGTATTTAACAATCAGAAAAACTACAGGGGGGGAAATTACCGGGTGGCTTATTGGACCATGACGAACCATGCCGGGTACGGTAAGGTTACCGGCGCTCTTCCCAGTGGCAGGAAGGCCAACATTCCATTTTCCAGCGGGATCACACCCGTATCCCAGATTGATACACGGCTGACAACATCTCTCCAAGCGGTGGCCGGCCTGAACAGCGAGCATACTCCCGGGGCCTATGCATTAAACATGAAATATTCTCCGGTGCCGTGTTCCGATGACAATGCGGATCGTTTCGGAAGTATTGTTCAGGCCTATATGATTCAGGGAGGGCAGCAGGTCCAGTTCAATATTCAGGACTATCAAACCCTAAAGGAGGCCAAGGCCGATCCGGATGCTCATCCCCATCTTCTGGTCCGGGTTTCCGGGTACTCTGCCTATTTTAAATCATTAAACACAGCCATGCAGGAAGAACTGATTACCCGAAGCCAGTATAATTTGTCTTCCGGTAAATTTGTCCCATTATCTTCATAAAGGAGTTTATCATGGATATTTTTAGCAGACTTAAGGACAAGTCCGAAGAAGTGCAGAAGGCATTGGTCGAAACACGGCTTAAAGAACTGAAAACTAAGATTGAAACCCATGCGGCAGGAGAGGTGCTGGATAAGGTGCTTTTCGGACTTCTGGAGGCCATGGGTCTTTTATTTTTGTTCAATAAGGAATACAGGAAAAATATTAAGGATTTTAATGCATCCTATGTCATTTGCAGTGAAGATGGAAAAATTGATGTGACAGCCGTATTTAAAAAAGTTCCTTTCCTGCTCACCCGGATAGACGGAATGGAGGTTATGGATACTGCTGTTCCCGATCCCACTACGGCGGTGACCTTTAAAGACGGCAAGGCCATGGCTGATTTTTTGCTGTCCGGAAATACCGATGTTATTGAAGGCCTGCTGGATAATCAGATGTCCGTGTCCGGAAACCTGAATTATTTATTCAAGTTCATTTATCTTATATGGCTGATTCCGGAGCTCTTGGGGATCAATGACTTTAAGAGACTGTTATCGCCTCCGGCATGAAAAGAGAATGAATAAAAAACAACCTTTAATTTTTGACATTGCAAGAGGATCTTTTGAGGATGGACCCGGGATCCGGACCACGGTTTTTTTCAAGGGCTGCCCGCTATCCTGTCCCTGGTGCCATAATCCGGAGTCCCAGAGTTACAACCAGGAAACCATGTTTTACCCTGATAAATGCATCGGGTGCAAAAATTGTGAAAACGGTAAAGCATGCTTTACCCTGGCGCGCAGGACGGTAGGCCGGTCCTATTTACCGGAACGACTTATCGATATCCTGCTGGAAGATAAACTTTTTTATGAAGAGTCAGGTGGCGGAGTCACCTTTTCCGGGGGAGAGGCGCTTAGTTTTCCTCATTATCTGTCCCAAGTGATGCCGGAGTTGAAAAATCAAAAAATACATCTTGCCGTCCAGACCTGCGGATATTTCGATTTTCATGCTGTTTTAGCCCTGCTGCCCCATATTGATCTCATTTATTTTGACTTCAAAATTATGGATTGTGACACCCATAAGAAATGGCTTGGTAAATCCAACACCTTGATATTTGAAAATTTTAAAAGATTGCTCAACTATGATGTCCGTATTATTCCGCGAATCCCGCTTATCCCGGGATTTGTCGCAACCCGTAAAAATCTGGATCACATGGCCTGTTTTTTTTTATTTCACAAGATCAAGCACTGTGAATTTTTATTTTATCATCCCGGAGGAAAGGATAAGTGCCTGAGATTGAATAAAAGTTCCTGTGAAGTATTGCCGGAAAAACCGCTTTCTGAATCTGAAAACATCACCTGGATAAAATATTTTAAAGATAAGATCTTTGAATATAGAAATCAGTCTTGTCAAGCATTTAACCAAAGGGCTGGTCATTAAAGAGATCGATCCGAATTGTCAACAGAAATAAAGGGGAAGTCGATTGCATTTTCAATGCACCCCAATTACCCGAGTATCAGATTAAGGTTATTGCGACCAGTATCGGAAGCCGGCAAGAACCGGTCATGGAAACTGTTCCTGAATCTAATTTTATGACACCTTTGATTTTTACCGGAAGGCCTGATGGTTCATGGTGCTTTTGCACGGATGATGTGCCACAGATTTAGGCCTTCACTTTATTTAAAACCAATTTGGAAAGGAGAACGTATTATGGGCAAAGTCATTATCGGTATTCACGGCTTGGCCAATAAGCCGGAACAGCATGTTTTAAAGGAATATTGGGAAGAATCGATATCTGAAGGGTTAAAAAATGCAGGGGTGGTTTCGCCTGATTTTGAGTTTAAAATGGTTTACTGGGCAAATTACCTATACAAAAACCCCATGCATCGGGAGGAGGGGTATGAATTTGACAATCTTTACAATAAGGAACCTTATATCAAAGCGATTGAATTAAAGGAATATAAAGAGGGATGGAAAGATGAGTTACGAGACTTGGCCGGGCGTTCATTTGGTTCCGGTTTTGACTGGTTTAAAAATAAATTCGGTGTAGATCGTCTGGCTGATTCACTTCTTGGTGCAAAACTCAAAGACTTGGAT
>JBNKNP010000212.1:0-6282 GCA_050293905.1 Desulfobacteraceae bacterium | reverse complement strand
TTCTTTAATCAACGGGGTTGTCAGACGATCTTTTGAAGCAATAAAATCATAGCCGAACCGACCCTTTACACACAGACTTCCATGGTTGGGCACTGCATCCACTCCCGTGACTTTCTGAACCGCATTATTTTTGATATGCAGATTCATCTGACAGCCCACGCCACAATAGCTGCAAGTGGTTCTCACTTTTTCAAGCTCCCCGTGTCTGGGTTTTCGCAAGGCGTCTTTGGGGAAAAGTGCACCCACAGGACAGGCCTGAACACACTCTCCGCAGAACACACAGTCGGAATCTTTCAATGGTCTGTCACCTGCCGTTACGACCTTGGCAGCCGCACCCCGGTATCCGAAATCAATGGCTTCATTGACTTGAACCTCATTACAGGCCTGGACACACCGGCCACATAACACACACTTGGAAAAATCCCTTATGATCAGCGGGTTCGTATGTTCCAGAGGATATCTGGCCTTGGATGCATCAAACTGGGTACCAGTCACTTTATACTGATATGCCAGCTGCTGAAGCACACAATCACCGGTTGCCGGACACAACAGGCAGTCATGGTGTCCGGATGACAGCAACAGCGAAATGGACATTTTTCTGGATCGAATCACTTCTTTGGATTCGGTTTGAATCTCCATCCCGGCCGCAGCCGGGGCGGCACACGATGCCACCAGAGAACGGGCTCCTTTGACTTCGACCATGCAGATCCTGCAGGCGCCGGTGGGAGACGCTCCTTTTAAATGGCATAGGGTCGGAATAAAAATACCGTTCTTTTTTGCCACATCCAGAATGGTATCTTCCGGATCGAACGACAATTGTTTGCCGTTCATCAATAATTGATTTTCATTTTTCATAACAATTCCTAGATACGAAGCATATTGCCCGTGTTATTTTCTTCTTTAAAGTTTTAAGCACACCTCAATGTTGAAATATATCCTAAATTATTGCAATTACTAACAATCTTTATCTATTGGATTTGAGGCCAAACTTATATTATTTATCAACAAGGCTGAAAATTGTCAATAATAACCTCAACTTTGCCAATTCCCGATCAAAATAAAAAAGGTCGAACAAGCGATTTTAACTCAATGATAATGAAACGCCATGGACAAATTTCAAATCAAAAGTGTAATTTGTCCATTTTTTTACTTTGATTGCGTGAGAAAATTGTGATACGATTTTGTTCTTTTTTTAAGGACATACAAGACAAATGTTCCAAGCAGCCAGACAAAATATTTACCGACTGTACATTATCAAACTTTCCAAGTGGGTCATGCTCACCATGCCCATCCTCTTCCTTTTTTATAAGGAAAACGGGCTTGCAGCGCAGGAACTCTTTCTGCTCAAGGCAGTTTATTCATTCACCATTGTTGTGTTTGAAGTGCCCTCAGGTTATTTGGGGGACGCTTGGGGAAGAAAAAACACCCTGATCCTTGGAAGCATACTTGGATTTACGGGATTTGCCCTCTACTGTGCAGCCTCCGGATTCTGGACTTTTTTCATCTGTGAAATGATTTTAGGTGCCGGCCAGAGTTTTATTTCAGGATCGGATTCAGCCATGCTCTACGACAGCCTCCAGGCTGCCAAAAGAGAAAAAGAGTATCTTAAGCTGGAAGGCAGAATGATTTCAGCAGGCAATTTTGGCGAGGCTGTGGCAGCCCCTCTGGGCGTTTTTCTTGCCATGATCAGCCTGAGAACCCCGTTTTTTTTCCAGGCAGTGATCACCTTTGCCGCAATACCTGCCGCTTTAACTCTGGTTGAACCCGAAAGGAACACAATAAGTGGACACACCAGCATCCGGCAGCTGCTGAAAATCATTAAATTTTCCCTGGTTGATCAAAAATCTCTGAGGACGGCTATTCTTTACTCTTCTATCATGGGAACAGCCACTCTGACCATGGCCTGGGTTGCCCAGCCCTATTTTGAATACCTGGCCCTGCCCCTGGCAGCCTATGGTTTTTTGTTCCCGGCTTTGAACCTGCTCACCGGCGTGGTTTCAGCCCAGGCCTGGCGGGTGGAACAGATATTGGGGCGAAAAACGGTGTTGTTGGCTATTTCAGGCGGAATTGGAGGCGGATATCTCTTCATGGGGCTGTCCGGCGGTCTGGGCGGTCTTGTGTTCCTGTTTATCTTTTACGGGTTCCGGGGTGTGGCCACCCCGGTATTGAGAAATCTGATCAATGAAATCACCCCCTCGGATATCCGGGCTACGGTCTTGTCGGTTCGAAGCCTGATTATCCGCATGGCTTTTTCCATTCTGGGGCCTCTGCTCGGCTGGCAGGCTGATCTGGCAGGCATCCCGGCAAGCCTGGGTGGAGCTGGCCTATTTTTCATCTTAACCGGTATAAGCACGGCAGTCTATTTAATCCGGATCATGCAACAACCGGATTTTTCAACCGTTCAAACAGAGCCTCCCGTATAACCGGCTTATCTGCAAGGTTGAAAGCCGGGCATATTTTTCAATGTTTTTAAAAAGGTTTTTCCATTCCTTGACAAACCTCTAAAAGAGTCTTTATTTTTTATCAACACGAGGGAAAACATAAAAAGGAGAGTACCATGAACCCGGTGATTGAAGCCCTTAAATTCCGTCATGCCTGTAAAAACTTTGATCCAAGAAAAAAAATACCCGAATCCGATCTGGATATCATCCTGGAAGCGGCCTGTCTTTCGCCGACATCGTTTGGGATGGAGGCCTGGAAATTTTTGGTTATTTCTTCTGATGAAATCAAGGAAAAACTTCGTCCGGTCTGCTGGGAGCAGCCCAAGGTGACCGATTCAAGCCACCTGATTGCTATTCTGGCCAGGCCGGCCGCAGTCGACCCGGGCAATGAGTGGGTCAAGAAAAGCTTTATGCGCCGAAATCTTCCCGAGGATGCCACCCTGGCCTATATCGACCGGTACAAGTGGTATATGGAAACTGAAGTCGACCCTGTCATGAACCTTTATGCCTGGTGTTCCAAACAATGCTACATTGGGCTTGCCAATATTATGACTGCTGCGGCCTCGTTGAATATCGACACCTGCCCCATGGAAGGATTTGAAAAAAAGAAAGTCGAAGCCATACTTGGCATTGACACAGATGAATTTGAAGTAGCGGTTCTTGTGGCCCTTGGATACCGGTCAGGTGAACAGACACCGAGGATACGGCATGCCAGAAAAGATCTGGTGGAATTTTTATAGTTACAAAACGGGCGGGCAGAATAATTGCGGGAAATCCGTGAATATGCCATCCACACCCAGGGCTGAAAGCCGCTTAAATTCAACAGGATCATTCACCGTGTACAGGTTGACTTTCCGGCCCCGGGATATGAGCCTCCTGATCTGATCATCGGTCACATGGTCAGCATTGACATTATAGGTATCAAACATCAGATCTCTGGAATCCAGGATATCCATATTCTTTTTCCCCACAAGGGCGGCCACTTTCAAACCGGGGAATTTCTCCTCCAGCCGGACCAGCCAGTCATGATGAAAGGAAGAAATAACGATCCTGTCCCAGGATATGCCCATCTTCCGGATGGTATCCATTGTCTTTTCCGGAACAAGACAATCCGCCTGACCCGGTGTATGGCATTTGAGTTCAAGGTTAACGGCCCAGTCCATGTCCCGGACCAGGGACAGACCCTGTTCCAGCGTGGGAATTCTTTCCTTTTTAAAAGAAAGCAAGAGGGCTGAGTCAACTTTCCCCTGCTTTATTTGTGAAAACGGATCTGTCTGTACAAAATAAGATCCGGCATCAAGAGACAACAATTCTTTCAGATAAAAATCTCTTAGGCGGGTTGTGGGCCGGTTGGGAAATCTGGATGTGATATCGGTACACCGATCCAGGAATTCATCATGAAACAGAACCAGGTAATTGTCTTTGGAAACGGTGACATCGGTTTCCCACATGTCAGCACCCATTTCAAAGGCGATCCTGGCTGCAGCCAGCGTGTTTTCAGGGGCAATGCTCCTGGCCCCCCTGTGTGCAATGACCTTTGGCATGGCGTATACTGTTTCCAATTATTTTTTCAGGAACTTGCTATTTGTATCCCGTATGCCCCCCAGGCCGATTACTTACGTTGATCTATGGGGATGTAATCCCGCTGGATATAACCGGAATAAATCTGGCGCGGCCTTGAAATTTTCATCTCAGGATCAGCCACATCTTCTTTCCACTGGGCGATCCATCCGGGCAGACGGCCGATGGCAAACATGACCGTAAACATATTGGTGGGAATTCCCATGGCCCGAAGGACAATTCCTGAATAAAAATCAACGTTGGGGTACAGGTTTTTTTCAACAAAATACGAATCGCTCAACGCGACTTCTTCCAGCCGCCGGGCAATATCCAGAAGCGGGTCTTTTCGTTTTATCTTGGACAAAACAATATCACACATTTTTTTCATGATCTTGGCCCGGGGATCATAGGTTTTATAGACCCGGTGGCCGAATCCGAAAAGCCGGAAAGGATCATTTTTATCCTTGGCTTTTGCAATGCATTCCTCTATGGTCAGACCGTCTCTGTTTATTCTTTCAAGCATGTGAATAACAGCCTGGTTTGCCCCGCCGTGCAGCGGCCCCCACAGGGCGGATATGCCGGCTGAAAGGGTGGCATAAATATTAACTTTTCCACTGCCCACGACCCGGACCGCTGTTGTTGAACAATTCTGTTCATGATCGGCATGCAGAATCCAGAACACATTCAAGGCCTTAACCAGATCCTGATCCACATGGTACGGGGTGACGACCCGGTCAAACATCATATTTAAAAAATTGGCACAGTAACACAGGTCCGGCCGCGGATAAACCACCCGCTCCCCTTTTGATATCCGAAAGGCCATGGCTGCCATGGTCCTGATTTTGGATATCAGCCGCAAGTAGGTTTTGTTCATTTCCTCTTCAAGGTCGATCAGTTCCGGGTAAAAACTTCGCATGGCATTGACCATGGCGGAAAGGATTCCCATGGGATGGGCCCTGGACGGATAATTCTGATAAAATGCCTTCATATTTTCATGAAGCGGTGAAAAATCGTTCAGGTCTACGCTGGTCCGGATCAGTTCTTCACGGGTGGGCAATTCACCTGTGATCAGTAAAAAAGCGGTTTCCACAAATGTAGAATTTTCAGCCAGCTGTTCAATGGGGATGCCCCGGTAGTGCAGGATTCCTTTTTCTCCGTTCATATAGGTAATGGCACTTCTACAGCTCCCGGTATTTCCAAATCCAGGATCAAAGGTGATATGTCCGGTCTGCTGCCGAAGACTTCGGATATCAATAGCCTTCTCTCCTTGAGTCCCTTCAATTACAGGGAACTTCCACTCTTTACCATCCAAAATCAGCTTTGCATATTCTGTCATCAACCCTCCTAAATTTTAAAGCCTGTGTACCATCGAAATTGTATCAGGGGAAACGGTCCTGTGATAAAAACCGCTTTAAGCGTTATCTTGTCTCACCGGGAACGGTGTAGGTCTTGCAGGATCCGCCGGAACATTCTCTTTCCTGGGTTTGAACACCCTGGGACCGGGCACTTGATCCACTGCCCATATTAAAATTGGTTTTAGAAACGATCCG
Source organism: Desulfobacteraceae bacterium (assembly GCA_050293905.1). Taxonomy (GTDB): domain Bacteria; phylum Desulfobacterota; class Desulfobacteria; order Desulfobacterales; family Desulfobacteraceae; genus Desulfobacula. Next base: position 731 of record JBNKNP010000212.1, on the reverse strand, counting down.
TTCAAATTCCGTAGATTTGCATTTTGGACAATTCACACTGTCACCTTTGTCAGACCCCATTACAATGACTTCAAAAAATTCTTCACATTTTGTACATTTAAACTCAAATATCGGCATAATAACTCCTTGGCTATCTATTTCACAATCCCTTAATTTAAGCATATCAATGGTTTTGTCAAGACAGGGATTTTTCAGGGCCGGCTCTGCTCAAGCAGCTCTTTTGCATGGCTCAAGGTTGTGCCGGTTATCTTTTCACCACCGATCATCCGGGCAATCTCTTCAATCCTGGCCCCGGGCTCTGTCAGTGGTACAATGAGGGTCCGGGTCCGGCCGTCATCAATCTGTTTTACTATCCTGAACTGGCTGGTTGCATATTTGGCAATCTGGGCCAGATGGGTGATGCAGATCACCTGATGTTTTTGGGATAATTGCTTCAGTTTCAATCCGACGCGCTCGGATGTTGCCCCGCCGATACCGGCATCGACTTCATCAAAAATCAGGGTTTCCAGAGACCTGGTTTTTGACAAAACCGCTTTTAATGCCAGAACAATCCGGGAAAGCTCTCCGCCTGAAGCAATTTTTACCAGTGGCTTTAACGGTTCTCCCGGATTGGGGCTGAGAAGAAACCGGATAATATCCAGCCCGTCCGGCCCGATCTTCTCTCCTTTAGGTGTGGCGATTTCACCTGGCTGCCGGGTGGTGTTTTCTAAAAATGCAACATCAAATACAGC
>JBNKNP010000211.1:0-4022 GCA_050293905.1 Desulfobacteraceae bacterium | reverse complement strand
TAATGTTAGAAAATACCAACGATATGGATATTTTTTAAGGTTTATGTTTGTATAAATAAGCTTTAAAATATTGTACCCTCTTGCGTTTCTTTGCATTGTTTGATATTTGTTGGTAAATACCAACACAAACAAAAAATATTGGATTTAGTGATGGAAAAAACCAACGAAGATTGGGTTGCAATGTCAGATAAAGCAATTATAGGCGCCATCGGTTCCTATATCAGGCATCAGCGGCTGGAACAGAATAGAACACAAGCTCAAATCGCAGAAGATGCCGGAATAAATCGCTGGACATTAAGCCAGATAGAAAATGGTGAGTCGATAACGCTTGCGACCCTCATCCAGATATTGAGGGCGCTTGATTTGATCCATTTATTGAGCATATTCACTATCGAGGAGACAATCAGTCCGATAGCGTACGCCAAATTACAAGAAAAAAAGAAAAAAAGATCAAGACCTAAACCTAAAACAAATGATTCAAACGGAGATTTGGGGTGGTAGATTATGCATATGTAAATATCTGGGGTGCGTTTGCAGGAGTTGTCACATGGGATGCTGAACGGCAACTATCCAGTTTCCAGTTTGATAAGAGTTTTATAGAAAAAAACTGGGATATTTCTCCTATAAAAATGCCGATCAGCAGCGGCAGCCGGGTATACAGTTTCCCGGATCTGCGTCCATCAAAAGATATGACAGAGGATACATTTAAAGGGTTGCCCGGTTTGCTGGCAGACTCCCTGCCTGATAAATATGGCAATCAGCTGATTGAAGCATGGCTGGCTCAAAATGGCCGAGCCCCCAACAGCATGAATCCGGTTGAAAAATTGTGTTTTATCGGCACCAGGGGGATGGGTGCCTTGGAGTTTGAGCCTGTCCAGTTAAAAGCAGGCCCAAATACATTTTCTGTTGAAATAGAAAACCTTGTTGAAGTTGCTAAAAAGATTCTTTCGGAAAGACAAAATTTTGAATTAAATGTCAGTGCTGATGATGAACACGCGATGAAAGAACTTATAAAAATCGGAACCTCTGCAGGTGGTGCAAGACCTAAGGCTGTTATCGCTTACAATAAAAAAACAAAAGAAGTTAGATCCGGCCAGACGAGAGCGCCCAAAGGATTTGAACATTGGCTCATAAAGCTTGACGGTGTAAGCGGTACACAATTCGGAGATAGTCAGGGCTGGGGACGTGTTGAATACGCATATTATCTGATGGCAAAGGAATGTGACATTGAAATGTCAGAGTGCGAATTGTTGGTAGAAAACAACCGGGCTCACTTTATGACGAAACGATTCGATCGGGAGAAAAACAATATCAGACATCACATTCAAACCCTCTGTGCAATCCAGCATTATGATTATAATAATATTTATGGATACAGTTATGAGCAAGTATTCCAAACCATGCGTTTATTGCGTCTGAAATATCCGGAAGCAGAGCAAATGTTTCGCAGAATGGTTTTTAATGTTTTGGCAACCAATTGCGATGACCACACTAAAAATTTTTCGTTCCAGTTGAAAAAGGGTGAAAAATGGAGGCTTTCTCCGGCATACGATGTCTGTTATTCGTATGATCCTAAAAATGTGTGGGTGAATCAGCAGACGTTAAGCATAAATGGAAAACACAGAAGTATAGGAAAAGAAGATTTAATGACGGTTGCCAAAGCAAACAACATAAAAAAAGGTGAAACAATAATTAAGGATATCAATACGGTAGTCAAGAATTGGAAAGATTTTGCAAGCCGGGCTAAAGTAAACAATGCGTTGGTACAGACGATTCAAGATCATCTGCACACGTTGAAGGATACATTTTGAAATTCAACCAGCCAAACCGGTTATTTGCGGTTCTGTAAATAATGAAATGAGGTAAATTAAAAGGAATACCTTTGTACAAATTTGTAAAAACAATGGTAGAATTAGAGCAGGCAATTGAAGTTCATAGAAAAACTGTTGAAAAAAGTGGCGGTGGCGCAATCGGACATTTGGAACTTGGAAAATATCAGCTATCATGTGGCGGATGGGAGATAAAGATTTATTACATGAGCTAATGACAGCTGTCATTGACGATGAATTAGATTCCGAAGAACTCAAACTTAAATTGTTTAAGGCTATAAATTCAGTGAACAGATAATCGGTGAGATCCTGAGGGACTGCCGGGGTCCATGGCGCATGGCATTTAGTGAGAGAAGTATCAGGAACTTGGGAGACCCTTCATCCTCCTCATGAATTATCGAGGTAAGACGTATCAACCACTCCGAGACGGTAGGGCCGTTCACATTGGGAAGGGAATGACGGTATTGTGTAGCCCGCAAAGGAAACATATGCAGATAAGACAGGCTGATCAACGACAAAAATAAATTTCAACGGGATTGCCTGCAGGAACCGGAATCAGCTCAGACGTAATTTCCAAAGAAAAAAGAGGTTGACAAGCCAATATATTTAAGTATTAATTAATTTTATTAATTAATACTTAACAAATAGACCGGCAAATACCATTAATCAAAGATACTCATTAAAAATTATTCAGATGGAGGACAGATGAAAATTTTAAAGATAGATCATCTTGGTATCGCAGTTTCCAGTATTGACGAAAAGAAAAATTTCTGGATCGATGCGCTGGGGCTATCCCTGCAGGGAACTGAAACGGTTGAAGCACAGAAAGTGACCACCGCCTTTTTACCGGTGGGAGAAAGTGAGGTCGAGCTTCTGGAATCCACATCCGACGACGGTCCGGTGGCCAAATATATTGAAAAAAAAGGTGAAGGTATACAGCACATTGCATTCCGGGTCGAAAATATCGAACAGGCGCTTGAGGAACTCAAGGAAAAAGGGATTGCGCTCATTGATAAAACTCCGCGAACAGGTGCCGGCGGTGCTAAAATCGCCTTTCTTCATCCCAAGGCCACCGGCGGTGTCCTGGTTGAATTATGTGAGCGCTAATTCAAGCCCGGCTGGCGGACAAATAACCAGGGCTTGGAAGGTGATCTTGAAGTTGAAAAACACGGGGGAGTTTGATAATGATACGATTCAACACAACACTTAACATTCCCGGTAAATGAATCGATGACGGAAATAGACCCAAAACCCTTTATCCACGGTATTCTGGACGGTAACAGGCGGATGATTGCCAAGGCTATCACCCTGATTGAGAGCAGCCTTGTTTCACATCAAAAGGCAGCGTTCGATATCATGGAACATATCCTTCCAAACACCGGAAACAGTGTCAGGCTGGGCATTACCGGCATCCCAGGGGTTGGAAAAAGTACCTTTATAGAAAATTTAGGTGTTTTTTTGGCAAATAAAGGGCATAATGTGGCTGTTTTGGCTGTTGATCCATCCAGCCGGCGCAGCGGTGGCTCGATCCTGGGGGACAAGACACGCATGGAAAAATTGTCTGTCCATAAAAATGCTTTTATCAGACCGTCCCCCACCGGTGATACCCTGGGTGGAGTGGCCGCAAAAACCAGGGAAATCATGCTGGTGTGTGAAGCAGCAGGCTTTGATGTGATACTGGTGGAAACGGTGGGTGTTGGGCAGTCTGAAACCCAGGTCGCCTCCATGGTGGACTTTTTCCTGGTGTTGATGATCGCCGGCGCAGGAGATGAATTGCAGGGGATTAAAAAGGGCGTGTTGGAACTGGCGGACGGAATTGCCATAAACAAGGCAGATAAGGATAATATCAAAGCGGTTGAAAAAGCAAAAAAAGATTTGGAAACCGCCATGCATTTTATCCGCCCGGAATCCTTGAACTGGACTACTCCGGTCATGACCTGCTCATCCATTACAGCCAACGGGACGCAGGATGTCTGGAAAATGGTTATGGACCATCACAAAATAGTAAAGGCATCCGGAGAATTCCACCAGCGGCGCAAAGATCAGTCTGTTGAATGGATGTGGACCCTGGTGGAAGACGGGTTGAAAAAATATTTTAAAGACAATGAAATCATCGGGCAGAAGATGCCCGGGATTTCGCAGCAGGTTGCAGACGGCAGGCTGTCTGCATCTGTGGCGGCAAAAACGCTGCTG
>JBNKNP010000210.1:0-7800 GCA_050293905.1 Desulfobacteraceae bacterium | reverse complement strand
CGCTCCCACGGGAATGAGTGTTATCGGGGCTGATGGCAAATATTTGGCAGTTAATCCTCTTCTTTGTGAGATGTTCGGATATACCAGGGAAGAATTTCTCGGCCGGACGATTCAACTGGTGACGCATCCCGACGATGAAGAGCGCAGCAATGAATGGATTCGAAGAAAAATTAACAGCGAGCCCTGTGAACCTGATTTTGAAAAACGCTATATTCATAAGGACGGCAGCATTGTATGGGGACGTGTCCGGGCACAGTGGATAAAAAACAGCGATGGTTCTCCAAAAATGGCCATAGCCCATATTCAGGATATTACCGAACAAAAAAGGGCGGAAGCAGAAACAGCAAAATTGAACGATCAATTGCTGCAGGCCCAGAAAATGGAAGCTGTCGGGCTCCTTGCAAGCGGCGTGGCACACGATTTTAATAATATTCTATCCGTTATTATCGGATTCGGGCAGATTATGGCCAATAATGCCACCCGGAATGAAAAGGATGTCCATTATATACAGGGAATATTGCAGGCTGCTCAACGGGCAACTGCCTTAACACGGAACCTTACGGCCATCAGCCGAAAACAGCCGAATGACCCGCACCCCCAGCATCTTAATCATATCATCCGGCAGACGGAAAATTTTTTAACCAGCTTGATGGGCGAAGATATTCATTTAGAGCTTCAGTTGACCGGAAACCCGGCTAAAGTAAATGCCGACAGCACCCAGATCGTTCAGATACTGATGAATCTGGCGGCCAATTCCCGGGATGCCATGCCAAAAGGCGGCACCATGAAGATTAAGACAGAGCATCTGTCCATGGATGAGGGTTTTATTGACATCCACGGGTTTGGACAGCATGGCGATTATATTCTCATGACCGTCTCAGATGACGGCATTGGAATGGACGCTGAAACGAAACAGAACATTTTCGAACCGCTCTTTACGACAAAAGAAGCAGGAAAAGGTACCGGTCTCGGGCTTTCAACAGTATGCCAAATCGTACAGCAGTATAAAGGATTTATCGAAGTATACAGTGAAGTGGGTCTGGGAACGACGTTTAAGATATATTTGCCGGCATCTGAAAGCGGGGTTGTGGATAAAGAAAAGAATAAAAAAGGCCGGGCAATCGACACGGTTCCCGGTACAATATTGGTAGTAGAGGATGACAGCATGGTAAGACAGGCGCTGTCGGAAATGTTGCAGACACAGGGATACACAATCATCCAGGCAGTGGATGGAGATGATGCTCTGGTAAAATTTTCAAAGAGTAAAGATGATATCGATCTTGCCCTGATGGATGTTGTCATGCCTCGAAAATATGGTACTGATGTCTATAAAGAACTGAAAGAGAAACATCCGGGTTTAAGAGTAATTTTTATGAGCGGGTATGCCAGGGATTCTTTATCTGAAATTTTGATTTCAGATTCGACAGTCGATTTTATCTCAAAACCTATTCTACCGAAAAAATTATTTGAAAAAATAGACAATTCCCTGGCCGGCAGGCCCCGGTCTCTGTAAAAGCTGAACCACCCTCGTCCATAAGATGAAGGTGATTCAACTTTATTCAAACAGGTTAAACCCTGCTCCTATGCGCTCATGTTAAAAGGGTTAATCTCCTCCGGGCCCGTTGTGGCAGTCATAACAACCCACAATGTGACCGGCCGGAAATGTTATGGTATGGCCTTCAACGCTTAATGTTCTGGCCATGCTGGTCTTTGAGACAGCGGTTCCCTGATAATTTTCACCGTGGCAGGAAGCACATTGGGCCGCATTATGTTCGGCAATGTCTTCATGCCCTCTCACCCAGTTTTGACCTATTGTGTGCAGACCATGGGGGCCTTTGTCGCTTGTGGAAGGCATTGAGCTGTGGCAGGCACTACACTCTGCAATGGTGCCGACATGGCCCTGGACCGCAAGGCTCTGTATATTATCTTTAGGTTCTGCGCTGGGATAGATGGCATGGGTTGAACCATGGCAGGCCTCACACTGGAGTCCGCCATGTCCTTTGCTGAAACGAAACAGATCGGTTCCGGGCATGGGTGTGTCCGGGTTTGTTGCAAATCTTGTATCTGATGGATCACCCGATGATTGCACATCTGTTTCAAGAAGCCGCTGTGTATTGAAATGACAACTCTGGCAATTGGGTTCAGCCAGCCAGCCCACACGTGTTTCACTGCCGACATCCGACATGGTGCCATGGCAACTTTGGCAGGACATCAGGCTGGTGTTGTCAGGTGCAACTGCGGCCCCCATTGCGCCTCTCAGACACTGGGTCTCAGCACCCGGATGGCAGCGGTAGCATGCCGTGCGGTTGCTGCTGTCGTCAAGCTGCTGCCGGGTCGCCGGATCAATCACCTTGGCGTGTGAGCCGTGCAAACTGGCCGTGAGAGGGGCAATCCCATCCACGCCTGTGCCGGGCAGGGCATTGGAGCCGTGGCAAGATGAACACAGAATTGGCGTTCCGTTCAGGCTTGTTTCATAAAGGCTGGCAGTGTAAATGTATCCATTGTCTGCCAGTGCATTCAGGTAGCCTGAAATATCATGTTTTTCATCATGAAGTCTTAAAATATTGAGCTTGTAATCCTTTTCACTGTCAGAATGTTCCACCCAGCCTGCAGCAGGTTTTGCCAAAGTCGGACTGCCGGATGCATGGCAGGCCCGGCAGTCCATTTCATCACTCACTGGTAAAACCGTTGTTGTTGTGGCAAGAACCTTTCCTGATAAATCTTTGGCAACAACCTTGACCAACGGATAAAAATCTTTGGCGCCGTTATCATTATAGGGGTCAGTGGGAATCCCTTCTGCCTCCCACCAGCCAAAGCTGTCATTGTAACCCAGATGCGCCGGAGTCTCACTCTGGGTGGGATTTCCCAAAAGACCGACATCTACAGCCGGGGTCGGACCGAATAATGGTTCATAAAGTAAAGAGACAAAATCCCAGTAATTGCTCGGTGCGGCGCTGCTCGTATTGATAGAGCCATTATCATCGGCAACGGCTTCGTAAGTAATTGTGACCCCGCTTGAAATTAATTTTTCATCCGTACCCTGCTTTTTAATCAAATGGGCATGGAGGTTATTATATGGCGGCAGAATGGAAAAAATCGAATAATCAGTGCCGTCCATGCAGTGCATCCCGAGGTCGTTCCAGGCCAGGAGGGTATAATCTGTATTGGCTGTTGTTCCGCCGGAACCATCTGAACCGCCGTCTGAATTTTCGCAAACCGTTTTCCTGATCTGTTCACCGTCGTAGCGCTGAACTATAATCTTACAGGAAGCTGGATCGATGTGGCTTTTGCTGAATTCAAATTTCCCGTCATCTTCAGACCTGGTTGTTCCGATACCTTGCATGGTATCCGCATTGATAACACTAACTATTTTTTTTCTCCCGGCGCCGAAACCGGTAATTTTCAGCTTGGAATCTTCAACATACCAACTCGCTGTTTTAACCCCAAAGGCAGTTCCATCAGCGAGGTTTTCTCCTCGGTTCCTTTTATGATATTCTGCAGAAACAATCTGACACGGCAGGATCATAACAAGGACCAGAACAAAGGCGGCAAGACGTAATTTGTTCCAATTTGAAAAATAAACCATAAGCTTTTTCTCCTTAACATTAATAAACACAAAAAATAAGCCTCCTTGTAAAAGAAGGCCAAAGTCAGTGATTAAATAGTGCAAGTAAGATGCCATAAAGCAGGCTTTGATCAACATGCGGAGGATGACCTCTTTTTTGCTTATGGTCCATAACGATGGAGGGAGGATAACAGCTTGTAATAATGGGGATTTATATCCGGAACGGTTCCGTCGTTTATTTATGGGAAAATGCTTTTTGCAGCGGAAAAGGGATGAATCGGGGTGTCCTGGTATTAAAGATTGTCCTTAAAGGTGTCTGGAAAAACCTTCACTTGCCGAGCTGGGGGAATATGACGATAACTTCTTTAATTTTTTATGATATAGTGAACCGAGGTGGAATATAAATAGAATTGAATGTTTTTTCATACGAATCGTCACGCGGTATGGTTGGATTTAGTCAGAACCTGGGCCTGAGTGGTCGTATGCCGGATATTTTAATTATTTTTCATTATGAAGTGACTGAAAAATCATACATATTTTTCCCGGTGATTTATCTGCCTGGATGAAAGATAAACCTGACAGAATCAAGGCCATCCTTATTCCGGAGATATTCAATTTTCAAGCGCATGCCTTCCGGAAGTGGTGTAACGTTTACCGCGCTGAATTTTCCTGACAGAGTCTTTGTTTCCAGAATATCAAAAGATATGCCGGGAACCGGTGTAAATCCGTTTCTGAGGAAGATATTCAGTACTCCGGCCAGGACTGCCGTTCCGGAGATTTCAAGCGTATCATAGCTGTCTGTGCTGCTGATTTCAATTTCCAGAATACCTTCGGACATCTGGTGATAATCACCGTCTATCCTCAGTTTTTCAGAATGGTTTCCAGGTGCCAGTATCCCATGGTTGTAAAAAACGGCACCGGCCGTTTTAATGACACCGTGGCCCCGGAAAATGCCCCGGTTGAAAAAGGAAGCATTGGGTGCCAGACTTTTTATCCCCTTGCCGCCCATCGACAGATCGGCGTTATTCTTGAAACTGCCGGCAAATTGCCCGCCGGTCCACAGGATAGTTCCGTTCAGGGCGCCGCCTGCGAATCCGGTGTATCTTCCACCGGCCAGCTCAAGGTTCTCTGACAGTATGTTTTTAAAGTAGGCATCATTGGTTATTTTGACTTTGCCGCTGCCAATAAAGGTCGTGCCGGTAAAACTTGCGAATCCGCTGGCAAACTCAATGGTACCGGTCTGGGCGTCAATGGTTCCTGAATTGTCCTTAAAATTTACATCACCGATAAGGGTTGTGCCCGTACCGCCGGATTTAGTCAGAATACCACCGCCTTCATTGTAAAATGTACCTCGTGTTCCGCCGTTGTCTATCGAGGACAGGATCAGGCCGTCTTCAACAGCTTCCAATTGTCCATGATTGTAAAGATATCCGCCATTGGTAATAATAGACTTCCCGGCCGGGTCAGGAACCATGCGTCCGTAGTTATAAAAATTACCGTCCACCTGACCGTTCTGCCAGAAGAGGTCTGCATTATTTTTGAAACTGCCTGCAAACTTTCCGCCGGTCCACACGATAGTTCCGTTCAGAGAGTCTCCTGCGTAACCGGTATAGGTGCCGTTGGCCAGTTCAAGGTTATCAGACTGCACACTTTTAAAATAGGCATCATTGGTTATTTTAATATTGCCGCTGCCAGTAAAGTTAGTGCCGGTGAAATTGGCGAACCCGCTGCCGAATTCGATTGTACCGGTCTGAGCCTCAATGGTGCCATGGTCGTCCTTAAAATCGACATCACCAATGAAAGTCGTGCCGGAGCCGTTGGATTTAACCAGGCTGCCGTCATTTTGATTGAAAAAAATACCCCGTGTTCCTCCGATATTTGCTGCAGACAGGATCAGGCCGTCTTCAACCGCTTCCAATTGTCCATGGTTGTAAAGTCGTCCGTTGTCGGAAATAATAGATTTTCCGGCCGGATCAGGTGTCATGCGTCCGTAATTATAAAAATAACCGCCCACTTGACCGTTCTGCCAGATAATGTCGGCATTATTCTTCAAGCTGCCGGCAAACTGCCCGCCGGTCCACAGGATAATTCCGTTAAACGTATCGCCTGCATATCCGGTGAAAGTGCCGTTGGCCAGTTCAAGGTTATCAGACTGCACATTTTTAAAATATGCATCATTTGTTATTTTGACACGACCGTCACCGGTAAACAGGGTGCCGGTGAAATTGGCGAACCCGCTGCCGAATTCAATTGTGCCGGTCTGAGCCTCAATAGTGCCATGGTCGTCTTTAAAGTCGACATCGCCAATGCGGGTTGTTCCGGAGCCTTTGGATTTAACCAGGCTGCTGCCGGGTTGGTTATAAAATGTACCCCGTGTTCCGCTGTTGTCTGCCGCAGACAGAATCAGGCCGTCTTCTCTGGCCTCAACAACCCATGAATTGTAAAGAGAACCGCCATCGGCAACCCTGGTACTCCCGGATGACGCCACAATCAGGTTCGCCTTGCTATAAAAGCTGCCGGCAAACTGCCCGCCGGTCCATAATACGGTGCCGTTTATCGCATCGTCTTTGTAACCGGTAAAGGTGCCGTTGGCCAGTTCAAGGTTGTCGGACTGCACACTTTTAAAATAGGCATCACTGGTAATTTTAACACAGCCTCTGCCAATGAAGGCAGTGCCGGTGAAATTGGAAACCCCGTTGTCAAACTCAATGGTGCCGGTCTGAACTTCAATGGTTCCAAAAGTATCCTTAAAATCAATATCGCCAATGAGGATCGTGCCGGGAGCTCCGGATTTAATAAGGCTTCCGCCGGTTTTGTTGTAAAAGATGCCGGGCGAATCGCCACTGTTTGTTGAAAACAGTATCCCTGCACCATCTGTCTGAACAGTCCCGTCATTGTATAAATGGATACCGGGTTTAATGATATATTTGTCTTTTGGGTTCAGGATGAGTACATCATTATTGGTATAATCTTTATAGTAAGTGACATTGCTTCCAAAAGCAAAACCAGGGGATATAATCAATATCCATAAAAAAAAAGTTAAACCGGATAATCTATTTTTCATCGCTTGGTTGTCGGCATGGTAAAAATAAAGGATGCGCCTTTTCCCTGTTCACTTTTTACCCAGATTTTACCCTTATGGGCCTCAATAATATGTTGGGTAATACTCAGCCCGACACCGGTTCCAAAGGGCCGGCCCTGTTTGGAATCAACGATCTGCCGGAATTCTTCAAAAATGATTTTCTGGTTTTCCGGGCTGATGCCGATGCCGTTATCCGTTACTGCCACCCGGATACTCTTTTGCCGGTGGGTCAGGTTGATTTTAATTTTACCCCGGCCTTTGTCACAGAATTTGACGGCATTGGATAACAGATTGATCATAACCTGCATGAACCGGTCCCGGTCCACAAAAGCCATCACCCTTTTCGGAGGCAGGTTCAGTTTTAAATCAATATTCTGATCTTCAATGAGCTGTCCGATTGAAAATACGGCATCTTCAATAATTTTCCTGATATCTCTTCTGGAAAATTCCCATTGAATTTTTCCTGATTTGATCTTTTGAAAATTCAATACATCATTGATCAGCCTGGACAATCTTTCGCTCTCCTTGATGATAATTTTTGAAAATTTGCTGTGCCTTTCCGCGTCCAGGTCAGGGGTCGAATAAAGAATTTCAGCCAGTGCCCGAACAGAGGTCAGAGGGGTTCTCAGTTCATGGGTAACCGTTGAAATAAATTCATTTTTTAAATGATCCAGTTCTTTTAGCTGTTCATTGGCTGCTTCAAGATCCCGGGTGGTTTTTTCCAGTTCCCGGCTGTATATGATAATCTGCTGGGTTTCATCCAGAATACTCATGATATCATTGAACCCTAACGGTTCTTCCTGCACCACCGAGGTGACCATGGCATGGGCTGATGCAGACCCTATGGCTCCTGCCAGAAGTTTTTCAGCATAGCTGACCAGCCCTGCATCTGCTGTAAGCTCCTGCTCCAGATTAATTTGATGTTGACTGGCATAGATTGTAAGGGCCTGGCGGGTGCGAAGTTTACCGATAAAGCGTTCAAGAAGAGATTTTAAATCACCGACCAGGGCTGTGGCCCGCCAGAAAGAAGACTTTTCCGTTTCCACAGAATATTTGAATACATCAACAAACAAAGTGGCCTGTTTTTTTTCAACTTCATCCTGCTTTGAAAATAAAGAGACCCCGTAAAACAGGCCGATATTAAAGAGCATGC
>JBNKNP010000209.1:0-5410 GCA_050293905.1 Desulfobacteraceae bacterium | reverse complement strand
ATGCCCCGGGACAATATCTGTGTCAATCGCTCTGCAATGTTCATGGAATAGAGCCTAACAAACATTGCATATTTATGCAATGTTTGTTTTTTTATGCGCATATTATACATTTTTCTTGACTCTTTCCCTGTTTTTCGTATTATTAAAGCTTAATTAAAAAAAATGGATACAAATATAAAGGAGATCCCATGTCTGATAAAAAAGTCGTTCTTGCCTATTCAGGCGGCCTTGATACTTCCGTGATCCTCAAATGGCTGCTGGAGCAGGGATATGAAGTCTTTGCATATATGGCCGACATCGGCCAGGAAGAAGATTTTAAAGCCGCAGAACAAAAAGCATTAAAGATCGGTGCATCCAAAGTCTTTATCGAAGATATGAAAAAAGAATTTGTAACGGATTATATCTTCCCGGTTTACAAAGCCAACACTGTATACGAGGGCCGGTATCTTCTGGGCACCGCCATTGCCCGGCCCATTATTGCTAAAAAACAGATCGAAATTGCCAATGCCGTAGGCGCAGGGTTTGTCTCCCACGGTGCCACAGGCAAAGGAAACGACCAGGTAAGATTTGAACTTTCCTATTATGCACTGAATCCAAAAATAAAAGTGATTGCCCCATGGAAAGACACTGATTTTTTAAATGCATTCAAAGGCCGCACCGATCTTTTGGCCTATGCCCAAAAGCATGGCATCCCCACAAAACAGACCGCGTCCAAACCCTACAGCGAAGATGACAATTTACTGCACATCTCCCACGAAGCCGGTATCCTTGAAGATCCCGGCCATGATTGTGACGAAAGCATCTATTCCCGCACGGTTTCTCCTGAAAATGCACCGGACAAAGCAACCCGGATCAAAATTGAATTTAAAAACGGCATCCCGGTCAAGGTTGTCAACCTTGAAGACAATACCGTTAAAACAGATGCGCTTGAACTTTTCCAATATCTGAATAAACTGGGCAGTGAAAACGGAATCGGACGGCTGGATATGGTGGAAAACCGGTTTGTGGGCATTAAGTCAAGGGGTGTCTATGAAACACCGGGAGGAACGATTCTGCTTCAGGCCCACAAGGATATTGAGGGCATTGCAATGGACCGTGAGGTCATGCGGTTAAGGGATATGCTGTCAGCCAAATTTGCCGAACTGGTCTATTACGGATTCTGGTTCAGTCCTGAAATGGAATTTCTCATGGCAGCCATGGACAAAAGCCAGGAAGTGATTGACGGGGAAGTGACGCTCAAACTGTATAAAGGAACGGCTTATCCCGTGGCCCGGACCAGCCCGTCGTCCCTCTACGACCAGGATCTGTCCTCCATGGATATTGAAGGCGGGTACAACCAGAAAGATGCCGACGGTTTTATCAAAATCAACGCCATCCGGCTCATGGCCCATCACAATATTATCAGCAGTAAATCCTAAACACCCAAGGGAATAAAATGTCAGACCATATAAAAGAAAAATGTCTGGAATGCAATGGCCCGCTGTTCATCAAACGGACCTGAACCAAAGTATATCTGTGCTGCAGGGTCTGCGGAACAAGCTATCCACAGGATCGGTATAAGGATCTGATGGATGAATACCTTGAGGAAAAACTGGCCAATGTCCCGGTGAACCGGCTGTAAAACACACATCAGAACCGATACTGATCCGGGACAGCCTCATAAATCCGGCAGGGCTTCTGTTCTATAAGTTGTTTTGCGAAAAAAAGTAATAATAAATATCTGAGACATATACAATTCCAATGGGCCTGCCGTTCTCAAGCACCGGCAGGCGGCGGTATTTATTTCTGACCATCCGGTCCAGGATAGCCATCAGATGTTCATCAACAAATGCGCCCACAACATCGGAACTCATTATTTCAGCCACCTTTTTTTCTTTGATGGATTTCAATGCCAGATCCAGCTGCTCCTGTGTCCAGGGGATTTCCTCACCGGTCAGGCCGTAGTTCAGATATTCAGGCCGGACATGGTAAAGAATATCAGCCATGGTAATAATGCCGACAAACATCTTAACATCGTCGAGAACCATGAGGCTGACGGTCCTATGACCGGTTTTCCTGATTTTTCCGTTTAAAATCATCTGGATGGCCTTTTCCACCGGTTCATTGGATTGAATCGTATCAAATTCAGTGACCATAATATCTCTGACATGTGTCTTCATATGTTCCTCCGGGATTTTTTATTTATGTCTACTTTATATCCATGGCCTATCAGACCTGTCAAACGAATTCACCGGATTCTTTCCATTTATTTAATGGCGTGTTTTCGTTTGATCCCCCTGAACTGGTCATAGGTCAATCCCAATTTCCGGGCGGCTTTTTTCTGGTTGAACCGGCTGGATTCAATGGCCCGGGACATCAGGTAAACCTCAAGTTTTGCCACGGCTTCCTTGAAACCGGACCGGGATATGTCTGCAATCAACCGGCTTAGTTCAGTTTCTTTTACACCGCTATCAGGCCTGGCAATCTGATCCGGGAGATATCCGTGTTTCCGGCCGGTTTTCGGCTTTTCCAGGCCGTCATCCCAGGGATTGACAAAAGGATCAAAGGAAATCCGGTTGATCTTTCCACCGCCGGTTTTATATACCGCCCGCTCTACAACATTTTTCAATTCCCGTATATTTCCCGGCCATGAATACGCTGTGAGCGCTTTGATCGCTGCTTCTGAAAATCCCGGGATATCTTCCCGGCCGAGTTCAAAGGTCATCCTTGCTGCAAAATGACCGGCCAGAAGCGGTATATCCTCCTGCCGGCAGCGCAGCGGAGGGACATAGATCACTTCAAAAGAAAGACGGTCCAACAGGTCTCGCTTAAACTTTCCGGACAAGGCCATGGCCGGAAGATCAGCATTTGTAGCGGCAACGATTCTCACATCCACATGAATCGGTGATGACGAACCCACCCGCTCAAAACAGCCGTATTCCACCACCCGCAGAATCTTTTCCTGAACCTCCATGGGTATGGTTCCGATTTCGTCCAGAAGAAGGGTGCCGTTGGCAGCCTGTTCAAACCGGCCGATCCGCCGGGTGCCGGCACCGGTAAAGGCTCCTTTTTCATACCCGAACAATTCAGATTCAATCAGACCCGGAGACAGGGCAGCGCAATTAAGGGTCACAAACGGCTTTTCCCATCTTTGAGACAAAAAATGAATGCGGGAAGCTGCCAGCTCCTTACCGGTTCCTCTCTCGCCAAGGATCAATACCGGCCGGTCCACCGGTGCCACCCGGGAAATAAGCTCCTGAAAACCGATAAAGGCCTCTGACTGCCCCAGGGCTTCTGTTATCGGCACCGGTGTATTGTTGGATAAATTCTGACCCGGCAACTGCCTCTCCTTCATATTTTGGCTAAAATAATCAAATAAGAGCTAATTAAACCAATTATTGGCTTATATTACCACATGGACTATCCATTGTCAATCGCATAAGTATTTAAATTTACAGAAAATATAATCTTACCACGCCCATGGCACACTAAATGCTATTAAAGTCATTAACACCAGCAGACAACTGGATTAAATTAACAGGCGAATGTGCCTCAAAAAGATAAAAAAAGAGGAGATAGACAATGGGAATATTTACACGGTTTAAAGACATTGTGGCATCCAACATCAGTGCCATGCTGGATAAGGCCGAAGATCCGGAAAAATTAATCAAACTCATGATCCGGGAAATGGAAGACACGCTGATTGAACTCAAGTCCTCCTGTGCCAACACCATTGCCAGCCAGAAAAAAGTTCAGCGCCTGCTGGACGACATCCAGGACAAAGAAGTCTTCTGGTCCCGGAAAGCGGAACTGGCAGTTAAAAAAGGGAAAGACAATCTGGCCCGCCAGGCCTTGAATGAAAAACGCATCTATACCAATAAATTAAACAGCGTTGAAATCGAAGCCGCAGAACTGGAACATATGATTACCCAATACCAGGATGATATTCAGGAACTGGAAGACAAACTCAAATCCGCAAGGGAAAAACAGCGGATACTGGTCCAGAGGCATATTCGTGCCACGCGCAAAAAAAAGGCCCACCAGGAAATCCGCCGGGCAGACAGCGTCGAAGTCATGCAGAAATTTGAAGAACTGGAAAACCATATCGAACGCATGGAAGCAGAAGCAGACCTGGTCAATTACGGCCGTCACGGCACTCTGGAAGAAGAATTCAATGCTCTGGAAGCAGATGATGATATTGAAGCGGAACTGAGCCGGATAAAATCCTCCCAATCTGAAAAAAAGGATGATACAAGTGACAGATAGACATCACCATAACCCCCTAAACGGAGGCCAAAGACCATGACCGGCGCACTTATCGCAGGCATCTGCATTGGCGGAGCCATCCTTTTTATCGTCACACTGGGACTGATCATCATCGGCATCATCCGGGCAGCCAAGTCCGGCGGGCTGTCAAAAAAAGACAAGCAGTCCCGGGCCGAAGAGACCCAGATGATCCAGGACATCTACCATGGATTATCAAAAATGGAAGAGCGGATTGAAACCCTTGAAACCATATTGATTGAACGTCAAAAATAAGGATATCCTTCAATGAGACATTTTCACCGACATTCGTATAACCATTCATTCAGCCGGTGCAAAACCCGGTGCAGCACCCTGAAAGACCGTCTGAACAGACTGTCATCCAGCCAGGGGATCTATCGGTCAAGAAAAGGCATTTTCATGGGCGTCTGCCAGGGACTTGCCGACTATTTTGATTTCAGCACATTCTGGCTCCGAACCATTGCAGTTCTGCTTTTCCTGTTTACCGGCTTCTGGCCCGTGGGGGTCATGTACCTTGTTGCCGGCATGATTCTCAAACTTGAACCGGTCTCACCGCTGCATGATGAAAAAGATGAAGAATTTTACGACACTTATACCCACTCACGGTCATCTGCCATCCAGCGCATCAGACGAAAATACGAAAATATCGAGCGCCGGATTCAGAGGATGGAGCATACTGTCACTTCAAGGGAATTTGACTGGAAATAGCCCGGACTCAATTCGGTTTATCCACCCAGAATAAGAACCAGACAGGTAACGGCCACGGCCCCCAGAACAGGAAAAACAATACCGCCCCGCCACCATCCTGCAACCAGGGCGAACAAAATACCACTCAACGCCGCCAAAGGCATTTCCGGCGTTGCGCTGAACACACCGGGCAGGATCAGCGCCCCGATGGCTGCCACGGGAATACATTTTAAAAACGCATCCAGCCGGGGCGGAACGGTTTTATTATTCAGCAGCAGAAACGGCATCAGCCGGGGCACATAGGTAACGGCTGCCATACCAAAGATGATCCAGATAATTTTATTCACAGGCCTGTCCTTTGGTCAGCGGGACATAAAACAAGGAGCCGATTCCGGCAACAATAAGAATACAGGCGATAATAGACCAGCCGTTGGCAAACAGGCCTGACTGCTCTAAAACA
>JBNKNP010000208.1:0-14681 GCA_050293905.1 Desulfobacteraceae bacterium | reverse complement strand
CTTGAAGAGATCGATGAACTCGACGAAGAAGAGGATATTGAAGAGATTGAACTTGATGACGACGAAGATTTGGAAGAAGTCGAAATTGATGATGATGATGATGAGATTGAAGAAGTCGATGACATTGATGAGGATGTCGAAGAAATAGAGCTGGACGAGGATGAAGACCTTGAGGAAATCGAAGAGATTGATGAGGACGAGGATATCGAAGAGATCGAAATCGATGAAGATGACGATTTGGAAGATCTTGATGACCTCGATGAAGATGAATTAAAAGCCCTGGAAGAATTCAGGGAAAAAAGGGAACTGGCAGAACATTTTGACCAGACTTTAGGAGAAAGAGAAAAAAAATATAATAAATATACAACGATTCCCGAGGGCGACTATACCATCGGGTCTAAAAAAAGCTTAAAATCAAACCTGGAATTACAGCAGTTTCATATGCCAAGAGTGTATATGGGTATCTACCCGGTCACCAATGCTTTCTTTGAAATATTTATTGAAGAAACCGGATACATCACCACGGCAGAAAAAAGAGGGTTTGGCAGGGTATATACATCCAATTATAAGCGGACGTCCCATGGCTCAAACTGGAACAAAAACCCGGGGTCGGAAGATGTGAAAGGGGCCTGCTGGTTTCAACCGTCGGGCCCTCTATCGACGCTTCATGGAAAACGAAATCACCCGGTTGTTCAGGTCAGCGTGGAGGATGCCATGATGTTTGCCTCATGGATCGGGCGCAGACTCCCCACTGAAGCAGAGTGGGAAGCCGCAGCCAGAACGGATCTGGGGAATAAATATCCCTGGGGGAACACATTTGATCCTGATGCGCTGAATATAGAGCAAAGCGGCATTGCAGACACTTGTGAAGTCGATAAATACGACAGGTTTGCCAATGAATTTCAGATTTGCGATCTGCTGGGCAATGTCATGGAATGGACATCCGACACCCAGACACCTCCCATAAAAACCGACAGCACCACATTGTACAGTATTGCCAAAGGGGCTGCCTGGAATGCCAAAAACACTGTGGACATCAGTTCCCGGGCCCTTTTTAAACCCGGATTTACCTCAAACACCATTGGATTCAGGTGTACATCGGAAATTTTTTTATAAGGCATTATTGCTGTCAACCATGGATGAACTCACCCAACAATACCTGGATTATCTTATCGTTGAAAAAGGCTTGTCCGACAACAGTCTGTCCTCTTATGCAGCGGATATCGTCCAGTTTATTACCTTTCTTGAAACAAATCAGATTGATGACCTTGATGCAGTGGATGCCGCCGTCATCCTTGCCTGGATGATTGATTTATCTAAAAAAGGGCTCTCGGCAAAATCTCGGGCACGGCATTTGATAACTGTCCGGGGATTATATAAATTTTTAATCAACGAAAAACTGGTGACATCAAACCCGGTAAAGCATGTGGACATTCCAAAAACAGGACTTTCCCTGCCCAAAGTCATGACCATTGACGAAGTCGGTTCGCTTCTGGATGCCCCTGACACAAGAAAACCAAGAGAACTCAGGGATGCCGCCATGATGGAGATCATGTACGGGGCCGGGTTGAGAGTATCCGAATTAATACAGCTAAAATTGCAGGACGTGAACCTGGATGCCAATTTTGTTCGTGTCATGGGAAAAGGGTCCAAAGAAAGGATCATACCCATTGGTTCCTGCGCCAGAGCGATTACCGAAAAATGGATTTCAGACGGCAGGCCGATGCTGTTAAAAAAAGAGTCTTCTTCCTATCTGTTTGTGGCGCGCGCGGGAAATCCCATGACCCGGCAGGCGTTCTGGAAGCTCATCAAAAAATATGCCCTGGCTGCCAATGTTGCAAGGAATATTACCCCTCACACACTCAGACATTCTTTTGCCACCCATCTTCTTGAAGGGGGGGCGGATTTACGATCGGTTCAGACCATGCTCGGTCATTCAGATATATCCACCACCCAGATTTATACCCATATTTCACGGGAGTACCTGATAAAGATGCACCAGAAATTCCACCCGAGAAACTAATTAAATAAGAGGCAAAAAGCATTTCTCCCCCAAAAACTATTTCAGCTGGTCAAGGTATTGGCCATACCCCTTGGATTCAAGTTGTTCTTCGGGTATGAATTTTAATGCTGCAGAATTAATACAATATCGCAGCCCGGTGGGTTCAGGCCCGTCATCAAACACATGTCCCAGATGGGAATCCCCATATCTGCTTCTCACCTCGGTGCGAGCCATAAACAGGCTTTTATCTGTTTTTTCTATAACATGATCAGGCTCCAGGGGTTTTGAAAAACTTGGCCATCCGGTCCCTGAATCAAATTTGTCTTTTGAACTGAATAGTGGTTCCCCAGATACAATATCCACATATATTCCGGATTTCTTGTTGTCCCAGTATGCATTGTTAAACGGCCTTTCCGTCCCGTTTTTCTGAGTAATTTTATACTGGAGCGGTGTCAGCATCTGTTTTATCTGATTATCATCCGGCCTTGACCATGCAGACATGTTCATGGATGGTTTTTTACTGTTCATTGACTCGTGTTCATTCATTTTGGAATCCTTCCATGTTTTTTCCAGAAACCGGTCCCGGCCTGATCCCCAGCGATAATATTTATAGCGGTATGGATTTTTTTTGTAATAATCCTGGTGATAGGTTTCAGCAGGATAAAATTTTTCAAATTTTGTTATCCCAGTGACAACCGGTTTGTCAAATACCATTGATTTTTCCAGGGCCTTTTTAGAATCAAGCGCCTGCTGCTTCTGGCTTTCGTTATGATAAAAAATCTCCGACCGGTACTGGCTGCCCCGATCCACAAACTGTCCGCCCGGGTCAGTGGGATTGACATGGCGCCAGAATACATCCAGAAGGTCTTTGTAGGAAACAATATCCGGATCAAAATAGACCTGAACCGCTTCAACGTGACCGGTGGTCCCGGCAGACACTTCTTGATAGGTCGGATCAGCCTTGTACCCGCCCGTGTATCCGGATATCACCTGTGTAACACCATGCACTTTTTCAAAATCAGATTCAGTGCACCAGAAACATCCGCCGGCAAAGGTTGCGATTTGCGTTTTTTCCATTTCCGCCATCTTATCTGATTCCATTTTATTCTCCATGCCCATCTGTTTATCTGCAAACGCATAGTATCCAATGAGGACCGCTGCGGCGATCATTATTATTATTTTAGTTGTCATCGTCTATCTCCTTAATAAAGGTTTGTGCCTGACTATTAAAATAGACGTTAAAAATCACACCTGGGTTTTAATATCATCACAATTTTATCACAAAAAAACAAAAAAGGGATTCCGTCGTCTATAAAGATTCAGCCCTGGACAGGGTAAAAGAAAAGCAGGAACCTTTTCCAGGATCACTGGAAACTATGATTTCCTGGCCGTGAAGTTCGATAATTTTTTTGGTAATGGCAAGACCTAACCCCGAGTGGGCCTGCTTTTTTTTGTGAGTCCGGTCCGAATGATAAAACCGTTTGAAAATGTGGGGCAGATCTTTTTGATCAATACCCGGGCCGGTATTGTGAATGGCAATAATAACATCTTCTCCCTGTTGGATCACAATGGTGATGCAGCCCTTTTCCGGTGTATATTGAAGGGCATTTTCAATCAAATTCTCCAGAGCTCTTTCAATTAACGCAATGTCCGCCATAACAAAATCAAGTCCGTCATCAAACCGGGTGACAAGCTCAACCTGTTTTTGAGTTGCTTTCAGTGCAAATTTCTGGACAATATCCTGGGCAAGTTCCTGCACATTAAAGGGTTCAAAATGAATTTCCATCTGAACCGCTTCAAGCTTGGCAAGTTCGAGCAGTTCACTGACCAGATGATTGAGGCGTTGGCAGTGTTTGATCGCGATCTCCAGGTATTCTTGTCTTTCCTCCCGGGTATACTGATTTTCTTTTATCAGAAGGGTTTCAATATATCCCTGGAGGGTAGCCAATGGAGTCCGCAGATCATGGGACACATTGGCAACCAGTTCCCGCCGGACTTTATCCGACTCTTTTAATTCTTCCATCTGATTTTCAATCCGGCCGGCCATTTCCTTAAACGTTGATGTCAAACGGTCGATCTCATCAGAAGAACGCTTTGTTTTTCGAATGGGAAAAGAAAAAGGCTCAAGGGATTCTCCGCGTTTGAACGCGTCCATGACAGCAGCCAGTTTTTTCAGTCGCCCTGTGAGAAGTGCGAACAGCATCAGGCCTGTAATCAATGCAAACAAGAGTCCTGCAAACATCATGACCGCACTTAATTGAAGAATATAGCTGCCTTTTATCTTTTGGACTACAGAATCATATTGTTCGCCACCCAGGATAACATAAAGATATCCTTCAAGCTTTCCCTGTCGTTCGATGCGTGCGGCTGAAAATACTTTTTTGCGGGAAAGACTTTTGGGGTCATCCCCTTGAAGCGGAGCTGCAAGTTCCTGATTTAAATATTTTTTAATGGGTTCAAGATCAACACTCTTGCGTTTAACCCTGCCTTCGGGTGCGGAAAAGGTTAAAATTTTTCCTTCCAGATCCAGCAGATAAATTTCAATACCGGGATTAATGACCATGAGCATATGAAAAATATCCTTTAATGCATCCTGGTTTACCCGGCCGTCTGCCATGAGCAGTCTTTCATTCACAATCTGCCTGGCAAGATCGGTATTCAGTTTCTGGTTAACCTCCTGCTGATACATATCTGTGGAAAAGACCGTTACCCCAATAAACATCAGGCCCACAATAAAAAAAAGTCCGGCAAGCCCTGCTGCAATTTTTGAATATAGGGAGTTAAACATCTTTAGCAAGCGCCCTTTAATCGTCCCTGAATTTATAACCGATGCCCCATACGGTTAAAATATACTCAGGCCGGGCCGGATTTTTCTCAATCTTTGCCCGCAGCCGGTTGATATTTGAATTTACAGTATGCTCATACCCGTCATGTCCATAGCCCCAGACATTGTCCAGCAGCTGGGACCGGTTGAACACCCGTCCGGGGTGGCGTGCAAAATAATGGAGCAGATCATATTCTTTTGCTGTCAGTTCTATGGAGACCCCTGCAATCATCACCTTTCGTTTTTCAGGAATAATCGTCAGATCTTTTATTGTCAGTGCCGGTTCAGGGCTTTCCGTAGGATCGGGTTTAAAGGTTTCCATCCTTCTGAAAATAGCCTTGACCCTGGCGATAAGTTCCCTGATGCTGAAGGGTTTTGTGACATAATCATCTGCCCCGAGTTCCAGCCCGAGAATCCTGTCAACTTCTGAAGATTTGGATGTCAGCATTAAAATCGGCGTATGGATTTTCCGGCTTCTGAGCTGCTTGAGCACTTCAATGCCATCCATTTCAGGGAGCATGATATCTAAAATAATCAGATCGTATTTCTGATTGACTGCCTTTTGAAGTCCTGTATCGCCTTTAAATTCAAGATCAACTTCCCAGGACTGATCGGTCAGATGAAGGCGCAGCAGTTCTGAAAGATCGGTATTGTCTTCTATGACTAAAATTCTTTGATGCAAATGATTAAGCCTCCTGTGATGTTATACTATATTATATTCTCCCGATCCACCCTTTCCCTAACACCATTTTCTTAAACTCCTTTTTTAATCAGACATAACCTCCCATGCCAAGTGATAAAAAAACACAAAACAGTTTACCTCATTTAAAAGAGACTGCCGTGATTCAAGACGATTTGGGTGTTGCGTCCTGAATTCTTTTTATGCTATTAGAAAGGGCTCCTTTAACATAACCGGCAAAGCGATTGTTTTTTTTTGCCTGAATCAATCATGGAAACAAGATTATCTATGGAAAATAACATTCCCATAAAAGATCTCCTTATGCAGGTGAAAAAACCAGTTTTTGTCTTTCAAACCCCTGAAGGGCTGTCATTTAAATCAAAAGAGATTGATTTTTTCACAACCGGTGTTCCACACGACTCCCCAGGTATGGTAAAGGCTTTTGCTCCGGCACTTCCTCTGGAAAACCTTGGTGATCAGAATTTTAAAAAGAGGCACTCGATCAAATATGCTTATATTGCCGGTGCCATGGCAAACGGCATTACATCGGCAGCCCTGGTTAAAACCATGGCTCAAAACGGCATGCTTGCATTTTTAGGGGCCGCGGGCCTGCCCCTTGATCAAATTGAAAAAAATATCATTGAACTGAAAACCGATCTGAAAGACAAACCTTTTGGATTCAACCTGATCCACTCCCTGGCTGATCCGGATCATGAAATGGCCACGGTTGAACTTTATCTGAAGCATCAAATCAACAGGATCAGTGCTGCCGCATTCATGCGCATGACCCTTCCGCTGGTCTATTACCGGGTCAAAGGAATCCATAAGAATGATGCCGGACAGATCATTACCCCGAACAACATTATTGCAAAAGTATCCCGGGTGGAAGTTGCCCGGCAGTTTTTTTCTCCCCCGCCGGAAAAACTGGTCAAGGTTCTTTTGGAAACCAAGCGGATCACTGAACAGGAAGCTGAGTTATCGCAATCCATCCCCATGGCACAGGATCTAACGGCAGAAGCTGATTCCGGCGGTCATACCGACAACCGCCCTGCCCTGGCCCTGCTGCCCACCATGATTGCATTGAAAAACGAACATATGGAAACCCATAAATACGCTGAGCCCCTTTGTGTCGGGCTTGCCGGGGGAATTTCAACGCCCCAGTCTGCTGCCGCAGCCTTTGGTATGGGCGCCGGATACATATTGACCGGTTCCATTAACCAGGCCTGTGTTGAAGCCGGGATCTGTGATGATGTCAAACAAATGCTCTGCGCTGCAGAACAGGCAGATGTTACCATGGCACCTGCGGCGGATATGTTTGAAATCGGTGCCAGGGTTCAGGTGCTCAAACGGGGGACCCTTTTTCCCATGAGAGCTGAGAAACTCTATAAACTCTACCAGGCCCATAACAGCTTTGACGAAATAGATGACCGGACAAAACAGGAGATCCAGGATAAATTTCTGCAAAGCACATTCAGCCAGGCCTGGCAGTCCACCAGGGATTTTTTCCATAAAACCGGAAACATGAAGGAAATTGAAAAAGCCGAGGGTAATGAAAAACACAAAATGGCTCTGGTTTTTAGATCCTACCTGGGACTTTCATCCAAATGGGCCATCCAGGGAATTGCCGAACGGAAAATGGATTATCAGATCTGGTGCGGACCGGCCATTGGCGCTTTTAATCAATGGGTTAAAACCAGTTTCCTGCACACTGCCCAAAACCGCAAAGCAGCTGTCATCGCCTTGAACCTGCTGCTTGGGGCCAGCATCTGTCTGCGCGCTTCCATGCTCACAACCCAGGGGGTTGACCTGCCGCCGGAAGCCCACTTCCAGAACCCGCTGTCCATGGATGATCTGTTGTCTTATATCTGATATTGCCGCTTCTTTTTTTGTGTAAAACTTTTGTCACATCCGGTTCAAAAACGTGTTCCCTGGATAAAAAAAATGTATATTGTTCATCTATTATAATAGAAACAGACCCGTTTTTCGGCAATTCTTGATCTTGATCATCAGATTGGGGCAGATATAATCGGGCCAGATATATTTCAGACTGAAAATGAATACCTGAAATGAATAATGGATAAACATGAATAAAACCAGCCGGAATCATATTGCCATTATCGGAATGGGATGCATCTTCCCAAAATCAAGTGATCTTAAAGAGTACTGGCACCTGTTGTTCAACGGGGTGGATGCCATTGAAGATATCCCGGATGATACTCACTGGAAGATAGCAGATTATTTTGATCCGGACCCTGCCACACCGGATCACACCTATTGCCGGCGGGGAGGGTTTCTTCCGAAAATCACCTTTGACCCGCTGCGCTACGGCATGCCGCCCAATAACCTTGAAGCCACGGACACCTCCCAGCTCCTGGGCCTTGAGGTTGCAAGGATGGCCCTGGAAGATGCAGGATATCCGGTTAACCACCCGGTTCTTAAAGAAAAGAAAGTGAATGTCATTTTGGGAGTGACCGGCACCCAGGAACTGGTTATCCCTCTAGGAGCCCGGCTGGGACACCCGATCTGGAAAAAGGCATTAAAAGATTCAGGCATCCCGCCTGAAAAGCAACAGGAAATCCTTGAACGGATCAGCGGGGACTATGTCCAATGGCAGGAGAACTCCTTTCCCGGCCTGCTGGGCAATGTGGTGGCCGGCAGGATTGCCAACCGGCTGAATCTTTCCGGAACCAATACTGTCTCGGACGCTGCCTGCGCAAGCTCCCTTTCCGCCATCCATACGGCTGTGATGGAACTGAATGCAAAAAAATGTGACATGTCCATTACCGGCGGGGTGGATGCCCTGAACGATATTTTCATGCACATGTGCTTTTCAAAAACCGGTGTTTTGTCACACACCAGTGATGCAAGGCCATTTTCAAAAGATGCCGATGGAACCGTACTCGGCGAAGGTATTGGCATGCTGGTTTTAAAACGGCTGGAAGATGCAAAAAAGGATAAAGACAGAATCTATGCTGTTATCAAAGGAATCGGAACTTCCAGCGACGGCCGGACATCAGCCGTTTATGCACCGGATGCCAGGGGACAGCTCAAAGCATTGAACGAAGCCTATCATGAAGCCGGCATTGATCCTGCTTCCGTCCAGCTTATTGAAGCTCACGGCACCGGCACACGGGTTGGTGACAAGGTTGAATTTACCGCCTTGAAAGACTGTTTCAACAAAAATACAAAAAAAAATCAAACCGCTATCGGCTCGGTCAAATCCATGATCGGACACACCAAGGCTGCGGCTGGTGCGGCCGGAATTATAAAAACAGCCCTGGCCCTTTACAATAAAACCATTTTACCCACGCTGAAAGCAGACGAACCTGATCCTGAACTGAATATTAATCAGTCTGCCTTTTATCTGAACGCGCATACAAAACCCTGGGTGGCCAAAACCCCCAGACGGTCGGGCGTCTCTGCCTTTGGTTTCGGCGGAAGTAATTTTCATGCCGTACTGGAAGAATACAAGCCGGTCAAAGAGCATATTTCCTGGGATGGCTCCATACAGATTCTTGCTTTTTCAGGACAGACAATAGACGCTGTAAAAAAAGATATCCAAAAATTTAAAACAGCGGTTAAAGCGGATGCCGACGAATTTGAGACCTCCCGGATCATCGCTTTTCATGCTGAAAAATCAAGATGCGCATTTAAAACTGAAGATGATTACAGGCTGCTGATTGTCCATAAAAAAGAGGACAGTATAAATCACAACCTGGCCGGGGCGCTTGAATGTCTTGATAAAGGCATAACCAAAGACAATATTTATCTGGATTTAAACAGCGGATCCGATACCAAAAAACTGGGATTTTTATTCCCGGGCCAGGGCAGCCAGTACACCGGAATGGGCAAAGACCTTGTCTCCATGTTTCCCGAAGCTCTGGAAGCCGTTAATACGGCAGCAGACATTTTTTCAGAACAAGGAGAAGCCGATGGTGACGCTGTACTGCAGGATTTAATCTATCCGCCTCCTGCCCATGTCCGGGCACAAAAGGATTCTGAAGAATACCTTCGCAGAACAGACATTGCCCAACCTGCCATTGGCGCTGTTTCCCTTGCCATGATCAAAATTCTTAAACGATTCGGCATTACCCCGCACATGTGCTGCGGACACAGCTTTGGAGAACTGCCTGCCCTGTATTCAGCCGGATGGATGGATGAAGCAGCGCTACTGTCCTTATCCGTGTCCAGGGGAAAACACATGGCCCGTGCCGGGCAGCAGGATGATGACCCGGGAAGCATGCTGGCGGTTCAGGCTCCTCTGGCTGATATTGAAGATTTGATTGCCACTGAAAATCTTGACCTGATCCTTGCCAATAAAAACAGCCATACCCAGGGGGTCCTGTCCGGCCCGACGTCAGAAATTTTAAAGGTAAAAACACTTTGCAGACAAAAAAAGATCCGGGCTGTTCAACTTCCGGTTGCAGCGGCCTTCCACAGCAGACTTGTGAAAAATGCAGCCAGGCCTTTTAAAAAAGAGCTGGATTCAAAACAAATCCAACCGACCCATATTGATGTGTTGTCAAATACCACTGGGAAATTATACTCAAAAAAAGAAGCTGCCATCAAAAAAATGCTTGGCAGCCAACTGGCCAGCCCGGTTTATTTTTCGGACAATATCCAGACAATGGCCGATAAAGGAGTGACAACCTTTGTTGAGGTCGGCCCCAGAACAGTACTGACCCGTCTGGTAAGTTCAATTTTAGATAAAAAAGGCATTACAACACTCAGCATGGACCAGTCCTGTGGAAAAGGATCTGGGATTGAAGATCTGGCCCATGTGTTGTGCAGCCTCTCATCCAAAGGGTTTTCAGTAGATTTAGGCCAATGGGAAGACACGGCCGTCCTGCCGCAACCCAAAAAAATGCGGGTTCCGTTGTCCGGTGCAAATATCAAACCCCAAAGCCCATGCACCCGGCCAAAATCCCAAATGCTGTCTTTGAACGCCCCTGTTGGCGGAAAAACCAAAGATACAAAACCGGCCGCACCTCCGGCTGAAACGCCCCCGGAATTACCCCGGACAGATATAACCCGATCAGCAAAAACCCAATCAGCTTTAAAAGGACCGGACATGATGTCTCAAAACAGACCCCGGCATAATGAGAACAGCCCCATGACCACCCATTCGTTAGAAGCCATGAAAATGGTACAAAAAGGTCTTGAAGCCATGCAGCAGCTTCAAACCCAGACCGCCCTTACCCATGAAAAATTTCTGGAAACCCAGGCCCAGGCCGGAAAAACTCTGTCCGCCATGCTGGAACAGACCCGAAGTCTTGCGTTTGATATCCCGCCGGCACCCGTGTCACCGATCCAGCCGCATGCAGCAGAGACAAAAAGTGCAGCCCCTGCCCGGACCATGCCGATGGCGGATCAACCGCTTTCTGTTCAAGACCGGGAAGTGGTGGGCCGGGCAACGCAGTTCAATGAACCGGTGCATTCTGAAGTAAACAAAGCCATTCCTGCCCCCGGTGCGATATCTGACAAAACACCGGACACAACATCAGACTCAACGCCAAACCAAAGAACGGTGGGGATACTGTTTGATATTGTCAGCCGTCTGACGGGATTTCCCGTGGAAATGCTGGAACCTGAGATGGACATTGAATCTGACCTTGGCATTGATTCCATTAAAAAAGTGGAAATCATCTCTGAACTTGAAAAGCAGTTCCCAAAGTGTGACGGACTGACCCCGGACGCCATCGGTTCAGTCAGAACCTTAAAGGACATCTGCGCTGCCATAGACAATGAAACGGTTCAGATCCCACATCGTAAGATAAATACTGAAAAAGAAGCTTCTGCAGATACCTCAAACGCTCCTGAGACCCAACCATTGCCGGACACGGGCAATCGTTTGTCCGGGCAGGCCGTCTCAAGTATTTTGTTCAATACCATCAGTGAACTTACCGGGTTTCCCGTTGAAATGCTGGAACCTTCCATGGATCTGGAGTCTGATCTTGGAATTGATTCCATCAAACGGGTTGAAATTCTGTCAAAGCTTGAACAGGAACTGGAACATATTGATGTCATTTCCTCGGATGAAATGGCAAGCATGAAGACCATTCAAGAGATTGTTGCTTATCTTTCAAATGACATCCAGGACGCATCAGTCCCGGTTCAAAAAAAAAATCCAGAGTCTGAGGTTTTTGTAATCAATGAGCCGGAAGGAAAAAAAAAATCACTGCCTGCTGACCCGGGACAAAAAACAGCGTCGGATGATCCCCCAGTTTCTGACCGGCCACTGACCCGTCAAAAAATCTGTTTAAAAGAATATCCCACCAATCAAATCCGGTTTTATAATGGTGCGAAAATCGATCTTCCCACAGGGAAAAAAGTCTATATCACAACAGATTCCGATGCAAAAGCAGAGCAAAACACAGACAGCATCGCCCACCGGTTCAAGCATGAATTTAATCAATCAGGCATAGATGCTGTTCTCATTGATATCAGTCCTGAACAGATCCCGGATCTGCCCGATGCCGCCGGCATCGTACTGGTGGCAGATGCTTTTAGAAAAGAACCGGCCAAGGATCATGCCATTGAATTTTTAAAAGCAGCGTTTCTGCTGGTCAAGAAGAATGCGGAATATCTGATGGAATCCGGCACCCAAAAAGGTGCCTTTTTAACCGGTGTTTCCTTTTTAGGAGGCGACTTTGGATTTTCAAGAGGTCCACTGGGCTGCGATCCGGTCTATGGCGGGCTTGCCGGACTGATAAAAACTGCTCACATAGAATTTAAAAATGTGCTCTGCCGGGCTTTGGATATGCCGGCTGGAAAAGATAAATGCCTTGAAAATGCAGAGGCTGCCGTGGCATTGATGATGACCCAGGGCTCTGTTGAAATGGGGTTGGACGGTGACAGCTGCAATATTCCCGTGCTTATGGATCAACCCATTAACGACCTTCCCGTCAACCTTGATCAGGATGATGTTGTTGTTATCACCGGCGGTGCCAAAGGCGTTACAGCCGCCTGCGCCATTGAACTGGCCAGACTATTTTCACCCACCATCGTATTGATCGGCCGGTCGGATTCACCCGGACCGGAAGTCCAATGGGCAAAGGGGATTGATGATCCCGCACTTTTGAAAAAAGCTATTCTCACCCATGGGTTTACCGACAGACGTCCTAAACCTTCCGACATTGAAAAAATTTACCAACAGATTGTTTCCAACCGGGAAATCAGAAATAATATCGAACAGATGGAACAATTCGGTTCCCAGGTTCACTATTTCAGCGCCGATATCAGACAACCCAAAAAAATTGAGGCCATATTCAAGGAAATCAGGGAGAAAGGCAATCCCATATCCATGATCATTCACGGTGCCGGCGTGAAAGAAGACAAATTGATAAAAGACAAGGCCATCGGGCCATTTACCCGGGTTCTTGAAACAAAAATCAATGGATTGAATGCCCTGTTGTCAGCATCCAAACCAGACCCGCTCAAATATTTTGTTCTCTTTTCTTCCATTGCTGCCAGAACCGGGAACCAGGGGCAATGTGATTATGCCATGGCCAATGAAATTTTAAATAAGCATGCACAGGAACTGGCTGCTGAGCCTTCGAAATGCCGGTATGTATCCATCAACTGGGGCCCCTGGGAAGGCGGTATGGTAGATACCGGACTGCAAAAAGAGTTTTTAAAGCGAGGGGTTCAGTTAATCCCGCTCAAGGCCGGTGCCAGGCAGCTGATTCGGGAATTGGGAGCTGTTGACCCAAATAATCCGGAAGTGGTGATCGGCGCCCACCTTTCAGGCCCTGAAAAGCAAAAGCTTCCCAGGCTTTCAAAAGTTATGACTTTCTCTTCCGGCACTGACTCAGCTCAGATTCTGGCATCTCACAGGATTAACAGCGAACCGGTTGTACCCTTTGCCCTGCTCATGGAATACCATGCCCATGCGGCTGAAAAAAACAACCCCGGTCTTCTCTTTGCCGGTATGAATAACATGCGCCTGCTAAAGGGGGTCAAACCCGGGAACAGGCGCTTTGATCTTGATGTCAACCTGGGAAAATGCAGCCCGGGAAAAAACGGATATCTGGCAGCAAGCAGCATTACTTCAAATACTGCGCCTGAAACGGATCAGGACCCGGTATCTGCCGCAGCTTCCAGCCGGGGATCTGATGATCCGGCCGGCACTCACACCTTTGTTCATTCAACCTGTGATATTGTCCTGACAGACCGACTGCCCAAACCACCGGTTTTATCAAAGGCGGCATTCATGTCTTTAAAACCCTATCCGCTGGATGTGCAGCAAAGTTATGATAAAATTTTATTCCATGGGAAGGCCTTGCAGGGGATAACTTCCATTAATGGTTTTTCTCAAAAAGGGATCGAAGTAGTCACAAGGCCTGCTCCATCACCGGAAAAATGGATTTCCTCATTTCCAGGCAGCTCTTGGACGATCGAACCTATGATGCTGGATGCCGCATTCCAGGCAGCCATTCTATGGTGTCATGAAGTAAAGGGTCAGGTCTGTCTGCCCAGTTTTCTGGCAAATCTTAGGCTTTATTCATCATTTAAGAATTTAACGGGGGATATCAGAATTCTTTTTACTGTGAATGAAGAGAGCAAAAACCGGATCAAGGGATATTTTACTTTCCTGAACCAAAAAAATGTTGTTGTCGCCAGTATCACAGGTTTCGAGGCAATCACAGACCCGTCTCTGAATGAAAAATTCAAAACCAAACCCTTATTTTCAAAACAATCTATCCTTGCCTTTGCCCAGGGAAATCCCTCCGAAGCGTTTGGGGAGCGGTACAAAATTTTTGACAAAGACAGGGAAATTGCAAGGCTTCCAAGACCACCGTATTTTTTCATGGACCAAGTCCTTTTTGCCGATCATCCCCAGTGGGAAATGAAACCCGGCGGCTGGATAGAAACAGAATACAAGATACCTGAAAACGAATGGTATTTTAAGGCCAACAGAACCGAAACCCTGCCGTTTTGCATCTTACTTGAAATTGCGCTTCAGCCCTGCGGATGGCTGGCAGCCTATGCGGGTTCGGCACTTGAAAGCAAAGATCGGCTTCACTTTAGGAATCTTGGCGGTAAAGCCACCCTTGCCTGCCCTGTCACAAAAGACGGCGGGACAGTCGCCATGCGAGTCCGGATGAGCGATGTCTCAAAAGCCGGAGGAATGATTATCCAGGATTTTGAAATGGAAATGGTTGCCCAGGGCAGAC
>JBNKNP010000207.1:0-1916 GCA_050293905.1 Desulfobacteraceae bacterium | reverse complement strand
AAAGCGGTTTACTGCCTGGGGCATGGATAAGTATTCGATCCCCTTTTCAAGGACTGCTCTTGCCTCGGTATTTTCTTTGGTAACGGCATTACCGATAATGACAAGATCCGGATGGTGATCAATGTGACACGGGTCATATCCTTCAAAAAGATCAATGCCATTTTGAAGTAGAAATTCACTCATGGGCGGATAAACATTCTGATCCGATCCTGAGACATCATACCCCATTTCTTTAAGGATACAGGCCAGCGTTCCCATGCCCGTACCGCAAGCCGCAATCAAATGTATTTTTTTGATCATAATAAATTAAAGCAACGCCATGGCCTGACGTGCAGCCAGAATAGTTGCATCAATATCTTCATCCGAATGGGCCAGTGACACAAAACCGGATTCAAACTGTGACGGGGCCAGATAAATCCCTTTTTCAAGCATAATCCGGTAAAATTTAGCAAACCGGTCAAGATCACAGGTTTTTGCGTCATCAAAATTGCGGACATCCTTGTCTGTAAAAAAGAATCCTGCCATGGATCCGACATGATCTGTTTTAAAACTGATACCGGCATCATCTGCTGCAGCCTGTAACCCCTTCATTAACTTTTCGGTTTTATTTTCAAGCTCAGCATAAATGCCGTCATCATCCAGTTCCGTCAATGTCGCAATACCGGCTGCCATGGCCAGAGGATTACCGGAAAGGGTTCCGGCCTGATAAACATTTCCATCAGGAGCAATACGATCCATGATTTCTGCCTTCCCGCCATAAGCGCCAACAGGAAGCCCGCCGCCGATTACTTTACCAAAACAGGATAGATCAGGCGTGATTCCAAATAGTCCCTGTGCGGAATTTTTTGCAACCCTGAAGCCTGTCATTACCTCGTCGAATATTAAAACAGATCCATGGGCAGCAGTGGTATTACGCAAGGCCTGCAGAAATCCGTCAACCGGTCTGACCATCCCCATGTTTCCGGCAACAGGTTCAACAATCACGCAGGCAACGGTATCCCCGATTTTTTCCATGACCCTTGTAAATCCGTCAATATCATTGTATTTCAGAGACAGGGTGTTGGCAATCACCTGCTCGGGAACACCTGGACTTCCAGGAATGCCCAAAGTGGCAACACCGGATCCTGCTGCCACAAGAAGCGTATCTGCATGACCATGATAACAGCCGTCAAATTTTATAATCACATCCCTGCCGGTAAACCCCCGGGCAAGGCGTATGGCGCTCATGGTCGCTTCGGTTCCTGAATTAACCATTCTGATTTTTTCAACAGAATCGATTCGTTCAATCACCAGTTCAGCCAGCTGCGTTTCAAGCTGAGTCGGCGCACCAAAGCTGACCCCGGTTTCAAGAACTTTTTTCAATGCATCCATAACGACTTTTGGCCGATGGCCAAGAATCAACGGCCCCCAGGATAAGACATAATCAATATACGCATTTCCATCTACATCATAAATCCGACTTTTGTCTCCTTTATCTATAAAAACAGGCTGTCCGCCTACAGAGCCACATGCACGGACAGGTGAATTCACTCCGCCGGGGATGCTTTTTTTAGCCTGTTGAAACAGGTTTTCTGATTTTGATGCCGACATATGTTTCCCTTTCACTAAAAAATTACCAGATTTAAAAAATGAGGTTTGAATATATCAAACCTTAAATTAACGGGTCAACTTATTTTATGGTGTTTCAAATAAAAAGCAGTTGACAATTTTTTCCCTTGCTGATAAATTTTTCAGGTTTTTTACGGGCCGTTAGCTCAACTGGTAGAGCAACTGACTCTTAATCAGTAGGTCCCGGGTTCGACTCCCTGACGGCCCACCATTAAAATAAAAAAGGCTTTCAATTTATTAAACTGAAAGCCTTTTTTATTTTATGATAATTTATTTATTTTACAACTTCTATTTCCACCCTTCGGTTC
>JBNKNP010000206.1:0-23536 GCA_050293905.1 Desulfobacteraceae bacterium | reverse complement strand
TTTCTTTTAATATTACTTTCATTTAAAACCTCCAAAAAAGTTCAGCTCATTGTTTTTGAAGCTGAGCTTGTATCTGTTTTTATTCTACAATTGTATCCATTGGTGTGTCCAGTCGTCTAAAATTCATCCATGTGTCAAACAGGCCGCATCCGATAACCAGAAGCATAAACAGCGGTTGAATGGCTACTAAAACATAAAAAAATGATTTTATAGCAAACGGAACCCGTTTTTTTTGAAAATAAAAGGATACAACTGCAATTCCCTGGAAAAAATATACCGTCATTATAATGATCAGGCAATTGATCAGTACAACTTTTAATACACCCACCGGCAATAGGATGAGAACCGATACCGCAATAAGGCCGATAACCAGTTTATCAGGAGCTCTCCAGCATCTTAGATTTTCAAGAGTTTTTACTTGAATGTCATGATTTCGCAAAATCCTTCTGATTAAGACGACATTCAGGAGAGCGGCTGTCATATACGTGCTGATAATAATAGCCGGAAATGATTTCATTACCCATAAACTGGCTTGTTCGAACAACTGACGGTCTATGACCACATCCGGGTACATTCGTGCGGATTCCGTCAGAAGTTGATCCGACAATGCATGGTACCGGGTCATATAACCGGAAATTAATTGTTCGATTCCTGTGGTCCGGGTCAGGGCATAAGCCGTTAAAACGGCTGTTGCAAGGCCTGCGACACCCAGACAGGAATACAGGATGATTTTTTCAATTTGCAAATGTCTTTCTATGCATTCGCCTAAAAGAAAACCTGTCAGCAGCAATGAACCGAAATAAAGTGCATTAAATATGGGATTGCCGGTAGTGCTGATCAGCATGGCCAGACTAATCGCCACGATGATTCCGCTTGGGCTTCTTCCGCTTTTCAGCCGGTAAAACAGAACCGGCAGCGGCAGCAGGACCCAGGCAAAAAGACCGATCACCGGCACGATATACATGACAAAAATGATCAATATTGAAAAAAAGATACCCGTAAAAATATCTTTCATTTTTGTATATTGCATAAGGGTGCCTGTCACCTGTATTTACTCCTGCCGGTTATTTTTTAAGGTCGGGTGCATGTGCCGTTTAATACATGGGTTTGCCAACAAAGGGCAGCAGGGCAATCTGACGGGATTGCTTGATGGCTACGGTAAGCTGACGTTGATGTTTGGCACAGGTACCTGTGATTCTTCTTGGAATAATTTTCCCGCGTTCCGTTATGAATTGTCTGAGTGCTTTGGGAGTTTTGTAATTTATTTCCAGATCATTGTCTACGCAGAATCTGCAAATTTTGCGACGTTGATAAAATCGGCTTTTGCCGCCGCCTCTTTGGTTTCTTTGATACATAAAAGGATATCCTCCAGTCTTTAATTATTCTGTTTCTTTTTCCGGTTCTTCTTGTTCATCCTGTTCAACAGCAGGTGTTTCTTCGGTAACAGCTTCAGCCGGCGTATCTTCTTCATCTGCCTCTGGTTCTGTTGATTCTTCTTTGGACTGCTGAAGCTCCTGAGCTTCTTTTTCAAGCTCCTGTGCTGTCATGTCGCCTGACAAAACAATTGTCATGAATTTTAATACAGTATCCGTTAACCGGAAGTTTCGTTCAAGCTCGCTAACCAGGGGACCGTCACCACCATAGGTGATACAGACATAATGACCTCGGGATTTTTTCTTGATTTCATAGGCCAGTTTTTTGTTGCCCCATTCATCAAAGTCTAAAATAATTCCTTTTTCATTGGTAATTATATTTCTGATTTTATCAAACAGCTCTGAGCGTGTTTGATCCTGAAGATCAGGGTCAGAAATAAGAACAGTTTCATACTTCCTCATTTTTTCTCCTTACGGATATAAAGCCCTGACCCGCCGGTCAGAGCAAGGATTAATACCTTTTCCCATACCTGCCTTTCAGGCATGGATTTAAAACGATAATGTATATCATTTAAAGGGATTAAGGTCAATCTTTAAAACAATTAAAGATCGATTTGTTCAGATGCCATATGCTTTCTTGCATATTCCTTGTGGATCTGACTTGAAAAAAACAAGGAGATAATATCGTTGTCCAGATGACCGTCCCGGCCCATCTTTTCTAAAATCTGTTTTGCCTGGGATAATGTCATGGGGGTTTTATAGGGTCGGTCTTTGGCTGACAATGCTTCGAAAATATCTGAAATTGCCAGTATCCTTGACTGGATATTTAAATTTGTTTTATTTAACTTGGAGGGGTATCCGCTGCCGTCAAGTTTTTCATGATGTGATGCGGCAATGGCAGGAATCCGGGCCAGCTTTTTCGGCCAGGGCAATTTGTTGAGTATCTTTTTTGTCAGTGCTGCATGGCTGTTAATGATTTCCCTTTCTTCACCGGTTAAATTGCCTCTGGTGATATGCAGACATTCAATTTCATTTTCCGTCAAATAGGGGATGGTTCTATTGGAAATAACATCTGATTTTCTGCCGATGATCTCAAGCTTTTCCAAAGCATTTTTGTTCAGAACGGTTTTACTGAAATTGATATCCGACAGGATCTTGAATTCCTGATCCAGCGTATTGAGCTGTTCTTCAAGGTGTCTGTCAATCTGATCCGTTTGTTTTGGATCCAGCTGATTTTGATCAAGCAGGTCCAGCTTTTTTTCTGCTGCTTTAAGCTTGCAGTTTGTTTTAAACAGCTCCCACCGGGTATGAATCAGTTCAATGCGGTCAAGGACTGTTTCCAGGCGTGAGGATTTGTTAATAATATGGTCCGGCGTGGTAATTTTACCGGTATCGTGCATTAACGCTGCGATTCTCAGTTCATCCAGCTGATCTTCTGAAAGAAAAATTTCCTTGAACGCTTCCTGATCCTGGTTGATCTGGTGGGCGATCATCATGCAGATTTCAGCCACCCGCTGAATATGGCCGCCGGTGTGCTTGGATTTTTCATCTATGGAAACCGCAATCGCCTTGATAAAGGCTTCAAACAATTCTTTCATCTCAAAGATAAGCATCTGCTGGGTCAAGATGACCGATGCCTGACTGGCAAGGGCTGCTGCTTTTTCCTGCGCATCCCTGCTGAATGGAAGCGTTTTTTTTGAGATCGAATCAATTGAATTGATCAGTTGAAGAATGCCGATAATATCTTCTTCATGATTTCGCATGGGGACAACAATCATGGACCTGCTGGTGTAATTCAGCGCCGCATCAAATTCCTGTGTGCCGTCAAACTGAAACCTGGATGTATTATACACATCTTTAATGTTGACGATTTCACCGGTATGAAAGACATAGGAAGAAACATTGGAAAGATTGGGTCTGCCGTTGCCATCAAACAGGGGGACCCCGGGAAGACCAATGGCTTTGCCTGATTTTTTAATATTCAAAGATTCATTGAAAATGACATGAAATTCAAGCGTCTGATGCTGCGGGTCCACAAGATAGAGCGTTCCGCCGTCGGCCTGGGTAAATCGTCTGGCAATGGAAAGAATCATTTCCAGTAGGGCACTGATATCCTTTCCGGTTCCCAGGGCCTTGCCAATAGCAGTTAAGTCTGAAATTTCCCTGGCCTGTTCTTCCAGGAACGGACACAGTTCGTCCAGAATGCTTTCAATGAGAATGTTAATCCTGGGATTGTCAGAGAAATTCTTTTCTGCCGTCATGTCTTTTTCCGTGTCAACTAGTTATAATTTCAACTGGAACCGGTTATAGATAACAAAAATAATATCATGAGACAAGAAAAAGAAAGACGATTCAGGCAGCCATTGAATTTCTTGCTATTTGGTCAGGTTTATGGCATTTATAAAAGCTTAATTATTGATTGAAAAACTCAAGATCTATTAACTGAAGAGATTTATTCGATATGATGCGCTTTCACAAGGAGCAGGTGTAATGGAAAACCGGTATCAGCCTGAAATAGTAGAACCGAAATGGCAGGCCTATTGGAAAGAGAAGCAATTATTTAAAACGGTTGAGGATTCCTCAAAGAAAAAATATTATCTTTTGGAAATGTTTCCCTACCCTTCAGGGAAAATTCATATCGGCCATGTGCGTAATTATACCATCGGTGATGTGGTGGTCCGGTATAAACGGATGCAGGGCTTTAATGTTCTCCACCCCATGGGATGGGATGCCTTTGGCATGCCGGCTGAAAATGCAGCCATTGATAATCAGACCCATCCGGCTCATTGGACATATGAGAACATCAGATACATGCGCGAACAGCTCAAAAAAATGGGCTTTTCCTATGACTGGGACAGGGAAATTGCCACCTGCCGGCCTGAATATTACCGCTGGGAACAATGGTTGTTTCTTAAAATGCTTGAAAAGGGCATGGCATACCGGAAAGAATCATATGTCAACTGGTGTGAAAAATGCCAGACCGTTCTTGCCAATGAGCAGGTGGAGCAGGACTGCTGCTGGCGGTGTTCCCAGACAGTACGGCAAAAAAAGTTATGGCAGTGGTTTTTTAAAATTACCGATTATGCACAGGATCTTCTCATACACTGTGACAAGCTGCCCGGCTGGCCTGACAAAGTAACCGTGATGCAGAAAAACTGGATCGGCCGTAGCGTGGGATCGGAAATTAAATTTCAAATTGACGGACAGGATGAGGATATCGTGGTTTTTACCACACGTCCGGATACCGTTTTTGGAGCCACCTTTATGTGTCTTGCTCCGGAGCATCCCATGGTTGAACGCTTGTCTGCCGGACGGGAGAATGAAGCCCGGGTGGCTGATTTTGTAAGTAAGGTGTCCAGTCAGGAACGATCAGCAGACGGGATTGAAAAATATGAAAAAGAAGGGGTGTTTACAGGAGCCTACTGCATAAATCCGGCCACCGGAAATAAGATACCTGTTTATACGGCTAATTTTGCATTAATGGAGTATGGGACCGGTGCAATCATGTCCGTGCCTGCAGGTGATCAACGGGACTTTGAATTTGCAAGAAAATACGGTCTTAACATTATTCCGGTGGTTCAGCCGGAAGGGGAAACCTTAGACGGCGATACCATGGAAGAAGCCTTTACCGGTGAAGGGGTCCTGATCAATTCAGGCCAGTTTAACGGGCTGGACAATAAACAGGGCATGGAAGCCATCACGGACTGGCTGGAAAAGCAGGAAAGGGGGAAAAAGACGGTTTCTTTCCGGCTCAGAGACTGGGGAATTTCCCGCCAGCGGTACTGGGGAAGTCCCATACCCGTGATCCACTGTCCGGACTGCGGTGTGGTGCCGGTTCCTGAAGCTGATCTGCCCATCCGTCTGCCGGAAGAGGCCAACCTGCTGGAAAAGGGCGGTTCGCCTCTGCCCACCCTTGATTATTTCGCCCGTACCACCTGTCCGGACTGCGGCAGAGAGGATGCCAGAAGAGATACGGATACCATGGATACCTTTGTGGAATCGTCCTGGTATTATCTTCGATATTGTTCACCCCGGTATGAAACCGGGATGTTTGATCCGGAAGCGGTAAAATACTGGGCACCGGTGGATCAGTATATCGGCGGAGTGGAACATGCCGTGCTTCATCTTTTGTATTCAAGATATTTCATGCGGGTACTTCACACCCTGGGCATGATTGACTTTAAAGAACCCTTCTCCCGGCTGCTGACCCAGGGAATGGTCTGCAAGGAAACCATGACCTGCCCTGAACACGGATATCTTTTTCCTGAAGAAGCAGTGCTCAGAGATGAAACCACAGGAAATGATGAGAAAAATCTGGTCTGCAGCAAATGCGGAAAGGACGTGGACGTCGGCCGGGTCATCAAGATGTCCAAGTCAAAGAAAAACGTAGTGGATCCCAATGAACTTCTGAAAAAATACGGGGCAGATGTTACCCGGCTGTTTTCCTTATTTGCCGCGCCGCCGGAACGGGATCTTGAATGGAGTGAGGATGGCGTTGAAGGCAGCAACCGGTTTGTCAACCGGGTATGGCGGCTGGTACTGGACAGTATGGATATCCTGGGGGATACGCCGTGTTTCAAGGGATCAGCCGGTCAGCTGACATCGGATCCGGCCAAACAACTATTCATCAAGGCCAACCAGACCATTAAAAAAGTGACTGAAGATATTGATAAAAATTTTCACTTTAATACAGCTATTTCAGCCATTATGGAACTGGTCAACCTCCTGTATACCGTGGAGCTGCAAAAAACGGATCCGGAACACAAGCAGGTGATCCGGTTCTGTCTTGAAAATATCCTGCTGCTGCTCTCTCCGATTCTTCCCCATTTTTGTGAAGAATTGTTTGAGCGAATGGGTAAAACCGGATCTGTTCTGGAGCAGCCCTGGCCTGTTTTTCGAAAAGATTCTCTGGAAACCGATGAAGTGCTGGTTGTGGTTCAGGTGAACGGCAAGCTGAGAAGCAAATTTACCGTCAGTTCCGACAGCAGCAAAGACCTAATAAAAGAAACAGCCCTTGCCGACCGGAAAATTTTAAAGCATACCCAGGGCAAAACACCTAAAAAAATTATTGTGATCCAGAAAAAACAAACCCTTGTAAATATCGTGATTTAAAAATGAAAAAATTAAAATGGATGGTTCATGTCTGTGGCGTTGTCGTTATTTTGTCAATCATGTCCTGCGGATACCGGTTTGAAGGCGGCGGATATTTAAAAGAGACTGTCAAACAAGTGGCTGTACAGGTATTTAAAAATCAAAGCACTGAAACCGGGGCGGATCTGACCTTTACCAATGCACTGATCCAGGAAATTATTGAAAAGACAGATACCCGTGTGGTGGATGAAGAAATTGCAGACACGTTTATCAGGGGAAGTGTTAAATCCATTACCTTTGATACCCTGTCCCGATCTACATCTGAATCTGTCCTTGAAAGACGGGTTTCAGCCACGGTAGATGTTCAGCTGGTCGACAAGGAAGGGGAGATTATCTGGTCTGTAACCAACTTTGCAACAAAAGAGGACTATACTGTTTCCGAAGACCAGATAACCGATGACAGCAATAAAAAACAGGCCATGGAGAAGATTGCCCTGAGAACAGCTGAAAAACTGGTCAGCAAGCTTCTGATAAATTTTTAAAATAATATCTGATCTGAATCCGGATCGGTTAAACTATAAAGACAGGGTCTGTCATCTTTTATGACCAAACCCTGTCTTTTATTCAGAACCCGTATGAAAACTACAATGCCTAAGCGTTGAGGTATTTGAACAATCTTGAAATTTTTCTGGAAGCAGTCTTTTGATGGATAACACCCTTTTTAGCAGCTTTGTGAAACGCAGACTGAGTCTTTTTCATCAGTTCATCTTTGTCATCACTGCCGGTTTCTTTTGCGGCACGAACACTTTTTTCCAGATTTTTAAGGGTGGTTTTTACAGATCTGTTTCTAAGCCGTCTGACCTGACTCTGTTTAGCCCTTTTTTTTGCAGATTTATGGTTAGCCAACTTGGTATAGCTCCTTGCTTAAATGGGTTGATTTTAAAATTCATTTATATTTCAAATTCGCAAACTTATTCAATTTTTTGAATTTTGTCAAGGAAAACTTAATGGGAAAGCTCGTAAAAAATACAGCTTTAATCAGCCTGCTAACGCTTGGCAGCCGCATTCTGGGGGTAGTCCGGGATGCCCTCATTGCCATGGTGTTTGGAACAAGCCTGCACAGTGATGCATTTTTTCTGGCTTTCAGGCCGTTTGATCTGGTGCGCAAGCTGTTTTCCGAGGGCATTTTAAGTATCTCTTTTATTCCCGTTTTTTCCCAGGTTCTGGAAAAAGAGGGTAAATCCAATGCAGTTTCCATGGTATTCTCATTTTTATGTTTTCTGTCTTTTTTGGCAGTTTCGATCATGCTGACCGGGTTTTTACTTGCCCCGTGGCTGATTAAACTTGTTGCCCCGGGATTTGTCAATGATCCTGCTGTTTACGGATTAACCGTCTATCTGTTTAAAACCATGCTGCCGTATTTCTGGTCTGTGCTGATTATGTCGCTTTGCATGGGTGTACTCAATACCTTTGGAAATTTCGGTGCACCTGCTGTTGCCCCTTTGGTATTCAACCTGGCGGTTATCTGTTTTACATTGTTTATCTGCAATTTTTTTCATGTTCCGGTCAAGGGACTTGCCTGGGGGGTGACCATTGGCGGATTGGTTCAATTAATGGTCCAGATTCCATTTATGATCCGGGTCGGGATGTTGAAGTTTCATTTTTCCAAACTCTATCATCCAGGTATTTTAAAAGTTTTTAAAATACTGATTCCCTGCATGATCGGTGCTGCCTCGTATCAGATCAATATCATGGTGGCCTCGTTTTTTGCTTCCCGTTTGGATGAAGGAAGCGTGTCTTTTTTATATTTTGCAGACCGGCTGGTTCAGTTTCCCCTTGCATTGTTTGCCGTTTCAGTGGCTACGGTGTATCTGCCTGAATTTTCCAGACGTGCCGGCACCGGGAAACCTGACGATG
Source organism: Desulfobacteraceae bacterium (assembly GCA_050293905.1). Taxonomy (GTDB): domain Bacteria; phylum Desulfobacterota; class Desulfobacteria; order Desulfobacterales; family Desulfobacteraceae; genus Desulfobacula. The sequence goes on along the minus strand of JBNKNP010000206.1, from coordinate 15,155 downwards.
CTGCATTGATGTTCAGCAAAGGAATAAAAATGGTTCTGTTTGTCACTATTCCGGCCATGGCCGGGCTCATGGCACTGGATCATGAAATTGTTTCTTTTTTATTCAGCCGGGGCCGGTTTGATGCCCATGCCATTGAAAAAACAGCTTCCTGTCTTTTTTTTCTGGTTACCGGGTTGTGGGCATTTACCGGAACAAGGATTATCATCACCTTGTATTACGCATTTTCCAGAATAAAAATTCCCTTTTATTCAGGCCTTTTTTCCATTGGAGTTAATTTTTTATTCTGTGCTCTTTTTGTGGACCGGTTCGGATTAAAGGGCCTGGTCTTATCTGTTTCCATGGCCTCTGGTGTGGGATTTTTACTGCTGTTCATTCAAATGCCTTTTGTTGCATTAATTGTTAAAAAAGATATCCTGGTTTCTGCTTGCAGATCATTTTTTTTATCTGCTATAATGTTCTTTTTCGTTGAACAGGTCACCTTGCTGTTACCCGGTTCATATACAGGAAAATTTGAATCAGGAATCACCCTTGCAGGAGGAATTCTTCTTGGAGTATTCTGCTATCTGGGATTGAACATGCTGATTTCAAGCCCTGAATTAAGATTATTAAAACAGGGAATATGCAAACAAAGCAAATGACAAAATTTGAAAAGACAGCGGTTTATCTTTCCATCGGCATCATTATTGCCCTTATTTTTCTGATCATTTTTTCAGACCATGGATATTTTGATTATAAGGCATTAAAAACAAAAGAAACCATTATTTTGGATCAGGCATTTGAAGCCCAGACGGAAAATCGAAACCTTGAAAATGAAATTCAACGTTTAAAAACAGATAGTGAATACATCAAACATGTTGCAAAACATGAACATGATATGGCTGAGCCCGAAGAACTGATATTTAAAGAGAAAACACAAAACAAGGAATGACTCATGGAGCAGGAAATCAATACCCTCGAACTTGCAAAACTCTATGAAAAACAGGGCTATATAAACGAAGCTCAAAAGATGTATGATGTGCTAAACAACCGGAATCCCACCTCTGAAGCAGCAGCCGGCTTAAAACGGATGACCGACCAGTTGGCAAACCGGAATCAGCGGGATGAGGACCATAAAACAAGAGCTTTAAATTCTGATTCCGACGATATCCTGCCGGAACAAAAACTGTCTGCTGATTTAGAAAAATGGATGCGTCTGGTATTGATGGAAAACCGGTTGATTACGGCAAAACAGTTGAAACAAAACTGCCGGCCGGATCAACCCTGATGGCTTAAATACGGATACAGGCTTGAACAGGAAGGCTATGACGACTGTCTCGGAAAAAAAAGGTGTGCTTGTTCTCCTGAGCATGGCGGTGTTGACGGCTGTTGCCTATAATCTTTTATCCTCCAGCGGCATTCCATGGATCGGGCAGTGGGATGCTCCAACAGGAGACAATGGGGCAGTTGTTACCAAATCCGTGGATTCTTCCTCCTCCATGGAAATTTTCAATCCGGCTGAGGTTGAAAAAATAATTGAAACAAAAAAAAGGCTGCTAATTGATGTCCGGTACCGGGATTTTTATGATATGGGCCATCTGCCCGGGGCGTTGTCTTTTCCCCTGGCTGATTTTGATCGGGATAAAGCAAAATTTACTGAAACCATAGATCGTGCACAACCTCTTTTGATTTACTGCTCCGGTCTGGAATGCCCGGACAGTCATACCTTTGCAGATAGATTAATTCAATTAAAATACCTGAACGTTAAGGTGTTTTCCCTTGGTTTCAGCGGCTGGGAAGCAGACGGACGAAAGATTGAAACAAATGAATAAAACAGTTGAGCAGCTCATTGTTTATCTTCTCAAGCTCATTTTAGGAATCACCTTTATCTGGGCCAGTTATTCCAAAATTCAGGATCCGGCCGGTTTTGCCAGGATTATTTATGGTTATGATATTTTTCCGTCCATAACCATTAATCTGATTGCCGTTGTTCTGCCGTTTATTGAATTGGTTGCCGGTTTCAGCCTGATCATGCGGTTGTTTCCCAGATCTGCCGTATTGATCATCAATGCTCTGCTTTGTATGTTTATCTTTTTGATCGGTTTTAACCTGTTACGGGGGCACTCTTTTGACTGCGGCTGTTTCTCAATAGCAGGACAGACCGGTAAAACATCTGCCGCTATCCTGCTGCTCCGAGATATTGTACTGCTGACGGCCGGGATTTGGCTCTGGAAGAAAATACCTTCACAACGATAATTCGGATGGAATAAAAACTACTGAATTTTAACGATGCGAAACCCCAGACTGTTTCGCCTGACACCGGGTTTATAATATCCTCTATAGGCTGATCGCTGGTATTTGCCGTTCTGAAACCAGCCGCCGCCCCGGATAATTCTATGTTCACCCCTGGTACTGATAGGATCGGTAATATTATCGTGGTAGGTATTTGTTATCACACCAACCCGGGTTCGCCAGAAATTGCGCCATTTACAAGAATCCTGCACCCATTCCTGTACATTGCCGTGCATATCATACAGCCCCCATTTATTGGGAAGTTTGGTTTTTACCGGGTGGGGTTTGAAATCCCTTGGAGGATCGGCCAGTCCGGAATTATAACAATACCAGGCCGTTTCCAGCAGGGCCGGTTCAGGGTCACTGCAGGAGATGGTGGTGATGGAACCGGATGAAAAAGCCGTGGTTGATCCGGCCCGGCAGGCATATTCCCATTCAGCTTCAGTGGGAAGGCGGTATGCCCGTGTTCCTTCCCATTCATTCAGCACACGGATAAATTCAATGCATTGATTCCATGACACCGTGTCGACCGGGTAGGATTTGCCCAGATCCGGAAAAGAGGAAGGGTTAAATCCGACCAGTTTTTCCCACTGGCCCTGGGTGACTTCTGATTCCCCCATGTAAAAACCTTTGGAAATGACAACCCGGTGCTGTTTTTCGTTCCACTGGCGGCCTTTTTCAGATCCGGGGCTGCCCATTAAAAAGCTTCCGGCAGGGATATAGACAAAGCGCATGCCCAGTTTATTGGAAATTGTCCGGGGTTGGGCCTGGGCGGACGGATAGATCCCGCATAAAATAAAAAGGGTGCAGACAAGGGGTAAAATGAATGTTCGCAAAGATTTCATGATATTGTCCAGTAAATTTAACGCAATAGTATTTAAGCCAAACCCTATCACACTTATCATGCCTTATTCAACATAGAAAACCCATTGATATGCCGGAGATTTTTATAACAAATTATCTTTAGGTGTTGAAAAATCAGCTTAAGATGATATGAAAAGATATAATCATTCATGAATCAGGAGTGTTTCCATGAAAAAAAAAATTAAAAGCGAATCAAAAATACACACAGGTTCCCAGAATACCAATCGTAAAAAAATCCCCATGCCTGGCGATAATGATCCGAAAATAGAAACATCTTTATTTAAAAAAAATGAATTCGCATTGATCCTTTTTGGTGCGCTGCTCCTGACTTTGATTTTATTTTTTATTTTTTTCAGAAATCCCGACAAATCAATGGATAATCATATTCAATCTTTGAAAGAAACAACTGCATCCGGTTCATTCACTGATATAGAAAAAAGAATTGGAAAAATTGAAGCTGCCCTGGAAAGGCAGATTGATTCGAAGTCTAAAAACATCAGCACAGGGTCAACGCTGTCAGGCTCCGATGAAATTGATTCGCTAAAAAAAAGGGTGGCCCGGCTTGAAACCGCCTTCAGCGTAAAATTTGACTCTGTGCTTGAACAGATGGGCAGCATTGAAAAAAGACTGGCTGACATGAAAGCAGGCATACCGGCCGCTCCGGAAAAACAGGCTCCCAAAACCGTGAACACCAGTACAAAGGCTGAAAGCAAACCGCCGGTGAAAACCTCTGTGAAAAATGAAACAAAAGCCAAAGCGCCAATATTCCATACGGTTAAGAAGGGGGATACCCTGTACAGCATCAGTAAAAAATACGGGATCAGCATTCCGGCGCTTCGAAAGCTCAATAAGTTATCCTTGGAAGACAAGCTTTATATCGGTATGAATCTGTTAATCAGGTAGGGGGTTTTCAAGCAAAAATGAGGCTAGGGTATACGCACGGCGTTGATAAATGCCTTTACCTTTTCAATATCTTTGATGCCATGGGATTTTTCCACACCGGACGAGATATCAACGCCCGCCGGATGACAGGCATCAATGGCTTGTCTGACATTTTCCGGGGTCAGCCCCCCGGCCAGGATGACAGGTATTCTGGTCTCCATCTGAGATAATATTTCATAGTTCCAGGATTCGGCATTGCCGCCTGGAAGGTTGCCTTTGCCGTATTCCACCAGAACATAATCAGCGTTTTCATATTCACGGCTTTGGGTTAAAAACGGGGTCTTTGCAGCAAACAGGGCTTTAATGACGACAAGGTCCTCTTTTACCAGTTTTTCAACCAGCCCGGGCGGTTCATTACCGTGGAGCTGCACCCCGGACAATCCGCACCTGCCAACTTTTTCCATAATGGCATCATAGGATTCATTGACAAATACACCAATGGTTTTTACAGAAGCGGGCAGGGCGGTACAGATTTGTCCGGCCTGATCAGGAGTGACGTTTCTCGGGCTTTTTTCAAAAAAGACCAGGCCGATGGCGTCGGCCCCTGAAGCGGCAACTTCGAGCGCATTATCCACCTGGGTCAGTCCGCAGATCTTGATCCATGGCAAAGGGGCGTGGGATGCGGTATTCATGGCTGGATCACTCCGCATTCCGGAGTGATTTGATAAAGGCACCGGCATCAGCAGCCCTTACAATGCTTTCTCCAACCAGAAAATTGTACATGCCTGCAGAAAGTCCTGTTTCAATATCGGCAAAGCTTGAAATACCGCTGGCCTCCACCGGGATGACATCATCGGGAACAATGGCGGCAATCCGTTTGGAAACCAGCAAATCCGTTTCAAGGGTCACAAGATTCCGGTTATTGATATCCATCACTGTTCCGCCCGCAGCATAGGCAGTTTCAAATTCCTTTTCACTGGTGATTTCCACTAAGGGTTCCATGTCAAGTTCGCGCACAAGCTGGATATAATCTTTGAGCTGGTCCGGGGAAAGCAGGGTGGTTATCAGTAAAATGGAAGCCGCACCTGCCTTTTTGGCTTCATAAATCTGATAGTCGCTGATGGTAAAATCCTTGCGGAGCACCGGAAGCGGCGTTCGGGCGCAGACAATTTCAAGATCTGCAAGGCTGCCTTTAAAATAACGGGATTCGGTTAAAACAGAAATGGCCCTGGCACCCCCTTCAGTGTATTCTTCAGCACATTTTGCCGGATCAAGGCCTATGCAGATATCACCTTTGGACGGGGAGGCTTTTTTAACCTCGGCAATAATACCGATATCCTCCGGGCTGCTTTGCTTCATGCCGGCCAGAAAATCAGGTGCCTCAGGGCAGTCTTCCGCTTCCTTTCGCAAAGAGGACAGGGGCTGGTACGCCCGGTTCTTTGCCACTTCAAGTTCTTTGACTTCCTTTACTTTTTTTAAAAAGCCGCCAACTGACATATTAACCGTTCTCCTGGGTGTATTTTGCAAGGGCCTCAAGTTTTTCAAGGGCCTGGCCTGAATCAATGGCTGTTTCAGCAAGTTTAATGCCGGATTTGATGTCATCGGCCATGTCGGCTGCAACCAGGGCAGCACCTGAGTTCAGGACAACCACATCCCGTTTCGGCCCTTTTTCGCCTTTTAGAACAGCCAGGGTAATGGCGGCATTTTCGTTGACATCTCCTCCTGCAAGATCTTCCGGCGCGGCATAGTCCTTGAAAAAATCAAGCGGATCAAGATCATAGGTCTGGATGGTGTCACCGTCAAGTTCAGTCACCCGTGTCAGGGTGGTGGTGGTCATTTCATCCATCCCGTCATGGCCGTGGACCACAAAGGCCTTTTTAACCCCTAACAGCTTTAAGGCCTGGGCAAACATTTCAGTGAGCTCCGGCGCAAACACGCCTAAAAGCTGGCAGCTTGCCGCAGCCGGATTGGTCAAAGGTCCCAGCATATTGAAAATACTGCGGATGCCGCAGTCCATCCGGGCTTTCATGGCATATTTCATGGACCCGTGGTACATGGGGGCAAACATGAATCCGATGCCGATTTCATTGATGGCTTCTTCCACGATTTCAGGATCCACATTAAGGTTGACCCCCAGGGCTTCAAGCACATCCGCGCTGCCGCACTTGGAGGAAATGCTCCTGTTTCCGTGCTTGGCCACGGTGACACCGGCACCGGCCACCACAAAGGCTGTGGTGGTAGAGATATTAAAGGAGCCCGAGGCATCGCCTCCGGTGCCGCAGGTATCAATGACCTTTTTGGAAACCACCTGGATCCGGGTGGCTTTCCGCCGCATGGCCCGGGCAGCACCGGCAAGCTCTTCAAAGGTTTCGCCCTTGGTGGCAAGGGCGGCCATGAACGCACCCACCTGGGCTTCGGTGATGGTCCCTGAAAAAATATCCATGAGCATGGATGCGCTGCTGTCCTGATCAAGATCCTGGCCGGAAATGATTTTGTTCAAATTCTGGGTAAATGTCATGGGGTTAGGCTCCTTTTATAAAATTTCTGATCAATCGTTTGCCAACAGTTGTCATGAATGATTCCGGATGAAACTGGACCCCCTGGGTGGGGTGTTCAACATGGCGGACACCCATGATCTCACCGTCTTCAGTGGTTGCCGTCACCTTCAGGCAGGCCGGCAGGTTTTCCGGTGAAATGGCCAGGGAATGATACCGCATAACGGAAAAGGGTTTGTTGATGCCGGTGTAAATATAGTCCGGGTCAGCAGTAACCATGGAAGTCTTTCCATGCATGATTTTTTTTGCATGAATGATTTTGGCGCCAAAGCTCTGGCCGATGACCTGGTGGCCCAGACACACCCCTAAAATCGGAATTTTTCCGGAAAGCTGAGTGACGACATCAATTGAGATGCCGGCATCTTCAGGCCGCCCGGGACCCGGAGAGATAACAATGGCACCTAAATTCATATTCTCAAGCTCCCCAATGGAAACCTGGTCGTTTCTAAACACCTTAACCTCCACCCCGGTATGAAGAATATAATGAACCAGGTTAAAGGTAAATGAATCATAATTATCAATCACAGCAACTAACATTTATCTGCCTCCGTTATTTGATAGGGCCAGTTTCAATGCCATTTCAACACTCTTTGCCTTGTTCTGGCATTCTTCTAGTTCTTTTTGAGGGTCTGAGTCATACACAATGCCGGCACCGGCCTGGACCGTGAGCTTGTCGTTTTCAATCACTGCGGTCCGGATGGTGATGGCACAATCCATATTGCCGGTAAAAGAGATATATCCTGCTGCACCGCCATAGACTCTCCTGGGTCTGTTCTCAAGTCCTCCGATAATTTCCATGGCCCGGATCTTCGGTGCACCGGACAAGGTGCCGGCCGGAAAAGTGGCTTTGAAAAGATCATAGGCGTCAAATTCTTTTTTAACATCGCAGGTGATATTGGATACCAGGTGCATGACATGGGAGTACCGCTCAACAATCATGGTATCGGTCACCTGAACGGTTCCGGCTTCAGCCACCCGTCCAAGGTCGTTCCTGCCAAGGTCAATGAGCATGACATGTTCCGCTTTTTCTTTTTCATCATTGAGCAGATCGTCAGCCAGTTTCCGGTCTTCCTGTTCGGTTTTTCCCCGGGGCCGGGTACCTGCAATGGGTCTTAGCGTGGCCACATCATTTTCAAGCCTGACCATGGTTTCAGGAGAAGATCCAGCCACGATGATATCTTTGAAATTCATGAAAAACATGTAGGGCGACGGATTGATATACCGCTGGGCCCGGTAAATCAGGATCGGATCCACATCAGTTTTGCATGAAAACGGCTGGGAGTAGACGGCCTGGAAAATATCCCCTTCCACAATGTGTTCCTTGATTTTTTCAACCCCGCTCTTATATTCATCCGGCGGTGTTTCAGGCTCAAGACTGACATCTGCCCCTTTTTTGTCGTCATCCTGGGCAAAGGGGGCATGGATGGTTTCAAGCATCTTGTCAAGGGCGCGTTCAGCCTGGTCAAAGGCCTTTTCAGAGTCATCTTCCGGGTCTATATAGCAGATGTTCAGGCAGGTCAGGGTTTGTTTCATATTATCAAAGATGATCATTTCATCCGGGATGATAAAATGGGCATAGGGAACATCATCCGGCAGTGATACCGGGATATTTTCAAAAAACGAGACCATTTCATAGGTAAAATACCCGGTAAATCCGCTCCAGAACCTGGGCAGTTCTGAAATGAATGCCGGTTTAAATGTTTTGGAATAGTCCCGGATGACCGCCAGCGGATCACCCTCATGGGGAATTTCCCGGGTCTCTTTTTTGGTTTCAATCAAAACATGATTTTTAAATATCTTAATGGAACCAAAGGCGGAAACACCCATAAAAGAATACCGTGCCCAGCGTTCCCCGCCTTCAACGCTTTCAAGCAAAAAGCATTCTTTATCCTTTTTGAAAAATTTTTTTAAAATAGAGACAGGGGTATCCATATCTGCAAGAATTCTTTTGCAGACCGGGATGACGGTATGCCCGGCCGAAAGACTTGAAAACGTCTGCTTATCTGGAAATTGTTCGAGTATCATTATTGTTTTTCCCTTAAAATTATAAAAAAAAGGCTTGCCATGGTTTTTTAAGCAGCCTTTTTTAAAAATAGGCTGCGGCCTGATTAATTGCTGCCGCAGCCTGAAGTTCTATGAATCTTTTTTATGAACAAAACAACCGGCGGCAGCTACAGCCATATCCAGCTCTGCCACCGGCAATTTAGTCTTTTTTCTTTATTTAATAAAGTCTTTTTCATTATCTAATCCATTAATTTTCATGAAGATAGCTGCGTTTAAAACAGATGTCAAGAAAAATGTTTCTATTGATAGAAACAAAAAGTTGCATACAATAGGGAAGAGCAGCGGATTCATATTATTTACGTATTTGCTGCGGATTGGATTTGACAGGGTTGCTGAATCAGCGTAAAATAAAGGCACATAGTCGGTTAATTCACGATTGCATCACAGTCGCCTCGCCATCTTATCTGAGCAGTAAGCAGATGATCCCGCAGCACAACTTCAACTCAAAATGAAATATCTTCAATATATCCTGTTTTGGTCGGTTTCTGAAGTTTTGCGAATCTTGCTCCGGAAAGTGAAATGTGCTTAAAACACAAAAAAGTACATGGGGGTGAAGATGGACAGTCAAATCCAATACCAGGTATTCCGGGGAATGGAAAATCCCGTGACCTATCCCCACAAGGTTCAGGGCTTGCGCCAGGCGCAGACCCATATTTCAAGGGTATTTCTGACCGGGAAATATGTTTATAAAATTAAAAAGGCGGTTGATTTCGGTTTTTTAAATTTTTCCACCCTTGAGAGACGGCAGGAGTTCTGCAGACGGGAGATTGAGCTTAACCGCAGGCTGGCTGATGATATCTATCTTGGCGTAATTCCCATTACAGGCGGAGGTGGTGTTTTCTCCATTGGCGGCAGTGGGGTGCCAGTGGAATATGCTGTACAGATGCGTCAGCTTTCGGAGTCTAATGCCCTGGATCACATGATGAACATAGGTGAAATCAGCCGGTTGGATATGGTGGCGCTGGGGCGCAAATTGTCTGACTTCTACGAAAAGACACCGGTAAGCACTCTGGTCGGCCCGGATAGAATATGGGACACTGTATTCGGGAACTGCATGGAAAATTTTATTCAGACAGAGGAGAGTTGCTGCACTGTTCTGAACCAGGATATATGGGAAACAATAAGAGGAGCCGTGACCTCATTTTTAAAACTAAATAGACCCCTGTTTGAAAAACGTGCACAGGAAGGCCGGGTCCGGGACTGCCACGGCGATTTAAGATGTGAACACATTTATTTCACCGATTCAGGTATTCAGATTATTGACTGCATCGAATTCAATGATTTTTTGCGCCACATTGATGTGATCAGCGATCTTGCGTTTCTGTTGATGGACCTGGATTCTAAACAGGAAACCGGTCTGGGTGACACGTTGTTAAACCGGTATTTGGAACAGACCCGGGATTTTGAATCTATGCGGTTGATTGCCTTTTATAAGTGCTATCGGGCCATGGTGCGATGCAAGGTCAATTGCCTTGCCCTGGCCCAGGCAGGCTTAAAAACAGATCAGGGGCGGCATTTTGCACTTGAAGCCTGCACCTATCTCGACCTTGCATTTCAATACGCACTGCAGTTTTTCAGGCCTCGAATATGGGTGGTATGCGGTATGGCAGCCAGTGGTAAAAGTACCCTGGCAAAGGCACTGGAAAAGGTGACTGGTTGCGAGGTGCTTCGTTCAGATGTGATTCGAAAACGTCTGTTCGGGTTACAGCCTGATGAAAGCGGAACAGAGCTGTTTGGAGAGAAAATTTATTCATCCCTTGCCGGATCCCTGACTTACGGCAAAATGCTCTGTCTGGCTCAAGAGAAGCTGATCCGGGGAAATTCGGTTATCCTGGATGCCACGTTCAGCCGTAAAACACATCGGGACGATCTGCTCCTCCTGGCCGAGGAAAAGGGAATAAAACCGGTATTCATCGAATGCCATGCTTCTGATGAGATTTTAAAGGATCGGCTGTTGGCTCGTGAATTCTTTCCATCGGTTTCCGATGCAAGGATAGACCACTTCAAACGCCTTAAAGCCCGGTATGAAAGGTTTCGCTATGCAGGTAACGCACTTTATATCAGGGTGGACACGGCCGCATCCATTAATACATTGATTCAGCAGATCCTGATCCAGGCATTCCGGTTAGATACGGACAGGATGATCGATATCTCTGTTTCTCAGTCAGGAACTGAGCCTGCAACGGCTTAAGGAGGTCAGATTTTACATGGATAGAAAAGGAGGGAATATGTTTAAACAAATTATTGCTGCAACAGACCGGGTATCTTTGCCGGATGCCCCTGTTCTGGCTGCTGTCCAGCTTATGAAAGCATATGATGCAAAGCTTGATATCATCCATGTACTGGAATCGGTTTCAATGGCAGACCAGCTTGAAAAGGACATCCCCTCTGCTCCGGAATATGCCCGGAAAGCTGAATCCGGAATCAGACAGACCTATGAACCTTACCTGGCCGGCGCATCCCGGGTCGGTTTCACGGTCTGCACCGGGTATCCATGGGTAGAAATCCTACGCCAGTCAAAGCGTTTACAGGCAGATCTCGTTGTCCTTGGCCCTCACTCAAATCGTGTGCTGGAAAAAGGAGTGGTCAGTGGGCCGCACCGGATCGGGAGTACGGTGCAGGATGTAGTGGCAAGGGAGAATTGTCCGGTAATGGTTGTGAATGATTCCGTAACAGGGTTCCATGTGGATTTTAAAAAAATAGTTGTCGGGATCGATTTTTCGATTGCATCAGAATGTGCACTCTGTTTTTCCGCCCGGCTGTCCCGGCGTATGGGATCCGTAATCTATCCGCTGTTTATGATCCCGGCCATGCCCTATCCGAAATTTACCCGGCAGCAGTATGAACTCAACCATAAGGTGCAGGAACGGAAACTTGTAGATTTTTGTGACGTTTATCTGGATGGTGTCGCGCATGAATACGTTGTCAAAAGTGGGATGCTGCCTCATCTGGAAATAGTAAAATGGGCCCGGAACGCCGGAGCAGACTTGATTCTGCTTGGATCACATACAAAAATAAAAGCGGGAAAATGGTATGCAGGCAGTGTTGTCGAGCAGGCCGGCAGTACGGCTGGCTGCCCCGTGGTCGTGGTAAATGACCCGGAAGCGCTTCATCCATGGGAGGATATTCAACCGCCTGCTCTGAATATAATGCCTGCAGCCGGCAGGGACCTGCATATGTTTGATACGGTATCCGGACCGCTCACATCTGCATAAATGGGCAGGTATAGAATCGATGGGATATCGATTTCCTTGAATACTTTGGGATCTTCATCAGTAAGATCTGTTTGGGCCGTGATTTCCAAGTCGTTGTAACTCACCCGCATCCTTGTCAGGATCATGACCACATCAATGCCGGTACATCCGATCAAGCCTTAGGACAGGACAACTCTTTTTGTCAACAAAAGTATGAAAAATCAATAAAAACTCGGAATAATGATGGCTTTTTCAGAGTCAAACAGAATGTCCACAATATTTCTTATATACTGCTCATCTGACAACCCTTCTGTTGCAGTCTGCGGAAACGCAACGATTTTTTTTATGTGATCTGCTGTTGTCTTAAATAAGTGAACCCTGGCGTCCGGGGATAGAAAACTGCGGCGGAGAAGGGCCTGGACCGCAAGATGGGCAAGATCCGGAGATACTTTCTGCCTGAGTCTTGCGCACAGGTGGGGAAATTGTTTGAAAGAATTAAATTTACCGGGTTGAATCTGTTCCAATTCAGGCTGGACAATTTTCGGGGTGCGGATCACAATCGTGTTTGCGGCAATGTCTCCGATTCTCTGTCCTTTTCCTGAAAAAAAGCAGCTTAAGCCGCCGACCATATAGGAACCTGGAATGATGTCTATGACTCTTAAAATATTTCTTATCACAATCTGGTTGAACTGGAGCCGCAAGCCCTGGACATCCATGACTTTGAGCTTGAAAACTCTTTTTCCGATGGTCTGCCCGTGCCAGTACCATTCGGTTATAATGGCATAGGCAAAAGAGAGAAAAAAATAGAGCAGTATCATAAATGCAAAGGCAAAATCCTGGCTGATAATAACAAGCAGACCGATGAACTGATTGATGATTGTAAAAAGCGCCGTTATGCACATCCAGTCTACCAGCCATGCCAGAAAACGTGTAATCGGACCGGCCAGCAGTAATGGAAAGACAATGCCTTCAGGGGTTCTAATGATTAAGTTTTTTTCCCGGCGCTTCATTTACGGTGTTTCCCGGCCAATAAAAAAAAGATAACAACCAATACCAACTGGATACTGCCGAATATAATTTTAAGATTATACGATATCCGGGGCTCATGGTATTGAGAAAAAAATGCCTCTACAAAACCGGCCCATAACAGCATGACGCATACCCCCCCGACAAGGGTAAATACATCTTTGGAAATTAATCTGATCCGGGTTTTAAATGTAACCGGTCTGCCCCAGCCGATTACTGCGCCTGCCAGAATTAGACCGGCCTGGCCGGCAATGAGGATGGCGGGGATTTCAACAGAGCCGTGGGGAAGCAGCCATCCGATTAAAAATTTCGTCTGTCCGGACAGCACATAATCGGCTATGGTAGCGCCCAGGAACACACCGTTTGAAAAGAGGAGCAGAACCGTGCCGACACCCCAGGTAATTCCCAGGCTGAAGGTTAAAAAGGACACACGGGTATTGTTGGATATCAATTGGGAAGCAAACGCAGACTTTTTACCGGCAAGATTATCTTTTTGGGTACCCTCCGCTTCCGCGACCCGGTCTTTTGGGCTTTGCATCAGATTTGAAAACGGCATGAGGGCAGGCTTGGCGTCTTTGTCAAGACTGATGGCCGTAATACCGAAGACGCATCCGGCAAGGATAAGGGCAAGGGCCACCCAGAATGCCGTGATATGTTTTCTAAATGTCATGGGAAAGGAAAAAAACAGCCAGGAGATTAAAGAACCCCTTTTTTTTGGGGCCCTACGTGTTTCATGGATCCTTGCATAAGCCCGGCCGACCAAGGATTCCAGATATATTTTTATCTCCTGCCGGGCTGAAAATCCAACCAGTTTTGCCAGATCCGAGGATGACCGCTGGTAAAGATAATGAAACCGTTTTACCTGGTGCATTTCAAGTTTAAGGCCAGGATCGTTGTCAAACCGGTTCAGCAGGGTTTCAAGTTCTGACCAGACAGGTTGTCCCTGCTGTATGAATTTGTTGAGATCAATGATCATAAAGCCTGCCGCTGTTTTATGCGTATATAGTGAGAAATTGTTTTAAATGTTAAGTCCCTGCCTTTATGAATAAAAAAACCAACACCCAGTCTTTGGAAGGTTTTTTCCATTTCTCGTAACGCCGTCCATACCATATGCCCGCTGAGCCGGTCGTAAATATCTGCCATACAATTGACATCGCTGGAAGAAAACAAAGGTCTGGCTTCTGCAGGATTCAACATGTTGACCATGACCAGATGACGGCGGCTTAACATATCAATGTGGGTGATGAGGTCTTCGGCTACGCTAGGATCGTCCAGGTGGGTGAACATGATCAATAAGGCCCGTTTTCTGATTTTGTTGCCGATAAAAGTGATGCATTCGAGAAAGTCAGGGGTGACCGGATCGGGCTCAACCGTATAAAGGGCGTCCCTGCAGGCCGTGTGATGGCTTCTGCCATTGCCGGCCCGGATGAATTTTTTCACCTGATCACTGAAAACAGCTATACCGAAATTGTCTCCCTGGCGCTGGGCAGCCATGCCAACGGACAGGGCCGTGGCAATATATTTTTCAAGAATGGTCCGGGATGCTGAGCCGGTGCTGCTCCCGTTATCTGAAAACCGGGCTGCATCTCTTGCGCTCAGTCTTGCGGCATCAATCAGAACATAGACGTCCTGGGTCCGTTCAACCTGGTAAATCTTTGTAACCGGCTTGCCTCTCCTGGCTGTGGCTTTCCAGTGAATATCTTCATACAGATCTCCGGGCAGATACTCTCTGAGCCGTTCAAATTCCCGGCCCTTTCCAAGACGGCTTTGAGAATGTATGCCGTATCCTGAATCCAGAAACCGGGAGGCCAGAATTTTTCTTTCCTCCTTCAGGTTCGGATATACTCTGAGTTGGCATTCCAGATCAAATGTGTACCGCAGTGTCCAGAGTCTGAAAAGAGAAAGGGTTTCAACATGGCATGAATATAGAGGATGCGTTCCCTGTTTCAGGCCTGTGACGGACCATTCCATAGTATTGCTTTTTCCGGGAAAGACCTGTGTTGTTTTTACTTCATCTGCCTGAAATTTGTGAGCAGCAAAGAATATTCCAATTTTCAATTGCCTGGGGACGGTATGACGATTTGCAACAACTATGGGAAAGCTTGTTTCCCTGTTCTTTATCATTCGAACAATATTGGGAGATTGGATGCTCAGGCCTTTATTCAGAGATGCTGACCGGCAGACATCAATTCCGGCCATACCGGCAAAGACCAGTGTGGGCAGCCAGGCGATTACTGGATGTGTGTTGAGTTTGATGATGAGCAGGCTCTGGACAATACTGAAACCGAAATAAAATATCAGC
>JBNKNP010000205.1:0-4691 GCA_050293905.1 Desulfobacteraceae bacterium | reverse complement strand
TACCACTTCAGGTGAAGAAAATCAATGGCCTTGGGCCGGTTTCCTTTGCCGCTGGGATTTTTTTTCTTGTCCGACCAAAGGTCTTCGGGTTTGACACACAACACCCGGAATAAAAATATAATATATTGCCTGATCATGGTTTTCTCCTCAAACCTGCGCTTATGGTTTTATAATGCTTCAATGATAGTTTGGGGAAAGTTTAGGTGGTTTTCACAATGGAAAACAGGTATAGAAATGAAGATAAAAATAGGGAATAGAAAATCCGGAGCATCACAAATGGCTGCAAAAAAGGAATTCTTGTACCAATCCGTGGCACAGCAAATTGCCGGCCAGATCAGGGACGGGGTCTATGGTGCCGGGAGTAAACTGCCCTCCATCAGCCAGTTGAAGAAAAAACTGAACTTAAGTGTCAGTACCCTTTTCAGGGCCTATGTGGAACTCGAACAGATGGGACTGGTGGAAGCCAGGCCCCGCTCCGGCTATTATGTCCGGCCCAGGTCCCTTAAGCAGGGACCTCTGGACAGGGAACTGCCTGTGTACAATGCCTGCAAGGACCAGCCCTTCCTTTTAGATGTGATTCGCATGGCTATTGAGAACCCGCAATTGATTCCCTTTGGCCGGGCCGCCATTTCTCCCAGTCTTTTTCCACGGAATAAGATGGCCGCAATTGCAAAGGCCATATCTGCGAAAACCATGGAAAGACTCATGACCTATGGTCCGATCAAGGGAAACCTGGAACTGCGGCGGCAACTGGCCAAGAGGATGCTCGGACTGGCCGACCGGGTTTCCCCGGAGCGAATCCTGATCACCAACGGATGCCGAGAGGCAGTGGCCTTTTCCCTGATGGCAGTCACTAGCCCCGGGGATACCATCGCTGTTGAGTCCCCGACTTTTTTCGGCTATATGGATATTTTAAGGGAACTCAACCTTTCCATTGTGGAGATCCCCACCTCCCCGAAAACCGGCATCGACCTCAGGGCCCTGGAAAACGCTATGGATACCAGGGATATCAAGACCTGCCTGTTGATCCCCAACTTTCACAACCCCCTGGGTTTTGTCATGCCGGATGAAAATAAACAGGCCCTGGTCCGTCTGACAAATGAACGGGGAATCCCGGTGGTGGAGGATGATATCTATTCGGAACTTTACTTTGGCAGGACAAGACCCAGCCTGCTGGCATCCTTTGATCAAGAGGGACTGGTCATCACCTGCTCTTCCTTTTCAAAAACACTGAGTCCGGGATTCAGGGTCGGCTGGATACTGGCAGCCCCGTCGCTGCTGGCGCGCATGGAACAGATAAAGTTAAGCATTTCCATGAGTACAACGAATCTGGACCAGTACTTTCTGGCTGAATTCATGGCCGGGAATGGGTATGACCGCCACCTGCGGTCCATGCGGTTTCAATTTAAAAAGCAGATCGCATCCGCGGTCAGGGCCATCAAAGTCAACTTTCCGGAAGGCACCCGCTGCCGCATACCTGACGGCGGTATGGTACTTTGGGTCAGGTTGCCGGAGAAGATCGACAGTATGGAACTGTACCATCAGGCCATGGCAGTGGGCATCGCCATCCTGCCCGGTCCCATGTGCTCTTTTTCCGGGAAATTCAAGACCTATATCCGGATCAACTGCGGGTTTCCTCACGGACCGGAAATTGCAGACGGGTTTAAGCGGTTGGGGCGTCTGGCTAAAAGCCTGCCGGCATGACATAAAAACCTGTTATTGTTTTTGACCCCAAAAAAGCAATGAATATTTAACAGGATGGATACCATGGACATACAACTTAAAAAACGCAGAGCTGTCAGAAATACTTGAATATCATGGTCAAATATTGAATATTGAAAATTCGTATCAGTAAGGCCCGATATGCATTGATAAGAGAATTCGGGGAACAGGCGTTCTTGAAAAAATTTTTAAGTTCGCAAAAAACAAGATGTCGGACCGTTTTTCAATTTTAGTCACATTCGTTAATAAAATGAATGAAAGATCATATCAGGCGCATAAAAGAAAACTCGGTCTTGATGTCATCCAGGCGTTTGAGTCCAGGGGCAACAGCTATTATGAAATGGTGTGCCTGACCAATGATAAAATTTAATGAGGTAAATTCACTCGGACACCAAAAAACCTCGAATGTTCTTTGCTTTTATTGCAGCACATTATTTTTTTGTTCCGGCCCTTTGGGTTGACCCCCGGAAGGAAATAATCTATAGAATTGGTGTTCTTGGCATTGGCAACAGGGTATCCCGTCAGAGAATCGTTGATGATCTGAGATCTGATAATTATTATCTGGCAGCAAATTCGTATCATCGAATTCCGGAAAAGGAACGGACCTGTTTCAGGTTTCAAAGAATAAATCCAAATAACAAGTTTTTCAAACCGTCAAAGTGAGGCTCCATGCTGATTGTCCCAATTACAAATAAAATCAACTGGAAAAATCCACCCGTTATTACGATGGCCATCATTCTGATCAATACGTTTGTTTTTTTTGCCTTTCAGGGAAACGATAAACAAATGTTCATGAAGGCAGAGCAATACTATTTTGAGTCCGGACTGGCCTCCATCGAAATTCCGCATTATTTGACCTACCATGGTATCGGTACTGGCCAGTCAACTGATACGGATCGTAAAATGAGCCGAGAACAGCTTGCAAAATATCATTACCGGATGGAATCCGATTACACTTTCCGTGAAAAACTGGCCAATAATCAGATTGTCCGCACCAATGATCCGGATTTTGCCCGGTGGAAGTCAAAACGCAGTGAATATGAGGCATTGAAAGAGAAAAACGTTTCCTATAAATACGGTTTTAAACCTGCTTATATCACTTTGACTACGGTATTTACCTGCATTTTCCTTCATGGCGGGATCGGTCATCTTTTCGGAAATATGGTCTTTTTATGGCTTGTCGGCTGTATCATTGAATCCGGCTGCGGCCGAGTCAGATATACGGCTGCCTATATTTTCGGCGGAATCTGCGCAACTTTGTTTTTCAAGCTGATCTATTACCATAGTACGATCCCGTTGATCGGAGCCTCCGGAGCAATCGCGGGGTTGATGGGGATGCTTGCGATCCTGTTCGGCAAAAACCGGGTCAAGGTGTTTTACTCGCTTGGAATATACTTCAATTATATTAAAATCCGTGCTTTTTTTCTTTTTATCTTATGGCTGGGAAATGAACTGCTTCAACTGATTATCGGATCGGTCAGCAATGTGGCCTATGTCGCTCATATCGGCGGATTGCTTGCCGGTGGTGCCGCAGCTTTTGTTTTGCTTAAAATTCCCAATGCAGTTGATCACGATATTTTTAAAGAGGATATCAGGGAAACCATCGGCCCGATGATTGAACAGGCCCTTGAAAAAGCGGCCAAGCTCGATTTTGACGGTGGAATCAAACTTTTTGAGCAAGCGCTTGAATTGGACCCGCAGAATATTCTGGTCTTGACGCACCTGTTCAGGTTTTCTAAACAATGTCCTGAAAAACAAAAATTTCATGTGATCGCTGAAAAATTAATCACTGCATTAATCAAAAAACGGGAAAACTATTTTCAGGCAGCGCGTGTGTTCGCTGAATATCGAGCAGCAGTAAAAACAAACAGGTTGCCAGCCAAACTGTTGATACAGCTTTGTTTTGTCTGGTGTGAATTGGATGAACCTGATACGGCTGGCGCTATGGTAATGAAACTTGTTAGAAACCGGATTGAAACACCGGGAATACCGGCTGCGCTTTTTAAAATATACAAGGCCTATCAGAAAAAAGGGAAACTTAAAAATGCCGATAAATGCCGTGATTTTATTTGTTCAAAGTATCCCCATTCAAATGAAGCCGGTCTTATTTTTGATTCGGCAAAAAGATCCTGAAAGACAGGGGGAGCCCTCCTTCAGGCGGTAATCTGCTTGAGATAATTTTTTATAAACGGTGTAATTTCATGATCCGGATATTTTTTTATCACGGCGTTAAGCATATTGTTCGCTTTTTGTTTCTGTCCCAGGGTTTCATTGTATATTTCAGCCGCACGGAAATAAGCCATCGGAATCATGGGGTCTTTTGAATACGCTTTCGTAAATACAGCGTAGACCCGAATGGCCTCTTTGGACCGTCCCGATTTTTTAAGCCAGCCACCAATCTTCAACAATTGTTTGGGATCGAGAATAAATTCTTTATCAATGCCGCTGCATTCCAGGTAAACGTCTCCGGCTTTGGATTCATTTTTATGCACAATCAGCTGATCAATGTATTTTTTTCCAAATGTTACCATTTCGGCCGTCATTTTCTTGATTTTTAACAGCTGATAGTAACGATCATAGAGTTCCGGGTCATTTGTATTGTTTCGATTGATTTCGGTCCGGAGAATGTCCAGGGCCTTTTCATAGTTTGCCTCTTTTAGGTGCATATCCACTTCATTGGCAATGGGAGAAGATGCTTTGGGGATGTTTTTTGGTCCTTCTTTCTCCTTGATAAAATCTTCATAATCCACCTGAAAACCGATTTCTTCGTGATATTGAAGCAGCACGTACCCCATCAGGTTATAGGAGATCAAGGTGTAGTAGTTCTGGAAAAAAAGCATACATAGATAGGCTAGCAGCGGCGGAAAAATTTTAGCCGCCAAATTGAGCACCAGTATGGGGGCACCGCCGAGCACAGCAAGGAAAACGTACATGTTCAGGTAACCCCAGCCGATTCTGGCCGGCAAGCT
>JBNKNP010000204.1:0-1965 GCA_050293905.1 Desulfobacteraceae bacterium | reverse complement strand
CATCAGCAGGCAGCCATATCCATCCCCAGAACCGCTGCCAGACAATTTTTAAACGGCAAACCCGTATCCAAAAAGAACCTTCTGCCGGGCGATCTTGTTTTCTTTGACATCCCCAGAAGCTCAAAAACCATCCATGTGGGCATTTATATCGGGGACCGGTTGTTTGTCCATGCTCCGGGAAAAGGCCGGCAGGTAACCTATGCCGATCTGGACAATCCCTATTTTAAAAAGAATTATAAAGGGTCACGACGATACTTATAAACATTCCATCCAGTTAACCGATGGGTATCTTGATGTTTCAAGCATCATATTTTTTAATATGGGTTTCAACAGGGTTTTCATATCCCCTTTGAGGGGTATGATGTCAAAAAACGGTTTAAAAAATGAATGGCATTCCCACATATCTCAACTGCATTATGACTGCTCCTGCTTAATTCAACATTGACCTGGCCCGTATACTTTATCAATTCAAGGGTATGAAAAATATCATTAAAAAAGGGTGTTGAAATCGATAGTTCAAAATTGATAAAATATATTAAGTTTTCAGCATGTTAGGAGTTGAAAAAGCCTCAATATAGTTGTAAATTTGAATCGCCAAAAACAAAAAAACAACAACAAAGAGGCTTATGCATAGAAAAAATATCAGGCGAATCATCACAAATCAATTGAAAAAGAGCTTTCCGAACTGGAAAAAGATGACAAGGAAGTCTAAAAAGGAGCTGACAAAGCAAATCATGATGGAGGTTGTGGATAAATACGATTATTCCCAGACCTTGGACATCCCCATCGAAAAACTCATAGGCATTGAGGACCAGGCCCCATCAGCAGGCATTCGCAGTCTTCCTGAAATGGCATCCTATATTGAGAATTTTCATACCGACAACCTGTTTGATTTTGACACTCTGAAAAAGCCATACTCTGAAATTGTTGACCCGGAATTGCAGTTCATTGACCAACTTATAGATGATCAGATTATCAACAGCTTGATCGCGCCTGACGGCTATTCCGCTGTGCACAGGAATATTCAGCCCTATCAGCTATTTCGAATGGAGCTTTTAAAAACAATCAAATACCCTGAGATCAGTTACAGGAAATTTTGCAGCGATGAATATTTTGGCAGGGAACGAAAGCAAAACCGGTGTTTTGTGCGGTTGCCTTTAAACACCAAAACCCAAGCCGATCATACTGAATTGTGTCATTTCCGGCGAGGCCTGAGTTTCAAACAATTGATGAATGTCCTGGTATATTTCCTCCATCATTTTCATAGATCGGGCTGCCTTGAGAATGCCGTCATTCATGGTGTTGATTCCAGCGAACTGCCGGCTGAAGTCAATTACCCCCTTTGCACCATTAAGATCAAAGGCAAGAAAATACGAATTTATTCCGATCCGGACTGTGATTGTGGGAAACGCCGGAACAAAAGGGACAAATCATATTACGTCATTGGATACCGGATTCATACACTAACGGCCTTCAACCCCACAACCGGCCATAGTTTCCCCATTGGTATCTCTTGTGGGGGCGGCAAATCATCAAGACAGCCTGTTTTTAATACCGTTGATCAAGCTTGCTCAAGCAATGGGAATTGATGTCAAATTGATAACCGCCGATCAGGCATATCACGATAGCGATGGATCGGTTCATAGTGAAACCGGTGTTTATGTGGTAGCCCCTGCATCGGAAAAAGTGCAATTGCCTGAAAATGTATTGGAATCCCCCTTGAGGGTCGCCTGTAATGATTTTTGTGAGATCCCAATGAAATATTTGGAGGCAACATTGAGCGGCCATGAATTTGAATGCGGTGCAATTACCGGTGAGTGTATATTTGAATCAAGCTGCCCTAAATCAAGAATAGTGGATTTTGACAGCGGTCATTTCCAGCCAATGCTGACTTTTCATAACGGGTCTCAAGAAGCAATCGAAATTCGGAAAAACTGCGAAAGACCATTTAATCTCATGAAAAAA
>JBNKNP010000203.1:0-2421 GCA_050293905.1 Desulfobacteraceae bacterium | reverse complement strand
ACAGTATCACTGTAAAAAGCGCGGATTCGCCTGAACGGCTGCTGGATGAAACCATCCTTTTTCTCCATCGTGTTGAGACCAGCCTGTCCGAACCGAACAGGCAGGTTTTAAGACAATTGTATGAAAAAGAATCCATCCTGAAAAACAAGACCGTTCTGGTCGTGGACGATGATATGAGAAATGTTTTTGCGCTGAATAATATTCTGGAAGAAAAAGGATTAAAGATACGGGTTGCAAAAACCGGCTTTGAAGCACTCCGGAGTCTGGATAAACATCCTGATACGGATATTGTGCTCATGGATATCATGATGCCGGAAATGGATGGATACAAAGCCATGCAAAAAATAAGGGAACAGAAACGATTTGAAAAACTTCCCATCCTTGCCCTGACAGCCAAAGCCATGAAAGGAGACAGAGCAAAATGCATTGAAGCCGGTGCCAATGATTATCTGTCCAAACCGGTCGACAGGGAGAAACTGCTCTCCATGATAAGAGTCTGGCTCTATTAAAAAAAGTGAACGAAAAACAGACTAACCAGGACATAGAAATCAACCTGCTTTTAGAAGCCATTCACCTTAAATCAGGGTACGATTTCAGGGGGTATTCCAAAGGATCGCTGACCCGGAGAATTTTGAGGCGGCTGGCGCTTTCAAGGCTTGACTCTATTTCCGCGATGCAGAACAGACTGCTCAACGATGATCTGTTTTTAGACCTTCTGCTGCAGGATTTTTCCATCAACGTAACCCGGATGTTCAGGGACCCGTCCTTTTTCAAATTATTAAATACAAAAATTCTGTCTGAGCTTGCCCACCTTCCCTTTATTAAAATCTGGCATGCCGGATGTTCCAGCGGAGAAGAAGTCTATTCCATGGCAATCCTGTTAACAGAGCTGAATCTATATGATAAAGCCAGGATCTATGCCACAGATTCTAATATTGAGGTCATTAAAAAAGCAAAAAAAGGGATCTATTCCCTTGACCGGATCAGAGATTTTACTGCCTGTTATCAACAAATAGGAGGAAACCGCTCTTTTGCCGAGTATTACACAGCCTCCTATGATATGGCAATTATGAAGAATTCCCTTAAAAAAAATATTGTCTATGCTGACCATAATTTAGTGACGGATCAGACATTTGGCGAAATGGATCTGATCATGTGCAGGAATGTGATGATATATTTTACAAAAGAACTTCAAAACAGAGTGATTCATCTCTTTCTGGAAAGTTTAAAATCCAGGGGTTTTCTATGCCTGGGAGCAAAAGAAACGATTCGATTTTCAGCCTATGCGGATCAATTTACTATTTTTAATAAAAAAGAAAAAGTGTTCAGAAAAAAATAGTTCTTTTTTTTTATTTTTTATTACTATAATTACATAAATTCAAGGGTTGACATTTACTCTATTAATTGAGAAATTCAATGATATTATCCTTTTTAAGACAGCGTCAATTTATTCTGCATTCTGTAATACTGCTGATAAACAGCAAGGCAAATATGCACTATGGCTAATGAAGAGAATGTAAACATTCTGATCGTGGATGATAAGACTAACAACCTTATTGCCCTTGAAGCGCTATTGGAAGAAAACGACCGGAATATTTTAACTGCAATGTCCGGCAATGAGGCTCTGGGCCTGATGCTTGAATATGATTTTGCACTGGTTATTCTGGACATACAGATGCCGGAAATGGATGGTATCGAAACTGCCGGATTAATGCGGAAAAATGCAAAAACCAGACAGACGCCCATCATCTTTGTTACGGCCATCAATAAAGACCGGCAGCATGTTTTTGAAGGATATAATGCCGGTGCTGTGGACTACATCTTCAAGCCTGTTGAACCAATTATTTTAAAATCCAAAGTTGACGTCTTGATCCAGCTCTACCGACAGCGGAAAACCATTGAACGGACCAACACCAAACTGCAGAGAATGGTCCGGAATCTTGAAACAGCCAATCGTAAAATTCTGCACCGCCACAAAACTCAAATTGAAGAAGAACGTCTGAAAGTCATTCTTCAGCTTGCCGGTGCAACCGCATGTGAAATGAATCAGCCCTTGATGCAATTATTAGACAGCATTGACCTTCTGTCTGCAGATGAAAATTATTCAACCCGCCAGTCCGTCCTTCTTGGTCAAGTGAAAAAATCAGGAAAACAAATCTATCAAATCGCCAGACGTATTCAGTCCATGCCCATCAGTGAGCCCTATTTCCCGGTTAACAACGAATCTTCATTTAAGAAACAACATCTGTTAAACATCTTATCCCTGTCCGACAACAAAGATGATTTAAAAAATTTAAGCCAGACTGAGCAGAATGGGCACCTGATGATTTTTCATCATGCAGGGTCCATAAAAGAGGCATTCAACCTGCTGTCGGGAGAAAAAGTGGATATCATTATTACCGATTACAAGTTAACCGACGG
>JBNKNP010000202.1:0-3082 GCA_050293905.1 Desulfobacteraceae bacterium | reverse complement strand
TTTTCTTATCATTTCAAGAACAATCTGGTTTAAGCTTTTGTTTTGTTCTGATGCAACCTGTTTAAGTCGTATTGCAAGATCTGGATCTACCCTTCTTATTGTAATCGTTTTCATAACTTCCTCCTGATGTTTGATACCATTGAGTGACGGCACTATGATGTCAACATATGACTGCAGAAAAGAATTGTCAATAAAAAGCACTGCCAAAGAATGTAAATGAGATTATTTCACGAGTGCTGGATAATCATAAGTTCCGGTTTGCATACAGATATATGTTTTTGGCAAACTCTCTGAAATCTTTTAATCGGTTTGTTGATATCTGAAAAACAATTTTCCAATCAATGGTTGAATATTCATGAACAGCGATGTTTCTATATCCGATACTTTTTTTCATCTGTTCGCATAACTCACTATCAAGAATGCCTTTTTTGTTTAAGTTGTCAAATGCATCAGCCATGGTAGCAGGAGGTCTGACATCAAGATCCGCGTTAATATGGGCGGCAATATCTACACAAATCTGCACGGCCCGTTGAAGATTGAGCGAAATAATATCCTGCAGATCCAAATTATCCGTCAGCTCATCGCAACTTTTGGGTGTTTTTAATTCTACCCGCTCTACACATCTTTTTAAAGAAGTCAGCTTATCAAGAATAATCAGTTTATCCATGGAGGAACCTGTGAATCTGCTTTTCCATTATCATTGTAGTGTGCGGTGCCATATCGACTTGATTATACCAGAGTTTTTTCAATATTCGTGCAAAAACAGGTATGGATAATTTGATGACAACCTCGCCACTGCATAAAGCACTTTTTAATATCGTTCCGTTTACTTGATTCAGATCAATCAGATCAATATCATGTTTCAATGCAATGGACAAAGCGTAGGATAATTGTGCTTTTCTCTCAAAGTCAAGTTTATCATCTCCAGCCACAGCGACATCAATATCACTGTCCGGTTTAAGCCTCCCTTTTGAGGCTGACCCAAAAATTGTGGCGATATAAATATCAGGGAATGATTTCAATACGGTCTTAATTGTTTTTTTTAATTCATTAAGACTATTTTTATCAATATCATATATACCTGGGTCATTCATACCTGGAATACGTCCTTTACATCAGTTTACAGCCGCCAGAAATTTACCCCCTGCTCTTTTGCTTCTTCCGGATCCAGGATGGATTTCACATCAATCAGACAGCCGTTGGAAAGCAGCATGGATTTTAAATCAGCCATGGTATACTTAAGATATTGAGCATGGGGAACGGCCACAATCAGGGCGGACAGATCTTTTAAATCATCCGAAGAGCACAGATCCACACCATAGTACGCCTTTGCCTCTGCTGAATCTGCAATGGCATCATGAACAAAAATCTTTGTGCCATAGGAATTGAGCTCTTCAATAATATCAATCACCCGGGTATTTCTCAGATCCGGGCAGTCTTCCTTAAACGTCAGTCCCAGCACACCAACTTTGGAATTTTTGATGCTCAGGCCCTGGTTGATCATCATTTTAATGGTTTTTTCAACCACAAACCGGCCCATGTTGTCATTAATCCGCCTGCCCGATAAAATAATCTGGGGGTGATACCCTTCCGACTCTGCCTTAAAAGTCAGGTAATAGGGGTCAACGCCAATGCAGTGACCGCCGACAAGACCGGGTCTGAAGGGCAGGAAATTCCATTTGGAACCGGCAGCTTCAAGCACATTTTTCGTATCAATCCCCAGCTTATCAAAAATGAGCGACAATTCATTCATCAATGCAATATTCAAATCGCGCTGAGTATTCTCAATAACTTTTGCAGCCTCAGCTTCCTTGATGGTTTGAGTCCGGTGAACACCGGCCGTGATAATGCTTTCATAAAGTTCGGCAACCCGGTCACAGGTCTGTTCATCATCTCCCGAGACTACTTTTACGATCTTTGGCAGGGTATGTTCTTTATCCCCCGGATTAATCCGTTCCGGCGAATAGCCCACATGAAAATCTTTCTTCCATGTAAACCCGGATTCTTTTTCAAGAATGGGCACGCAGATATCTTCTGTCACACCTGGATATACCGTGGATTCAAAAATCACAACCGCGCCTTTTTTCATGTATTTACCAGCTGTAACAGAAGAGCTTTCCATATATTTCAAGTCCGGCCTGCGGGCACGGTCAATGGGAGTGGGCACGGCAACAATGATATAATCGGCATCGGAAATTTTAGAAGGATCTGAGGTCGGAGAAAAATGCACGGCCTTTTCAAATCCTTCCCGGGTGACTTCACCGGTGGGATCTTTGTGCAGTTTACAATTGTCGATAATGCTCTGTTTTAAATCCAGACCGGTAGTATGGTACTTCTCTCCAAAATGAATCGCAAGCGGCAAACCCACATAACCCAGGCCGATAACAGCAATTTTTGTGTCTTTATCCATGAAAACATTCTCCATTACCCTATGTTATAATAATCTTTATACCATTTTACAAATTTGTTGATTCCTGTTTCAATACTTGTTGACGGTTTAAATCCCGTATCGTTAACCAGGTCATTACCATCAGCATAGGTTGCCGGCACATCACCGGGCTGCATTGGCAGATATTCTTTTCGTGCTTCTTTTCCAATGGCTTTTTCAATAGCTGAAATATAATCCATCAGGGCAACCGGGGCATTATTTCCAATATTATAGAGTTTGTACGGTACGCACGAACTCGAAGGGTTGGGTTTCTCGGACCGCCAGTCCGGATCAGATTCCGGCACAGTGTTCATCACCCGGACAACTCCTTCTATGATATCGTCTATGTATGTAAAATCTCGCTGCATATTACCGTTATTAAAAATTTGAATCGGCTCGTCATTTAAAATTGCTTTGGTAAACAGGAAAAGAGCCATATCCGGCCGTCCCCAGGGGCCGTAAACCGTAAAAAATCGCAACCCGGTTGTGGGAAGGTTATACAGGTAGCTGTAAGTATGGGCCATCAACTCATTGGCCTTCTTGGACGCCGCGTACAGGCTGATGGGATGATCCACATTATGCCGGACGGAAAACGGCATGTTGGTATTAAGCCCATACACGGATGAGGATGATGCATATACCAGATGTTTGACA
>JBNKNP010000201.1:0-14270 GCA_050293905.1 Desulfobacteraceae bacterium | reverse complement strand
CTCCTGATATCAATACCCTGCAGAACAGCGGTGTTCAGTTCAGCAGGGGGCAGAACCCTGATGGAAAACAAATCGCCTGGAAAGACTATTCAAACGGCATGGATCTCAGTAAGGCACAGGGGAAACATATTTTTTTATATTTTCATGCAGACTGGTGTACCTATTGTAGAAAATTAAAAAAAACCAGTTTTAAAGATCCGGCGATTATCCGTTATTTGAATGAAAATTTTATCAGCATTTCCGTTGATACGGATGTCCAGAAGATCATCGCCAACAACTGGAAGGTAAAGGGGCTTCCAACACTCTGGTTTTTAGAACCCGGGGGAAAAAAGATCAGTTCTGTTCCGGGTTATGTGGAAAAAGACCGGCTGTTGCTGATGCTAAAATATGTTCGTACCCAGAGCTATCAGAAAATCAGTTTCCATGAATTTGTGAAAATGCAATGAAAAAATATCAATGGAGATTGGTTGTTAATTGAATCATTCCCAGGTGGAATAGGGTGCTTTGATCAGGTTGGAATTGTAATACCTGGGATCATGGGTGACTTCCTGGCCGATCCAGTCCGGCTTTTCAAAATGCTGGTTGATGTCGTTGAGTTCAATTTCAGCAACAATTAAGCCTGTGTTTTCGCCTGAAAATTGATCTATAATCCATTCAAATCCTTTGTATTCAATGGAATATCGTGTTTTTTCAATGCATGGTTTCTCGCAGAAAAGGTCCAGCATCTGCCTGGCATCATCAATGGGGACAGGATATTCATATTCTTTTCTTGCCGCATTGACGGTTTTTCCTTTGACGGTCAACCATGCATTGTCACCGGCCAGTCTCACCCGGACCGTTATTTTCTTTTGAGCGACCAAATACGCCTGGAGCATCCGGGTCCCTTGAGTCATCAGTGAATGGGGAACAGTACTTAAAAGAAATTTTTTTTCGATTTCAACGGCCATGAATTCACTAATTACAGCAGGCTGAGTTTGGTTAATTTATCAACAAGAATTTCCCGGTTGAACGGTTTAACTACATATCCATTGCATTTTCCAAGACAGGCCTTGACCGTCTCCGTATCTGAATGGGAGGTGACCATCAGGATTTTGGCTTTAACCTTAAGGTTAAGTTCAACTTCAATTTCCCGGAGCATCGACAGAATCCGGGTGCCGTCCAGATCAGGCATGAAAATGTCCAGCGTAACCAGGTCATAGGGGGTGCCTGCTTCAATGGCAGCCCTGAATACTCTCACCGCAGCCTTGCCGTTCTTGACACTGTCGCACTGGCTGAAGTCATTCAGAATTTTTATCATTTTTTTTCTGCTGACAAGTTCATCATCAACAACAAGTGTTTTCATGAAGAGAATCCCTTTTTTATTTTTCAAATACTCCTTTTTACAAAACCAGGTGCGGATGGTCAACGAAAAATATTTTACAAATTAAGGTATATAGGCCTATAATCAAAAAAAAACAAACTCAAAACCAGCAAGGAATTCATTGGAAGAAGTTAATAAAAAACGACCCGGACCGGGCCCCATTGTTTTGCTGACGGATTTTGGGCATGCCGATCCCTTTGCCGGTATATTAAAAGGGGTGACGGCTGCCATTAACCCGGATGCAAAAGTTATAGATTTAAGTCACGGCATTGAACCGCAGAATATTTTTCAGGCTGCTTTTTTATTGCACATGTCTTACTCCTATTTTCCTGAAAACAGTATTTTCTGTGTGGTGGTGGATCCAGGGGTCGGGTCCGAACGAAAAGCCGTCTGCATTCAAACCGGACAGTATACCTTTGTCGGTCCGGATAACGGGGTGTTGTGGCCGGCTGCCGATTCAGACCGGATACGGAAAATTATTCACTTGAACAACCCTGATTATTTTCTGGATCAGGTATCCAACACCTTTCACGGCAGAGATATTTTTGCCCCGGTCAGTGCACATCTGTCTACGGGCAGGATTGACATGAGAATGCTTGGGCCGGAAGTGCAGGACTGCGTCAGGCTTGAAATGCCTCGGGTCATTACCCGGGGCGATGACCATGAATTGACAATTCTCCATATTGACCGGTTCGGAAACCTTGTTTTAAACCTGACACGGGAACAATTTGAAAGAATTGCAGGGGACCGGGACTTCTGTCTGACCCTGAATCACTGCCGGATTACACATCGTTTCAACTCTTACAGTGAGGCTGAACCGGAAAAACTGTTTTTAATTCACGCTTCATCCGGGGTGATGGAAGTATCCATTCAAAATCAAAATGCTGCTGAGTGCTTGGGGGTAAACATACTGGATAAAGGTATTTTAAGCGTTGTCAACGAGGAGTGATCCTGACACTTGTCCGGGATTCCTATCTTGATTAGTTTCCCTGTTTATGTTAGGCGCACTATGTGGGATTTAATTTATGAAAATCATAATGTATGACTGACAATAAAAACAGGAGTGACTATGGTAAAAATTGGTATTATCGGCGGATCAGGGCTGGATGATCCGGATATTCTGCAATCCCCTGAAGAACTTGAGATGACAACTGAATATGGTGCGCCGTCTTCAACTCTGATGGCCGGGCAGATAAAAGGGGTGGACACCCTGCTGATTGCCCGGCACGGCAGGCAGCATCAATACAGCCCCACCCAGGTGAACAACCGGGCCAATATCAAAGCCCTGAAAGAAGCGGGTGCAACACATATTCTTGCCACCACCGCATGCGGCAGTTTAAGACGGCATATTGACCGGGGGCATCTGGTGGTCCTGGACCAGTTCATTGATTTTACGCGGTTCAGAAAAACCAGTTTTGTGGAGTCCTTTGAAAACGGACCGGTTCATGCGGCCATGGCCCATCCCTTTGATGAAAGACTTCGGTCGGTCCTGATTGAAACGGCCGGGCAGCTTGACCTGCCGGTCCATGATAAAGGATGTGTGGTTACCATTGAAGGCCCCAGGTTTTCAACCGTTGCCGAATCCAAGATGTTCCGGATGTGGGGGGCGGATGTGATCAATATGTCCATTGCGCCCGAAGCCATGCTGGCCAATGAAGCCGGCATTCCTTATGCTGCCGTGGCCATGTCAACAGACTACGACTGCTGGAAAGAAGATGAGGCACCGGTTACCTGGGATGAAATCCTGGAGGTTTTTAACCGGAATGCCGATAATGTCAGACAATTACTGGTTGATGCCATTGGCCGGTTAAAAGATTAAATAAAGCAATAAAAGATAGAGGATAAAAATGAATTTAAAAGAAACTATCAGAAGCATTCCGGGCTGGCCCATTGAAGGGGTCATTTTCAGGGATATCACCACCTTGATGCAGGACCCTGCCGCCTTGAAAGAATCCTGCGATATTTTATACGACCGCTATAAAGACAAGGGGGTTGATAAAATTGTCGGCATTGATGCCAGGGGATTTGTTTTTGGGGGTGTTCTGGCTTATCAACTGGGCATCGGATTTGTTCCGGTGAGAAAAAAAGGCAAGCTGCCCTGGAAAACCATGCAGGAAAGCTACAGCCTTGAATACGGCGAAGATACCCTGGAAATGCATGAAGATGCACTTGAAAAAGGGGAAAAGGTCGTGATCGTGGATGATCTGATCGCCACAGGCGGCACAATAGGCGCAACGGTCAAGCTGGTTGAAAAACTGGGTGCTGACATTGTTGAGTGTGCGTTTATTGTTGAACTTCCGGACCTGAAAGGCCGGGAAAAGATAAACGGGCATCAGGTGTTTGCCATCACGGAATTTGAAGGTGAATAAGGCTTAAATCAACCCGGGCATACTGCAGCCTGGAATGCTGAAGTCAGAAAAAAACAAGAAGACCGGCGGTCTTAAATGACTGGCCGGTCTTCCTTTTTTTTATCCGCTGCACCCCAGGGTCGGATCAGGCACTTTGATGCCTCTGCTGCCCTTTTGCCTCTTTTTTCTGATCTGACACAACAGGGTTTTGTAAATCGGGAACCCGGAGATTTCATCAAATTGTTTCAAATCGGTCAGAACATTGACATTTGCCTGTTTCCATTCATCCGTTCCCATGGGGCCGCCGCCGCCCACCGGTGCATAGGCAAATCCCGGCATGACTTTATCCGTGACAAAAGCCCACATTTTCACAGATCCCCTGACCGTTTTCAGGTCCACCATATCCCCGGTCTTGATTCTTCGTTGTGCGGCATCTTCCTCGCTGATCTGGACCGTGGGGCAGGGATATTTTTTCATAAAATCAGGAATGGCTTTCAGGCAGGATTTCATGTCCGGCTTGAACGGCCCTGTCCCCAGTATCAAGGGATACCGTTTGAATAAATTGGGATTGCTCACCGGGGTTTCATCAGATTCTTCATATTTTGGCAGGCCGTCATAGCCAAAACTTTCAAGCAGAGTGGACTTGATTTCAAATTTTCCCGACGCTGTTTCAAAGCCGGGTTTGCCATCGGAACGGAGCAGGCCCTTTTCCCATTTTTTATATGCCATGTTGTGGCCGGGTGTTTTTAAGACCTGTTTGTCCGCTTTCAAAAGATCCTGCAGTGTATGTCCGGATGCAGTGAGAATATGGTCAAGATGATCCTGGATATCCCTTGGATACAGGTCGCCGAATCCAAGACATTCTGCCAGATCAAGAAGGATCTGGGTGCCGGGTTTTCCTTGTCCCACCGGATCAATCATCTTTTCCCTGTACCGGACGGCATTGCCGTAATAACAATATGATTCTTGTTCAAAAGCGGTGGTGGCCGGCAGTACCAGGTCTGCATAGGCTGCATCAGCGGTCAGTTGAAGATCAATGGTTACCAGGAAATCAAGATGTTCCATGGCCTTTTTCCACGTATCCGGTTCGGGCCAGGCCGTTATCAGGGAGGCGCCCAGGACAATCAGCGAACGGATCCGGTAAGGATCACCGTTAATAATGGCTTCGGGCAGGAGACTGGCATGGGGCTCACCCCCGCAGTAATGGGCATAAACAGGGAATTTGTCCTTTCCGATGGACAGATCAAATCCCGGTGTTTCAAGCTGCCGGTCAAGAGTCAGGGGAAAGGTGTTTTCCTTTCTTAGAAAACAGCGTCCGCCTTCCACATCCAGCTGCCCTGCAAGCGCCCAGAGAACCATAACGGCCCGGATATTCTGCACACCGCTTTTGGTGTATTCAAGCCCGGTGTACATGATATAGGAGGCGCCTTCCGCTTCTGCGATCTCCTGGGCAAGATATTCAATGGTTTCTATATCAATCCCGGTGATCCGGGATACATTTTCAGGGGTGAATTCTTCGACATAGTCTTTGAATTCATCAAAACCAAGGGTCCATTCTTCAATAAAATTTGCATCATAGAGATTATCCCGGATCAGTACATGGGATAATCCCAGGGCCAGTGCTCCATCGCTTCCGGGGCGGATGGTGATCCATTCACTGCCCTCAAGCTCGGCGCTTTTTGTTTTCCGTGGATCAATCACAATGATCTGTGCCCCTTCTTCTGCCGCTGTTTTTAATTGCTCAAACATCCTGGGCGGGGTTGAAGTGGACGGATCCGTTCCCCAGACAAGAATCAAATCCGAGTTGTCCACATCGGAAAACATATCCGTATGAAGACAGCCCATGGTCAGCTGGGGGGCAAGAACGCCAAGGGAGGTATAACAGGGGGCGCCGACACCGAATGTATTGGGCGATCCCATGGGAAACAGGATGCTGGCAGCCAGGTAAATCTGTGACCCTTTTAACTGAAAAATGTCTTTAAAAGATCGTTCATATGAGCCTGTACCGGCGTAAAACCCCAGAGCTTCCGGCCCATGAGCCGTTTTGATTTCATTGAGTTTTGATGCAATGATGTCATAGGCCTCATCCCAGGACACAGGCTCAAACTCAAAGGTCCCTTTGGGGCCGACACGTTTCATGGGATGCCTGAGGCGGTTTTCAGAATACACCACCTGTCTGACGCTTTTTGCAATGGGGCACAGGACGCTGCCCATGGGCGCATCCGGATCAGGCTCCAGCCGGTCAATTTTATTTTCCTCATCAAAATGAACAATAACGCCGCAGCCCGGGCTGTGAAAACATAAACCGCAGATTCCTTCTTTTTTATTCACTGGTATATCCCTGTCCCGACCGATAAGGGTGTATCAGTCTTCTTCGTATGATTGTGTTGTCTGGTTCAGGTTTGACTCTTGATATTACTTTCTTTTACTTACGATCATCTGGGAATTAATATATTCCCACAGATTTTGCGTTTTCCTGATTTTCCAGGCCACATCCTGTTGATCCAGGATGGTCATGGGCGGATCCATAATCCGGTCCATGCCGGCCATGATATTTTTTATATTTTCCACGCCTCTGCCCTTAAATTTTCCGTCTTGTTTTCCGCTGAGCCAGGACTGCGGGCTTGAAACAGATTCATCCCAGGAAAAGGGATCGGAAAAGACAAACAGGGCATCCTCTTCTTTCATCACCCGGTTGATTTCAGTAAAATGTTTTAAGGGGTCCGGCACTTTTTCCAAAATATTGATAGAGGCAATGGTGGAGAAAAAAGAAGCTGCAAAGGGCAGGGCCATGGCATCCGCCACTATAAATTCAACATTGCCGTACTGCCATCCGTTATTGAATTCAATAGCCCGGTTTTCCGTGATCCATCCTTCAATGATCAAATCAAAATCCAGTTTTTGTTCCGTCAGCAGCTGCCGCGCCTTCCGAATAAAGGATATGGATGTGTCAATCCCGATGACCCGGTCATGGGTCAGGCTCATTTCAAAGGACAGCCGTCCCACGGAACAGCCGATATCCAGGGCAGTACCGCCGGCATCCCTTAAACAGGATGACCATGTTTCGTACGCCCGGGTGGCATCCGGATCGTTTAACAGATCACAATAATGACTCCATAGATATGAAGACAGCATGTTTTTTGAATTATATCCGGTATCTTCGGACATGATTTTCATGGTTTCTTCAGGCAGGACAACGGCTATGCCGGATTCAATGGCATAGGTCCGGCTGCAGCCGGGGCAGGACATCTCCCCTTTGAGAATGTCATCACCTTCCTGTTTTTCAATTTGAATCGCCAGGGAACGTTCATCGGGCAGGCATTGCGGGCAGATCAGGTGGTGGGTTAACCATTTTTTCATTTTCAGCACCTATTTAGAAATAATTTTATAATTAGCAAAACAAGACGTTTTGGTGCGGCTGTAAAATCTATTGTACAAGGCTATGAGTATAAAGGGCTACCCCTGCCGGTGTCAAGGTTAAGTTAATGCGTGTCGAAACTGTAATCACCAAAACGGCTCCATTCATAAACGATGATGTAATTATGCAATAAATCAGACAATGCATAAAGGTTGATCTATCCGGAAAAATGGTAAATATCGAACTCAACAATCTTTTTTGATATTTTAATCAATCGTAATATCCGTCAATGACAATCTGATATTCATTTGTTTTTGGATCTTTTAATTCTTTGAGTCTAACACCGAATACGGAATCCTTAAGAACGGTAATGGCCTTTCTGCCTTTGATGATTGTATTTTTTTCCACCATGTTTTTTACTCGGATCGCCGGGTCTAAAGCCGGAGAAACTTTTTTTTCCCGAAGCTGAAGAAAATCCTTTTCGACTAAAAGCATATCAATTTCATTTTTTAATTGATCAATTTCCGGCCTCATTTTTTCGATTTTTCTCATGAGATAACCGGATCTGGCCCGGTGTTCACTACTAAACCTTTCAGTTTCGTCAACAGCAGCTTTATACATTTCACAGACCTCAACAAGGATTTTGCCGAGACATGTTTTTTCCTGTTCAACGCTGAACCCTTTTATACGGGTTAAAATTTCATCTATATAGCTTAATGATGCTTCGCTGCGAAGAAAGATAAAATTATTTTCAGGTTCTGATTCGCTGGTGGGGGAAGGTTCAAATATCTGGACTTTTTTCTCCAGATTCCCAAGATGCTTTAAATCAGGGCTGTCGCAGAGTTTAAGCAGATATTCCAATACCTTCTGTTTTTCCAGATATTCATTTTGAACCTTGATTTTATGTTTAAGTTTAAATGTCAGTTTATCAAGCTCATCCTGTTGTTGTAGTTCCCTTAATTGTATTGTGCGCTCGTCAATCGAGCGGTTCAGGGCATTGAGTTTGATATTGGGAATACACCCGATTTGCAGTATGGATGGATGCTCTGAACTGGAATGGACGTTTTTCAAGGTGATGTTTTCCACAGCATGGATCTCTGAATAAAAAACATCGGATTTCGGAGCAATTACTTTTTTTGAAGCCACTATTTTTGCATTTTCGATATTTTTTGATACAGCAACATTGCCCCGGCAAAGAAGTTCGGTGGGATATTCTGAATTAATTCCCATTGATTTTTTTCCGACACTGCCGGTTACCTCGACATCTTTGGCAGAATCGACTTTTCCGTAAATATTGCCGGATATCTGCAAGCGATGGCAGTTTACAATCCCGTTGGCAGCAATATCGCCCTCAATTTCTAAATTAGTATGGATGTATCTGTCTGTCTGATCGGATTGAATATGGCCTGTAATCGTTTCACATGGATGGTTTTGGTTCACCGGTTCAACAAAAAGACTTCTGTGTTTATACAGGACCGGTTTGCCATCTGTATCTGCGAAAAATACAAGGTCTTTTTTTAAAACGCCGTTTCCGCACATTAAAGGATAAATTTTAGGATCGGCCGGTTTAATGGGATGCCCCTGCACATTCATTCCGGTTTTTCCGGGTTTTGGCGGTGTGACGACTGCAAGAATATCTCCTTTTTTTACAACCGGGTGAGGAACGTCCTGATGCGGCGCTTCATCCAAAGAAGAATCAAGATCAAAAAAGAACTCGATTTTTTCATCCTCGCCTGGGGAGGGGAGAACTCCTTTAGCAATTTTCAGGCTTTCCCCTGCCTCAGAATCATTTAAAAAAACCTCAATCGCTTTTTCGCTTTGAAGTCCGAATTTAATGCTGTTTAATTTTAACCAGTTATGAAAATGATTTAAGCTGATTTGCTCAAAAGAGTCTTTCACTCGATGGACATACGCTTTCATCTTGTCCTCTGATATCGATAGCTTGAACAATTCATTTAGTCTTTTGTTGGTATTGATTTCCGAATTATAATTTAACAGCGCTTTTTCAAGGCAAAGCCTTTTTTTTTCAATTTCCTTTTGTATTTTTAGTATGTAGAGAACATCTTCTTTGGACAGGCTGAAAAAATCCTGCAGGATTTCACCTAAATACCGTTTTTCCTTCCCGGAGGCAGATTCTTTTTTCTGGAATTTTAGAGCCTGGTTCAACTGATCAATTGTAATCAAACCCTTTTTAACTGCGATGGCACCAAAACGCATATTTATGGTCATTTTTTCTATCTCAGACGTTGCAATCTCCTGCATAGCCTGTTCCAGCAGGTGATCCTGAATACGATTCTGAGTCAGCAGTATTGCGGTTTTGTTTGCCTGGGTGATTTTTTTTTGCTCAATTAAAATATCACCTATTTTTTTGCTTTTTTTATTTTGTTTAAAATAAGTGTTCTGAAGTTCCAGCGCATCTTCCACGCTTTGCGAACTTACAAATCGATTGGTAACCCCAAGCTCACCGAAGCGCCTATCCAGCATTTTTCTTTTCAGATGCCTTCTAAGTTCAAACAGGAATTCGATTTTATCTTTGGGCAGGATTCCTTTTTCCAGGAAAACTTTGACTGCGGAGATGTTTGGATCCTGCTGGGAGTGTTCAATAAGATAGGATAAAACTTCTTGTTCCTGATCTGCAGTAATAAATTTGCACTTAACCGCCAAAGCAATTAAGTTCTGGTTTTCTTTTTGAATTTCAATTTTACCGGACATGATCTTCAGATCCCTCAAATTGTAAACTCAGTTGAATGAATGTTACCGGGCATCCGAAATCAGCCCTGTGAGATTAAAATTATTGGACTGATTCAGGGTTTGAATGAAGCGCTGTATCAGTTCTTTGTTAAAACAGTGGGCCATTCCCTGGTCTCGCAATTTCAGTCTTGCCTCGACTCTTTTTTTTGCCTCTTCTTCCATTATCTGGCGTTCTCTCAGTCTTTGAAGTTTTATATCCGATTCATTTCGGACAATGGCTTCAATGGGAACTCTTTTGTTTTCCTTAGCTTCCTGTTCAAACTTATTCAGGATTTCCACATGGGGATTTGTTCCGGACATGATTTTCAAGGCTTCAAAAGCAGTTTTTGCCTCTTTATAGGGCCGTTTTGATGTCAAAGCTTCGAAGACATCAGCGATATGCGTGATTTTTGCAATTAATGGAATCTGTTCATTTTTTAACCCGCATGGATAACCGCTTCCATCTTCGTTTTCATGGTGGTATAAAATTGCCTGCATGGCGAATTTCGGCAATCCGGTTCCAAAAAGCAGGCTCAGGGAATATGCAGCATGGGACTGGACGGTAATATATTCAAGATTATCGAGTTTCCCTCTTTTATTGAGTATATTCTCAGGGATTTTTATTTTGCCCAGATCATGCAACAGTCCGGCAACGGCGGCTTGAATAAGGAAGGTTTGGAATTGTGAATCAGTTTGTTCAGGAAATAAATCGCGATTGGCATTAATAAATACGGCGATCAGCCAGCCGACCTTGATCGAATGCATATGGGTATCGTAGTCATGACCGATCAATTGAGCAAGACCATTCAGTGAATCCGCACTCCGGATAAAATCAATTACCTTTGAAATCAATTTTTCAACCTGCTCGATTGGCTGGGAATTTACAGCAGCCTCATTAAAATGCGACTCAAACACATCTTTTATCATGCTGGTGGATACTTTGATATATACAGTGGTCTTCTTGTTGATATTTATGCTGCGGTGATTAAGAATATAGCCGATATTTGTTTTAATGTGCTCTTCATACGCTTTGATCTGTTTTTTATGAACATAAACCGTATCCCAGGATTGCAGCATCCGGATCAGCTTATCAACCGGCATTGATTTGGCATCCGCAATCAGGCACCTGAACCTGAATTTTTTGTCTATATGGGGATATTTTTCAAAAATTGAAAAATTCGTTAAATATTCCGGGTTCAGTAATAACGGATCAATTTCCTGAAAAGAAGATCCGTCATCAACATATTCACTTTTTAAGTCCATTATTAAAAAATCCTTTTATGAATGTCGTGCAGGATAAACGTATGGATTAACAGCACGGTATCGGGTTGCTAATTTTTCAGCAATTTTTCAACAAGATTGATGATAACTTCTTTTGCAGCTGGTTTGGTTAAAAAAGCATCTGCGCCCAACGACATAATTTTATTTTTATTCTCTTTTGTCCCGTGACTCGTCATGATCAGTACCTTTATTTTTTTTAAATCAGGACTTGTCTTAATGTGTTTGCAAACTTCAAAACCATCCATATTCGGCATGGAAAGATCCAGAATGACAAGATGGGGTTTAAACGAAACCACTTTAATGCCTGCCTCAAAGCCATCTGACGCCGTTTCAATTTCAATAAGCGGTCCATTTAATATTTTTTTCATTTGCCGTTGCACCAGGCTGTCGTCATCTACAATTAAAAATCTGGTTTTTCTTTTTTCAACATCATCCAAATTTATCGGCATGTTGTTTTCCTCGAAAAAATTTTTCAGATCTTTTAATTGAATTCGTCTGTGCCCGCCGGGTGTGCTGAATGATTTTATTTTTCCCGAGGATGCCCATCGATAAATAGTTGATCGATCAACAGAACAGATTTTAGCAATTTGCGGTATTGTCAGGTAATCATGCATTTTAGATTTTTTTTAATATAATTTCAATGTGTAAAACAAATAAAATTTTTAAATCAATTGCAACATTTGCAACAAATTTTATCAAATAAAATCACAATGTCAAGTTTAAAAAGAAAATATTTGGGAAATAAAATTCTTATTTTTAATGTTTATTGATAGACATGTTTCACCGGCCCTCTTTTTGGATGCCCTCGCGCAAATAGACTTACGTCAATAAGTTTGATGAACTTATGGTTAAATTACCGGCATTTTCGCCGAAAAAAGATAGTACTTGTGTTCTGTGTTGATTTGATATATTATTACTATTTTTATTTTCAGGCTGGTGTTGCTGGCCTTTTTGCTTTTAAGGAACCCTATGTCCCAAGAAAAATTGTCCAGGAACCGGTTCGACGAAATGAACCTGAGCCGGGCTGTGTCTGCTGCAGTTCAGAGTGTTGGTTATGATAATCCTACGCCCATCCAGGCGATGACCATACCCCATATTATTAAAAACAGGGACTTGATCGGCCAGGCAAGGACCGGTACCGGAAAAACAGCGGCTTTTGCTTTACCGCTGCTGTCGCGGATTGATCTTGATAATAAACGTCCTCAGGTATTGGTACTGACTCCCACCCGGGAACTGGCAATTCAGGTGGCGGAATCCTTTAAGACTTATGGTTCAAAGATGAAGGGGCTGAATGTCCTGGCCGTTTACGGCGGCCAGAGCTATGGTGTTCAGCTCAAGCAGTTGAAACACGGTGTCCATGTTGTGGTGGGTACCCCAGGCAGGCTTATGGATCATATGCGCAGAAAAACAGTCTCTTTTTCCGATCTGTTCAGTCTGGTTCTGGATGAAGCTGATGAAATGCTCCACATGGGATTTATTGATGATGTGGAATGGATCCTGGAAAAAACACCGGATGATTCGCAGATTTCCCTGTTTTCCGCCACCATGCCCGGGCCCATAAGAAAAATTGCCGGCAGATATTTAAAAAATCCGGAAGAAATCATTGTTGCGCATGATACCGATGTAATGAGTACCATTAACCAGAAATACTGGATGATCAAGGGGGCCAAAAAAAGCACAGCCCTTGTCCGGATGCTCCAGGCTGCGTCATATGACGGGGTAATTGTATTTACAAAAACCAAGTCTGCCACGGTTGAGCTGACAAAGATTCTTGAAGAAAACGGATTTAAAGCTGAAGCGCTAAACGGTGACATGGCACAGGCTGCCAGAGAACGGACGGTTAACCGGTTGAAAAATGGCCATATCGATATTCTTGTGGCCACGGATGTCGCTGCAAGAGGATTGGATGTGGACCGGATTTCCCATGTGATCAATTATGATATGCCGGGAAAAACAGAGCCCTACATCCATCGGATCGGCAGAACCGGCAGGGCAGGACGGGCCGGTGAAGCCATCCTTTTCTTAGGGCGTAATGAACGCTGGATGCTCAAACATATCGAACGGGTTACCCGGCAGAAAGTCAAAGAAATTTTTCTGCCGTCCAATAAAGACATCAATAAAAAGCGGGTGGCAGATTTTAAAGAATCCATTACCAAGACCCTGGATTCAGGTGATCTGGACTTTTTTACCGGTCTTGTCCGGGAATATTCCGAAGAACAGGACGTGCCGGCAGAGCAGGTGGCAGCAGCCCTGGCAAAGCTGGCCCACGGAAGCAAACCCCTTTTGCTGCCCCTGAATGCTATTGAACAAAAAAAGCGTAAGAAATCCGATGCAACAATTGTGGTTAAAAATAAAACAAAAAGACCCCAGGTCATAGAAACAACTCCGGCTGTTCCGCTGAAAAATGGGATGGAACGATATCGCATTGAAGTGGGGAAAAAACACGGACTTCGCCCAAAAGATCTGGTGGGTGCCATTTCCAACGAAGCAGGGCTTGAGGGAAAATACATCGGTCCAATTAAAATCAACCCGGAATTTTCTTTGGTTGATCTGCCGTTCGGTATGCCTTCTGATGTGTTTCACCTTTTAAAGCAGACCTGGGTCAGATCCCGACGCTTGTCGATTTCAAAATGTGCATGATACACATTAGGTCTGAAAAATGTGTTTTACGGTATCCGGAGTTATTCCCAGAAGTCGGGCAGCACACTGATCTGCTTTAAACGGGTCATCCGATACCAGGATTTTACCCACCCGAGGATCACAGACAGGGCCACCCAGGTGATAGTCGGATAATCCCACGCTGGCATCCATGATGGTCAGGTCCGGGGTGCGGTAACGGCATAGTTCAATCAGGCTCTCCTGCATCTGTTGATGAAAAAAAGCCTTTTTCCATACACCGTTGCCTGAGTAATATTGGGGCGGTGCAAAGCCCATCATATTTTTCAGTGTGCCTGTGATCCGGGCAAGGGAATGAGCCTTTAAAACAGGCAATGATATAATAAAGCTGTTAAAGGCAATTTCAGGCAGATGAATTTTAGGAAAGATCTGATTTCCAGGCAGGGTGCGGGTCGTTAATGATTCAGCATTCAGATCCATCAATTCAATATCAAATTCCCGCGCCAGGTCGAAAAACCCCAGTTGATTGAACACTTCCGGCGTTTCATGAATATTGTCGCCGCAGCCTTCAGCCAGG
>JBNKNP010000200.1:0-15397 GCA_050293905.1 Desulfobacteraceae bacterium | reverse complement strand
ACGGTTACATTGATGCGTCGCTGCCAGGCTATGAAGATGTCAAAGAAGGGGAATATGTTGTTTTAAAAATCGCCGATAACGGCAGAGGCATAAAAAAGGAACATATTAAAAATATATTTGATCCTTTCTTCACCAAGAAAGAAATGGGAAAAAGCGGGTCAGGATTAGGGCTGACCGTGGTCTGGAATGCGATCCAGGATCACAATGGTCATATTTTTATCCATTCGGATAGAAATGGGACTGTTTTTGAACTGCTTTTTCCTGCCGTCCGGCAGGAGATAGCGGATAAACAGCCCTGTCTGTCCATTGAAGAGATAAGAGGCAACAAAGAATTAATCCTGGTAGTGGACGATTTAAAAGAACAGCAGGATATTGCGCTTATCATTCTGGACAGTCTGGGGTATCAGGCAAAAGCCGTTGATAATGGCCATGATGCGGTTGAGTTTATTAAAACACAGCCCGTGGCGCTGGTCATTCTTGATATGATTATGGCACCGTCCATCAGCGGATTTGAGACTTTCCGCCGGATCAAACAGATAAACCCGGATCAAAAGGCCATCATTGTCAGTGGCTATTCTGAATCCGCAGATGTTGCAAAAACCCAACGCCTTGGGGCGGGAAGTTTCATAAAAAAACCATATACCGTTCTGGATTTGGGAATCGCCATCAAAGAGGAGCTTGAGCAATAATGAAAATTTTTAAGACAGCAGCACAGATGCAGGCCTGGTCAAAATCAATAAAAAAAGAATCAAAAACCATTTGTTTTGTTCCGACCATGGGTTTTCTGCACCAGGGACATGTCTCTTTGATGGAAAAGGGGAAGCCCTTGTGCGATGAACTGGTGCTCTCCATTTTTGTCAATCCCACCCAGTTCGGGCCCGATGAAGATCTGGATTCATATCCGCGCGACATTGAAAAGGATCTTTCCCTTGCTGAAAAAGCCGGTGTAACTGCTGTTTTTTTACCCACAAAAGATGTTATTTACCCGGAGAATTTTCAAACCCGGATTTCACTTGAATATCTTCCCAATTATTTATGCGGCACGTCCAGGCCGGTCCATTTTTCAGGCGTGGCCACTGTTGTCACAAAATTGTTCAATATTATCATGCCGGATGTGGCGGTCTTCGGACAAAAAGATTATCAGCAGCTTCAGATTATTCGTCAACTCACAAAAGATCTTGATTTTGACATTAAGATTGTGGCCGGAAAAATTATCCGGGAACCGGACGGGCTTGCCATGAGTTCTAGAAATGCCTATTTGACAAAGGCCCAGCGCGTATCAGCCTTAAGTCTTTCTCAATCACTGGATATGGCAAAAGAAATGATTGAAAAAGGCAGAAAGGATGCTGAAACAATTAAAAAAGAGCTGAACGCTTTTATTCATTCCTTTGGTGAAACCAGGGTGGACTATATCAGTTTCTGCAATCCTGAGACCCTTGAAGACACACAGAATCTAAAGAGCCCTGTTCTGCTGGCCCTGGCAGTAAAAGTGGGCAGCACCCGGCTGATCGACAATGCCTTGTTTAATCAAAATTAGTTTAATCAATGATAATGGTGACGCGGCATTCTTTTAAAAACGTGTGGCGTTCCGCTTTTCGTTCCAGTTTTTGATAATCCGACATACTGATGACAACAATGGAGTTCTGAATTCCCTGGGTTCGGAGCCCCTTAACAACAAACGGATGATCACCGACCCGGGTATTTGCCAGCGCATTTTCCATGCTGCAAACATATTTGCACACCCCGTTCTGGACAGCAAACTCCCTGC
The DNA here is from genome assembly GCA_050293905.1 of Desulfobacteraceae bacterium. Classification (GTDB taxonomy): domain Bacteria; phylum Desulfobacterota; class Desulfobacteria; order Desulfobacterales; family Desulfobacteraceae; genus Desulfobacula. The sequence goes on along the minus strand of JBNKNP010000200.1, from coordinate 13,629 downwards.
TGATAAAAACGGGTGAATAGACATCATGGCCCTGCTCACTGACAATTATCGGGTTTAAAACCGGTTCAACACCCAATCCTTTTGCATCCACAATAAGACCGGTAAAACCGTTTTTATCAACGGATTCAGATTGTTTCGGCACGGACTGGCGGGCGATTTTAGGAATTTGTCGGATGTCTTCGGGCAGGACCAGTTGCATAAACCCCCCGTACATACTGGTTTCAATATGGATTTCAACAGATAGAGCAGACGAGTAATATTGTTCTGTTACTACGGCATCCCATGCTGTTTTCTCCATGCCGGCCAGAATAATATCATTTTTAGATGCATAGTCGCCAACCCGCAGCCCATGATTAATTTTTACCTGCTGCAGGATATCAATGATCTGATGGTTAGCATCTGCCCGTGCAAGTCCGGGAACAGCTTCAAGACTGGCCTCCCGGTTGTCCTTGGGAAAGGCTTTTCCAACGGCGGTAATCCTGCCGGTACGCCAATTGACGGCTCCGTTTTCAAATTGGGTAATACAGTCGGATGCGGCATATCCAATGGAATAAAAAAAAAGAAGGCTCAGAACAAAAACCAGGACCGGAACGGTTATAAATTTATTATTGTTACAGGAGTACGCCATCTATTGCTTTAAAAAATTTTCTTCGATGAATCCTGAAATCGCTGAAATGTCCTCCAGCCCGAAAACCGGAACATCCGGCCTGTATTCTGAATCCGTAACAAAAGCAACCATGGTCCGGCCCACCATTGCTGTCTTGTCCAGAAAAAGTGGGTGCCTGTGGCTGCTCTCTTTTCTGAATACCTCAATTGTTGGAAAATTCCGGCGTTTGTATCCTTCGGCAATAATGATATCCATATCCGCTAAACAGCTCATCATCTTTTCTTCCGGAGTCCGGGCATCATCTTTGACAAGATAAATTTTATCGTCCATATCAACCATGGTGGCCCTTGCACCGGCCTTCCTGTGCCGCCAGCTGTCCGTTCCTTCCTTATCCGGATCAAACTTGTGATGGGTGTGCTTGACCGTTCCGATACAATATCCTTTCCGGGTCAGACAGTCGACTACTTTTTCTAGTAGTGTTGTTTTTCCGGAATTGGATTTTCCGACAAAACTGATGATTTTCGGTTTCATAATCTCCTGGTTTATCGTATGGATTGTTCGTTTATAAATAATGGGAGTCCTATTGAATGTCAAGCAGGATTAACCCTGCGGTGAAGGCTTGACTATGCGCATCTCACCAGATATATTGAACATTCATTTTTTTATTGTTTTTTAAAAGGAATAAACCACAGGTAAAAAAAAAGGAGATCGTGCCGTGAGTGAGATGCTGTCAACCAAAGAAGTGGCAAAATTCTTGAACGTAAATGAAAAAATGGTTTATTCCCTGATTTCAGAAAAAGGGCTGCCGGCAACAAAGGTCACCGGCAAATGGCTGTTTCCCAAAGACCTGGTGATCCAGTGGGTTGAAACCGCCACCCTGAACTATCCGGAAATCGCAAAACTGCCGTCCTACCACGGCCTGACCCTCATTGCCGGCAGCAATGATCTTCTGCTGGACAAAATGATTTCCACCTTTAACAATAAACATAAAGACCACATGGTCATGTTTGGCATTGCAGGCTCCATGGGCGGAATAAGGGCGTTGAAACAGAATCTGTGCCATATTGCGGCCAGCCATATGGTTGCGGAAAACCAGGAGTATAATTTCCCTTTTTTAAAAGGAGAAGAAAAACAGACCCTGGCCGTGGTGACGTTCTGCCGGAGAGAACAGGGTATCATGCTCCAGAAAGGCAACCCGAAAAATATAAAAACAATCAAAGATCTTGCCAAACCGCACATCCGTATCATTAACCGCCAGGTCGGATGCGGCACCCGGCAGTTATTTGACAGGGAATTAAAAGCTGCCGGCATTAAACCCGAGGCCATTCACGGGTATGAAGACTGCCTGTCCCGGCACATGGATGTGGGATTAACCGTGATGAGAAACAAGGCAGATGCCGGTCCCGGCATCCGGCCCGTGGCCAATATCCTGGGGCTTGATTTTATTTCCCTGGGCTGGGAGCGCTTTGATCTGCTGATCAACAAATCGCGCTTTTTTGATCAGGGCATCCAGTATTTCTTAGCGCTTTTAAAAGGCAAGGTCATCCAGGCGACAGCCGAAGAATACGGCGGGTATGATCTGTCCCTGACCGGCAAAATGGTTTACCCCGAACCCGAGCCCGAATAAACCCGCCTTACCCGGGCGGTCAGCGCGGAAACGATTTCATAATTAATGGTTTCCACCCGGTCTGCCAGTTCATCGGCTGTGAGGGTTTCATTCCCCTGGGAACCGATGAGCACCACTTCATCCCCGGCCCGGACCCCGGGAATTTTGCCCACATCAATCATGGTCTGATCCATGCAGACCCGGCCGACAATCGGTGCTCTGAGCCCTCTGACCAGCATATTTCCGTTGGAAGAAAACCGTCTTGAGAATCCGTCAGCATATCCGACAGGCACGGATGCCAGTTTTGTCGGCTCACATGTTTCATATGTCATGCCGTAACTGGTTTTAAATCCTTTGGGCACCGGTCTGACTGCGGTCAGAAAAGAGGTCAGGGTCATTGCGGGAAACAGGTCAACCAGAGTATGGTCCACCTCTTTTGACGGATAAAACCCGTAAAGGGAAATACCCGCCCGGACCATATCATAATGGGCCTGGGGAAATTGTATAATGCCGGCGGAGTTGGCTGCATGACGGATTTGAATTGATATGCCCTTTTTGATAAGATCGTTCCATAAAGAATCAAATAATTCAATCTGATTCAGCGTATAGGAAGGATCCATGTGATCTGCCCCGGCAAAATGCGTATACAGCCCCTGAAGCCGGATTCCGGGGAGTTCCGTCATCGCTTGAATATCTCGAAGGACCTGCTGTCTTGCAGAGCGGTCATCCGGAGGGGTGATAATCATTCCCACCCGGCCCATGCCGGTATCCACTTTTAAATGGACAGGTATGCTCCTGCCGTGTTTTTCAGCTTCAGCAGCCAGGGCTTTAGCCATTGAAAGACTATAGACGGAAAGCGTCAGGTTCAGATCACTCACCCGGGCTCCATGGGAGGGATGGACATAACCGAAAATTAAAATCGGGGCAGATATGCCGGCATCGCGAAGTTCGATCGCCTCGTGAAGCCGGGCCACCCCCAGCCAGGAGGCTCCGCTTTCAAGGGCTTTTTTAGCCACAGGAACAGCCCCGTGACCATATCCATTTGCCTTGACCACTGCCATAAACCGTGTGTTTGATCCGGTCATCCCATGCAGGTTGGTCACATTCTTCCCAATGGCATTAAGATCGATCACCGCTTTTACAAGTGCAGCTTCCATGGCAGTGTCCTTGTTTACCTTAATATGGTTTTAACAACATAGGGGTCCAATATCTTTTTAAGGTTTTCCATTTCCCCGTCTGAGTAAAAATGATTATCCGATTTTACAAAATTGGAATCAAGCACTTTTACATTCCGAGAACATTTGGCAAGACTGTACCGGGACGCCCCGCTGACCATTCTGCCGATATTTTCCAAAATTTCCGCGTTGATAAACGGACGGCTGCAGGTGGTCCTGAACTCATAGTCTGGTGCATTATTCATGATAATTTTAACGCTGTCCGCGATTTTTCGGGCATCAAAATTATCCGGAGCAACAAGGGAATAATTTTCAAGACTGGTTTTGATATCCATGGCTACAAAATCCAGCAGCTCCTGTTTGAGAAGATGCTCAACGACCCGGGGAAAGCTGCCGTTGGTGTCCAGCTTCACCTTGTATCCCATCTGTTTTATTTTTAGGCAGAATTGCGGCAGATCTTTTTGCAGGCAGGGTTCTCCTCCGGTAATCACCACACCCTGGAGCAACCCTTTTCTTTTGTCTAAAAAATCAAAAATCCATTCCGGTTCTATTAAATTGTCCGGTTCAGACAAATTACCGGCCGCGGAACGGGTTCCGGGGCCGGTAACTAAATCAGGGTTATGGCAATAGGGGCAAAAAAAATTACAGCCCCGGGTGAAAACGATACAGGCAATGGTTCCGGGAAAATCAATCAGGGAATTTTTCCCAAACCCGCCAATATTCATCTGCCGTTCTTTCCCTATGCCACGTTAAAGGTTTTTCTCATGCAGAATTCAGTTTGTTTTCCATTGTTCCACTGGCCCACCGGCCTTAAATATCCCACCACCCGTGAATAGACTTCAGTCTCAGAATCACAGGTATCACATTTTTCATGTTCGCCTGAAATATATCCGTGGGAAGGACAGACACTGAAGGTCGGAGTCAAGGTAAAATAGGGCAGTTTAAATGATCTTGAGACCCTGTCCACCAGATTTTTAACCACTTCGATGTCCGTGACTTCCTCGCCCAGAAACAGATGCTGAACCGTTCCGCCGGTATATTTGGTCTGAAGCGGATCCTGGAGCTCCAATGCTTCAAAGATATCATCAGTATAATTGACCGGCAGATGGGTTGAATTGGTATAAAAAGGATCACTGCCCTGTTTGAATTCTTCTTCGTTGGCACAGATGATATCATTAAACTTTGCCTTGTCCTTGCTGGCAAACCGGTAGGTGGTGCCTTCTGCCGGTGTGGCTTCCAGGTTGAAAATCTCATCTGTTTCTTCCTGCAGCTGCTCAATTTTACTTCTGATATGATCCATGATCCTGACGGAAAATTCCTGGCCGTTTTTCGTATGAATGCCTTCATTCATAAAATTGATACAGGCTTCATTCATTCCTAAAATTCCAATGGTGGAAAAGTGGTTTCGCCAGTAAACGCTGGTGCTTTCCTTAATTTTTCTTAAATAAAACTTTGAATAGGGATACAGATCACCGTCAGTGAATTTTTCAAGGATCTTGCGCTTGATGCTCAAGGATTCTGCGGCAAGCTCGATCAACGCATCCAGACGGCTGATAAAATCAGCCTCATCCTTGGCAAGATAGCCGATCCTGGGCAGGTTCAGGGTGACCACACCAATGGAGCCGGTCAGCGGATTGGCACCGAACAGGCCGCCCCCTCTTTTTCTCAATTCCCGGTTGTCCAGCCGCAGGCGGCAGCACATGGACCTGGCATCTTCCGGGTCCATGTCTGAATTGACAAAATTTGAAAAATAAGGAATGCCGTATTTACCGGTCATCTTCCAGATATTTTCAAGGTTGGGGTTTGACCAGTCAAATTCCTCGGTAATATTATATGTGGGAATGGGAAAGGTAAATACCCGGCCTTTGGCATCCCCTTCCATCATGACTTCGGCAAAGGCTGCATTCAGCATATCCATTTCCGCCTGGAATCCGCCATAGGTCTGTTCCCTGTATTCCCCGCCGATGATAATCGGCTGATTTTTCAGGGTGGCCGGTACATTCAGGTCCATGGTAATGTTGGTAAACGGTGTCTGGAACCCCACCCGGGTGGGAATATTGATATTAAAGACAAATTCCTGCAAGGCTTGTTTAACCTGTCGATGGGACAAATTGTCTTCCCAGATAAACGGGGCCAGCAGTGTGTCAAAATTAGACATGGCCTGGGCGCCGGCAGCCTCACCCTGCAAGGTATAAAAGAAATTAACAATCTGACCCAGGGCACTTCTGAAATGTTTGGGCGGAGAAGACTCCACCTTGCCGGCAACCCCTTTAAAGCCTTCGAGCAGCAGATCCTGCAAATCCCATCCCACGCAGTAAACAGATAAAAGACTTAAATCATGAATGTGCAGATCTCCCTCGTAGTGGGCATCCCTGACTTCAGGAGGATAAATTCTGTTCAGCCAGTATTCAGCCGTAATATCTGAAGAGATGTAATTATTGAGTCCCTGGAGAGAATAGCTCATGTTGGAGTTCTCTTTAACTTTCCAGTCCATTCTCCGGATATAGGACTCCATCAGGCCCACATTCTCTTTAATGGCAATTTTTCGAATCTGATTGTGCTGTTCCCGGTAGATGATATAGGCCTTGGCAGTTCTGTAAAACGGGGAATCCAGAAGGACTCTTTCCACTATATCCTGTATTTCCTCAACTTCGGGAACCGGACCTATCCGCATATCCCTGGCCAGGGTCACCACTTTCATGGTCAGTTTCCTGGCTTCACGCTCATCAAATTCACCTGTTGCCTCACCGGCTTTTCTTATCGCACTGGTAATTTTTGATGAATCAAATTCAGATACTCTCCCATCCCGTTTTTTAATCTGCTCAAACATGATCTCACCCCTTGATATCTGATAAAAATTAACATATCTTTGTCAGCATTGATTGACTCGGTATATAGATGCTCCGGAAACGCTGCACATTAGATTTAATCAATATGTTGTTGGTTGTCAAGAAAAAAAATCCATATATTGTGGTGTTACCCCATTTTTTTGGAAACCCAAATGCAATTAGACCCCAACCCGTTTTTTAGAAAAGCCATAACACCCTGGTATGATTCCAATTTCGCATGCTGGGTCCTGATCGCCTTCATGATCATTGTTTTTGTGTTTTCTCTTTCCGGTATTTTTGTAGGGCTGAGTTCTGAGGCTTTTAAAAAACATGCCTGGTTTCCTTTCTTTTTAGCCTTTTTAAGCCTCTTTCTTTCGGTTAAAATTTTTTTAAGGCTCCGGCGGCGATCAAAAAACAATTAATCCCAGTGGAAACGATGGTATGAATACCTGGCCGACACATGTGACCCATGGATTGAAAACTGCTTTTGCGGCAGTTCTTGCCTATACGATCACCACGCTTTTACACCTGGAGTTCGGATACTGGGCCGTAATCTCCACTGTGATTGTCATGCAGATATATGTGGCTGATTCCATAGAAATGTGTCTGTACCGGTTATCCGGAACCATTGCCGGAGCCCTGTTCGGCGTGCTGGTCCTCCTTGTTATTCCAAGAACTGATTTTTTTATCGGCATTGCTCTGTTTGTCACCATCGGCATCTGCAGCTTCCTGTCCCGCTACAAAAACCGGTACCGCATGGCAGCCATAACGGTTGTCATTATCGTCATGACCGGCAGCCATACCGACAATATTTTTGCTTTCGGCATGGCCAGGGTCTCTGAAATTTTTATCGGTATTCTCTGTGCCTTTGCGGTGTCAATATTAATTTTCCCTAAAAGACGGGTGGATGCATTAATGGATAAACTTGAGGAACAGTCAAACGCATGTTCCCAAAAATGCCGTATCCTTGTGAAAGCCTTTATCTCAAAGCAGCAGAATGTGGATGAAACTCTTGTGGATGAACTGGTTAAGGATATCTGGGACAATCATGCCCTGCTGCAGAAAATCCGTTTGCATGAAGCGTTGATCTATCATAAGAGCTTCAATAAAAATTTTTCCAAAAAAGTATCCCTCATGAACCGTTCTGCCGAACATCTGCGCAATATGGTCCGGACTCTTAATTCCCTGGATGAGAACGGGTATGATATTATCATGGCTGATGAACTTCAAGCCCTGGCGAAAGAAAGCGGAGACACCCTTGTCAGACTCATGAAAAATGATGCCTTGCCTGAAGCTAAAACACTTGAAGCCCGGGTGGCCGCTCTGGATACAAAGCTGATAAACATTCGAAAAGAAGGATTAATCCGCAGGTTTGATTCCAAAAGACTGATCCAGGTCTTTTCATTTTACAGCAGCCTGCTTTATTTTGCCCAGGATATCATCGACAGCACAAAAAAACTGTAAACCATGATGCCTTGACGGTCAGGGCGTTGTGCCGGGAATGCTGCCTTCCCAGTTTATCATTGAAAACTATGAAAAATACCATATTCAATATTAAAATCTCATTTTTACTACTACAATTTTTCTAACATATAAACAGGGATGATGAAAATCCATCTCATCATCCCCTGCAAAATTTAGCGGATTTGGAAAACAGTGCTATTTCTTTCCGCCACCTTTACCATTGCCGCCGCCGTTACCACCGCCCTTTCCATTATTGCCGCCGGCATTTGATTTTCCTTTTGAATTATTTTTATTGCCGTTATCAGATGAATTTCCTTTATCACCCTTGTCGGCAGATGCGCCATGCCCCTGGGAAAATCCGGATTTAAAATTCCTGTGAGTGGCTGCTTTAAATTCCTGGTCATCTGTTCGGTCACCCCAACTGTTTTCCCCCAGATCACCTTTTTTATTTTTATTTCTATTGGTGTGGCCCAGCCCCAAAACACCGGGATGGAGTCCCAACTCATGGGCTATTTCGCCCCAGCCCAGGCCGTCATCGCGCATTTGTGCGATATCTTCGGCGGTGAGATCCGTATCTTCAGCCATTTTATCATCAGCATTTTTCTGGGCATCCTCAAGTGCTTTTTCCGCTTCTTCAATCCGTGCTTCATCCCCGGCTTCTATGGCCGCGTCCAACTCCTTTTGCGCCTCGCTGACTTTATCAAGCGCTCCCTGCAATTCCGGATCCGGTCTTGCCGCATAGGCTTCGGCCAGATTCATGGCCCGCTGGGCTTCAGCAGCATTTTTAAATGCAGGTTCCTCTTCCACTGTATTGGTCTGTGTCCCATCATCTGTGCCAGTCTCTTCTGCAGCGGCAAGGTTAAAACAGACCAGAAAAATACCTGTAATCACCATCAGGAAGATAAGTTTAAATTTCATGTTCGAACTCCTTTTAATATTGTTTCCTGTTCAATTCCCAGAAAACGGACAGACCGTTCCAGGGAAACCGGCCGGGGACCGGTGGATATGTTTTCCTTTTCACCAAACCAGCTGAGTCTGATCCGGGAAGGTTTAATGTTTGGAAATGCGTTTAAAATTTCATTTTTAATGCTTACGGCCTGATTTTTAGCCCCTTCGGCATGGTTGAAATGGTTCACAATGATAAACAGATCAAGCATTGGGTTTTCCGTCAGAGAATGCCCCAGCCGGGTTATGTCTGATGATGATATCCAGATTTTATTTTCCAATGCATTCCTATTAAACGGCCCGAAAATAACCCGTTTTTTTCCCAGCTGGAACACTCGGTATTCATAACTGCCTGCCGCATTTAACCGGGCAACGGCTTTCAAGGCCCAGATACCGCTGCTCTTTCGGGCCAGGTACTGCTTCCATGCCTTAATGGCACCTTTCGGATCTTCCAGGTTTTTCAGCGCCAGCCCCTTGTTGTACAACGCCCGTTCAAAATCCGGATGCATGCGGAAAACCGTATCATAGGCATGAAGTGCGTCTTCCCATTTAGATTCGCTCATATAATTATGTCCCAGGTAAAACCGGGACATCAGATGATCCGGCTTTAATGATACCGCTTTCAGATAGGCTTTGCGTTCTTTCCCATACTGTTTTAAGTTTCCAAAATTAACACCCAGCCAGAAACGGTACTCTGCATTGAACGGATCATCGTTTACGGCCTGTTCAAGATAACGTATTGATTCTTCAAACGCCCCGATGGACAGCAGTTGTTTTCCCATATCAAAATTGGACACGTCTGATACCTGGGAGGAACTGCTCACCATCTGATGCAAGGAATCTTCCTGGTTGCCGGGTGTTTTATTCCCCGGGGAATTCATACCGGGAATATGGCCGGACATCATGTATATCCCTGCTGCCAGAAACAATGAAACGGCAAAAACTCTGACAGGAGAAAAAGAAAAATAGACCTGATGGTTGAACAAAGAAACGATTTTATCCCAAAATGACGGCTGCTTGGTGTTTATCCGGGTCATTACATTCAACACCAGATCGTCGGGCGCTGTATATTCCGGCATTTCTTTAATGCCTGATAACAATTTTTCATCAGGTATCGGGATATGGTTATTTTTTATTTTCATCACTCAGATTTTCTTTTAATTGTTTTAATCCTCTTACAATCCGCATTTTTGTTGCACTTGCCGAGATATTGAATATTTCTGAGATTTCAGCGATTGACATCTCATATTTGTATCTGAGAATAACAGCTTCCCGCTGGTCGGGATGAATCCGCTCCAATGCTTTTTTAATTTTAAGAAGACTTTCTTTTTTCTCCAGAATTGCCTCTTGTGATCTGCCGGAGGATGCAGTCCAGGTGCTGTCCGGTGAGATGTCGGAAAATTCCGGCTGCCGGCCCATCTTTCTTGCCCAGTCCCTGCCCGTGTTCATGGCAATCGTGAACAGCCAGGGAAAAAACCGCCGGCTGCCGTCAAACCTGTTCAAGGCTGTATATGCTTTCATAAATACCTCCTGAGTTAAATCCTGGGCCTGCTGCTCTGAACGGGTAAAGCGCATCATGCAGCTGTAAATGGAATGCTGATATTTTTCAACGATCTTGTGGTAATGAAATTTCTTACCTTTCAGGACCTTCAACACAATATCAATATCATCATTCTCTTCCAATATGCCCTCTCACTCATATATACGGCCTGAAATCAGTTTGGTCACAATTTTTATTTAAGAACGGTTTTCAGTGCAGCAAAAAAACTGATGGATTCATCAAGTGTATACCTTTTTTTTCCGGTATCTATTTTTTCCCCTGCATCAAACCAGCTCAATTGTATATGTTCAGGCTTCAGGGTTGAATAATAGTCGAGCAGGTATTGTTTGACAGCCCCTGCTTTTTCGCGGGCAAGGGGTTTGTTGTTTTTCTGATATGAAAGAACGTACAGCACAAGATCCGGGTTATTTTTTAAACGTTGGCCGATCTGCCTTAATACATCAATGGATTCCCGGGTCAGCTCTGTCTTTGCCGGCTGGAATTGTATTTTCTTTACAACCATCTTTCGTCTGTTTATCAGATGAATCCGGTATTCAAAATCTCCCGTCCGGTTCAAATACCCGGCTGCCCGGACAATTTTCGGGCTGTACGGATATGCATCAATATATTTTTTAAACCCCTGAACAGCCTCTGGATAACGCTTTAATGTGTATAGAATCAATGCGCGGTTATAAACGGCAGCAGGATTGTTTTTCCGGATCAAAAGGGCTGTATCATAACTTTTCAGCGCCTTTTTATATTGTTTTTCCCTGAAATAACAATGTCCCAGATAGGTATGGGCAGGATAATAGTTTTGATTGAGTTCAATGGCTTTTAGATAGCTGCGCTGTTCTGAACGATACTGCTTCAGCCCGGCATGGGAAAGTCCCAGCCAGAACCGGTATTTTTCCGAATCCGGTTTATAGCTGACTGCTTTTTTCAGATGCGCGTTGGCTTTTTTAAACTTATTTTCAGCCAGATAGAATCGGCCCAGGTAAAAATGATTTTCAGCACTGGAAGGTTCTTTTTCTATTTCTTTTTCAAATACTGAAATCCCTTTTTTATACTCTTGAGAGCTTAAAAAATACTCTCCTTTAACCATTCCGACACAACCGGCCAATACCATTGAAAACAATAATCCCATTAAAATGCGGATTGGGATTCTCCCTTTTTGATTGTTTGTTGACTGACAAAAAGACTTCATGTTGACCATCCTTTCACAAGAAACGATTCCTGATATTTCGTTTTGATTATTTCAATAGTTTTGTTGACAAACTGCGAATCTCTATCTTAAATTTGAATACTATCAAACTTGGCAATACAGGTAAATAAAAACAGGAGAGTCATTTGCAGAATCAGCTGGAAATATTTCAGGCGTTTTATGATCTGGCCATTGCCATGACTGCTGACCAGGATCTGGATATGAATCTTCAACTGGTGGTGGATAAAAGCCGGGAGGTGCTCAAAACCCAGGCTGCCTTTATTGCCCTGCGGGATGAACACAGTGACTTTGTCTTTATGAAAGCAACGTCCGGCATCCGCACCCAAGCCTTTAAAACAGTAAAAATTCCAATGGGCAAAGGGCTTGGCGGTAAAGTGGCCAAAACCCGCAAAGGCCATATTGTGGACAATTATTTTAAGGACAAAAGCCTGGACCATTTGGGAATGCTTGATCAACTGATCAAAGACGAGGACCTTGTTTCGGGAATGGCGGCACCCATCCAGATGGGAACAAAAAATATTGGTGTCCTGTATGTATTTAACCGGCAGCAGACGGTTTTTACGCCTGAAAACCTGGACACACTGACATTGATCGGAAACCTGGCCGCTGTTGAAATTACCAAGAATCAGGCTGCCCAGTCCCTGCTGGAAAGTCAGGAGAGACTGTTCCAGATCATCCAGGGAAGCGCCGTGCCTACACTTGTGATTGACAACGATCACAGGATCACCCATTGGAATAAAGCCTGTGATAAAATCATCGGCGTGAGCGCAGGCGAAATGATCGGAACATGCAATCAATGGCAGCCGTTTTATCCTGAAAAAAGACCCATCATGGCCGATCTTGTCGTGGACAATAATCTTGATGATCTTGTTAATCAATATTATGCAGGGAAAGTTAAAGAATCTTCCCTCATAAAAGGCACATATGAAGCAATTGACTTTTTCCCTCACATGGGGACAAGCGGAACCTGGTTGTTTTTTACGGCAGCCCCTTTAAAGAACCCTTCCGGAAAGATCATCGGTGCCATTGAGACGCTTCAGGACATCACAGAGCAGAAAAGGGCTGAATACAAAATTAAACTGCTGAACTCAAAGCTGAAAAAGTCCAATGAATCACTTAAAAAAATAGCCATGTTTGACAGCCTGACCCAGATATTCAACCGGGGCAAAATCGAGAGCATTTTAAAAGAGGAAATTGAAAGATTTTCCAGGCATACCGGGTCCAGTTTGTCTGTGTTTTTGTTCGACATTGATGATTTTAAGAATATCAACGACAGGTTTGGCCATGATGTCGGAGATGAGGCGCTAAAAAAATTATCAAAAACGATATCCGATAATTTAAGACAGATAGATTATTTTGGAAGATGGGGTGGAGAAGAATTTATGATGATCCTTCCCAACACAGATATAAATGAGGCTGTTCAATTGATTAACAGATTGTTGAGAATCATTGATCTGATTAAATTCAAACAAAATTTTAAAATCACCATCAGCGGCGGATTATCGCAATATTTACCCGGAGACTCTTTTGACACTTTGGTGAAGGATGTGGATACCAAATTATATGATGCAAAACGGTCGGGTAAAAACAAATTTATCTGTTAAAAAGACTTTCGTCCAGATCCTGGGCAGTTAAATTCAGTTTTATTTGTTCACAAAACGTTTCTGTCTTGATACCGGCCATGTGTGCGTCAAGTGATGTAACAAAATCAGCATGGTCTCTTTTCTGCCTGTATTCCGGTTCTCTTGGCGGATGGAAAAGGTAAGCCGCCATCAGATCAGGATCTACCGCCACCAGAATACTGGCTGAATAGTAGGCAAATCCTTTGGAGCGGTAAAAACAGGTTCCCCCGATTTTACGGTTTTTGATCACCAGATCTGAAATCCCGTCCATGGTTACGCCGGGAACCCCGGTCTGTTCAAGTCCGCCAATCAGCCATCGGGTGCAGCTATCAAAAAGGTGCCTGATGCCCGCAATTCCCGGTGCGGGGAAAGCAGCTGAAACGATCAGACTGCCCGGATCAAGATACACGGCGCATCCGCCGCCCCGGCGATTACATCCTCCATCAGACCGCGCGGAAAGCAAAGCCGCCCATGTTCGTTCAGAACCGCGCCCTTCGGCAGCATCAGGTCCAGCAACTCCTGCGTCGCATCGCCCAACCCGGTGCGTTCGAGGATCGTCAGGGCTGCGGCATGGATCTTGGGCAGATCGGCCTCTTTCAGGGGCCGGTAGCGGCCGCCGG